>NZ_JAIUDG010000001.1:0-441404 GCF_020179875.1 Paenibacillus sp. alder61
CTGACAACAATACTGATAACTAGCGTGATCTGGAGTTTGGTGGGGAGGGTTCCCCTCCCCACCAAATCCCCCATTCATCTACCCTTGATGAATATTCTACTGCTTACACAAACTTCTTGACGCTACCCTAAGGGAGGCGGGTACGGCCATTAGACCCTTCGTTTGACCGCTGTTTTCTCGATGGAGGCGAATGCCGGAATAATGGCCCAAAAGGCCGCTATTGCAGCGCAGCGAGAACCTAGGAAATTTGTAGTGGGTGCATGCAGAATTGAGCCCGCCTACGCCGAGGCGAAGAGTCTTAAAAAAGTCAGCATCCTGTCCGTTCTGTGTGCCCTCCATACAACCTTGATAACTTCAAATTCCTGCATATCTGCATCTTTTTTTCTTGTTCGGGGCCAAAATTTGAAAATTCCTGCAATTCTGCAGGAATTTCCTACGAAACCGACTCACTTCTCTAAAATCGCTAGAAAAGCCTGCAGATTTGCATCTTTTCTCGCATTCCACCGTGGATCGGCTTAAATACCTGCAGATTTGCATCTTTTTCGAGTTAGAGACTACCGAAAAGAGCTAGGCACCCTAAACGCCGTGGGACTAAATACAGCCTATTCCCATTTCCCCCTACTACGATGCCTGATGAGGCGCTAGTCCAATTTGGGATAGCCGAAAAACGTCATCTCTCCCTTATCATTCTTGATAAAACGGTAAGGTTCGATCTGATCGCTATATCTGCGCGCAAATAACCCGTCGACTACCGGATAAATCTCGATATGCTTAAAAATCCCATAACTCCAAGTACCGGTCCATATATGTTTTTAGCTTCAACCGCATTTCTTGCACCAAGTCCACTCCTTTCGTATCCTGCCAGACCTTTATTCTAGCATTGGCTCTAACGAACCCCACCCTAAATTCGACCTACTAGATTAGTCCAAACAGACCTTTCGACAAATTCCAATTTTATGATAATCTGGTTTTTGGTTAAGAAAACATATAGAGAATGGAGTAGAGAACAAGTGAAAAAAATGGCAACCGTCCTGTTTTTCTCCGTTTGCTTGCTGATGAGCTCAACCCCTTACACGGCCAGCACGGCGAACGCGGACAGCGGGCGTACCAAAGCTTTATGGGTATGGGACTTTTATGAAGCGGCCGCGGATTCGAACAAGATCACCCAGTTATTGAGTTTTCTAAAAGATCATGAAATCAATTTACTGTTTATCGGCACCCGAAGGACGCTGCCGGATCAACCCGCTGCTTACGAGGAGCTGATTCGGCGTGCGCACGCCAGCGGGATTCGCGTTTTCGCGCTCGTCGGAAGAGCCAACTGGGCGCTGGAAACCCATCACCGCGAGGCTTTGGAAGAGCTTCGTCAAGTTCTTCTGTTTAATACGTCGCACCCGGCCACGAAATTTGACGGTATTCAATATGATATCGAACCCCATACACTCCCCGAATATAAAACCAGAAGAGGCTCCGTAAGTTATCAATTTATTCAGGTGCTAAAGAAAATCGCGAATCAAATTGCCCTGCACGACAAAAACCTGGAATTCAACGCGGCGATCCCGTGGTGGTACGCCACAGGGGAAAACCCGGTCATTGTTGAGACCGGCGGAGAAAAAAAGCCTTTGAGCTATTTTGTCATAGATATTGTGGACACCGTATCCATCATGGCATACCGCAACACGGCCGACCGGCAAATTCGCGCCACCCAGGCGGAAATCGATTATGCGGCCAAAAAGGGAAAGAAGGTATATATCGGCGCGGAGACCAATCCTCCCAACGGAGGCAGCATCCCGAACGAAATTACCTACTATCACGGGGGGCGGGATTACATGAACCAGCAGTTAAGGACGGTATCCTCTTTTTTTGCGGACCATTTCGGGTTTGGCGGAATTGCGATTCATGACTATCCCGCTTATAAAGAAATGATCCGGATGAGTAGATGAGTGCCTGTTCCAGGTTTGCATGTTAGGATAAAGGTATATGACAGTAGGGGAGGCGCATCCCAATTCGTGAAAAAAAGACTTTGACTGTCGCGGCGGTCATCATCGCCGGTATGGTCCTGCTTGCCGGCCTGTTCGCGGGGTTTAAAGCGATAAGCCAAAGCTCAAATTACGGCCTCCAATTAGGGAAAGAAGTAAACGAGGAATACCCGAGGATGCGTGATAACGGTAGGGAATTTAAAAATGACGGCGTGCTCACCGCGCTGGCCATTTTCCCGGATGGAGACAAGAAAAAGAATCTGCGTGTCTCACAGCTTTACGTAACCAAAAAGGGCGATTCAACCGTACTCCAAAAAGAGGACATTCGCGTTACCGAGGATTTAGCGGCTTATCCCCTGAGATTGAAAAACTTGGCATGGCCTTCAGGCGAATACACCCTGTATTTCAAAGTCGGTCAGGAGATAGAGGAATCTATCGATTTTATTCTGAAGTAGTCCTTACGGCGGCTTCCGGGGGCACCCCATCTCACCAAAATAAAATAGGCGAATATAATAACTCATCCCGACAACGAAGGAGAGTTTATATGTATCGCCCAATCAGTCAATGCCCCTGGGGAATGCCCTATACCGTTCAGCCGGGGGATACCTTGTTAGCTTTAGTCGATAAATTTAATGTGTACTGGGAGGACATCCTGTACTATAATCCGTCCATTCAGGATCCGAATGTTCTATATGTGGGACAGCAGCTCTGTATCCCTACCGGGACCTGTCCCCCAGGTTCCTTCACGTATACCGTTAAACCCGGAGACACCCTTTACCGTATCGCCCGTTTCTTCCAAGTCCCTTTGCCCAATCTGATTCAGGCCAACCCTTTTCTCAACCCGGATCGACTGATGATCGGCCAAGTCATCTGCATTCCTTCGTATGAGCTATCGCCAGTGCATCACAACGGATCTGCTCGTCCCAACCGGAGCCGTTGCGGCCTTCATTTTTGGAACTATACCCTGCAAAAAGGGGACACCTATTACGAATTGTCGCAATGGGTCAAAGTAACTCCGGACAGACTCATGTCGGCTAATCCCGGCATCCCGCCCCAGGCCCTTATTCCCGGACAAAACTTGTGTATCCCCCTGCCTTATTGGAACGCCGCTCTCCCGCAATCAAAAGGCATCGATACCGGATATTCGCTGATCGAAACGGCCTATTATATGAGCAGCAGTCAAGGTTATTACTTCTATGTACTGCCCGAATATACGGCCCAAATTTCCACTAAACCCCGGCAAGATCATCTTGTTTCCCATGACGGACAATCTCATGTAACGATTACCCGACTTTTTTACGAAACCCTTAACGTTCACGACATGCGCGAGTTTCTGAGGAAAGAATTGAGCTTGCTCGGACCCGTAAAAGAAGTTGCAGCGGATGACCGTGAACCTTTTTTCAAAACAGCGGCGATCTTTTTGTCTGCGGATGTGGAAGAACGAACAGAACAACGAATCGTTTTGTTTTTGGGGGATATGGTGCTGTACTTCAAAATTAGTCTGGCGATGCGGGAAGCCTACGACGAACTCGCCAGGGTTAACGGCATGTTGAGAACAATCCTCCCGATTCCCGACCCGTCATTTCACGAATAAGAACAAGTAAAATAAGCATTCTACTCCGGCACTTCCACCCGCCGGATCATTTGCTTAAGCGGGACCGGCAGTCCGAGCTCCTGCATTTTGTTATAGACCCAATTCACGTGGTAATCGTAGACGATTGCTATCCTGCGCCCAAGGTCTGTTTCCGGATAAGCCGCCGCTTCGACCGCGGTTGGAGTTTGAACGGCACGGTCGCAATCCATGGACTTCGCTTTAACCTCTGTATTTGCAGCGAACTTCAAGCCATGCTCGTCCACGATCCGCCGCAAAATAATCAAATGCTCGTAAATATGCCGGTAGGATTCAATTTCCTCGCCGATTTGCTCCATCGTGTCACCGACGTCTTTTTTTAGATGAAATTCGTCTTTACACAGCCGGTAATATTTCTCCAAGTTACCCAGTTCGGAACGAAGTCTCTTGAGATCGACCTGTTCCCCGCGGCCGGCGATCTGTCCAAACACATCGGCCATCCGTCTGCCCAACGCTTTGCGTTCTTTGTGCAGGCTGACTTCATGTTTGGGCGGAAAAACGGCATAGTTGACGATCACGGCGACAGCGATCCCGATCAGAGTATCCGTAATCCGGTTGATCCCATAGAACAACGGGCTCTCCCCTGGTTGAAGATTAAGCATGATGGCAAGAAAAACGATGCAGCCGATGGAAACCGATTTGTTCCATTTTAGCAGGTTGCAAACGTAGATCACGATCATCACGCCGATGGCGCAATAAACTGCGTTTCCCGGCTCGATAAAAGCGAAGCCGGCGCCGACGATCGCCCCGACGACCGTGCCCATCGTCCGGTATTTGCCCGCCGTAAACGAATTGGTTACCGAATTCTCCATCGAAATGATCGTGGCGATCGCCGCGTAAAAGGGGTACTCCAGCTTTAACATCGCCGATATCAGGATACAAATGCAGATAGCCAGACCTGTCTTAATATTGCGTAAACCGATGATCCACTTCAACTATATCAACCCCAACCCAAATTCAAACTCAGACCCGTATTATATCGGATGTCGTCTCAGCCCTTCAACTACAAATCGCCGCCGAACGGCTGTTCAGCGGCGATGATCGGGAAGTTTCACGAAAACTCCATATTATGGGGTTCGGTGAACGTATAGGAACGGCCTGCCCTTCCTTCAAACTCAACGGTACCAAGACCGGGGGCTTCGACGCGGCATGGGCCGGAAACCGCGCAGGTCACCACCGCTTCAGTTACACAACCGGCCTTCCAGGCGAAGTCGACGGTAAAGCCCCCGCGCGCCCGAAGTCCCGTGACGCTCCCCTCGCTCCAACTGCCCGGCAAAGCGGGAAGCAGCCGGATTACCCCGGTGTGACTTTGCAGCAGCATTTCGGCAATCCCTGCCGTCCCGCCGAAATTACCGTCGATTTGAAACGGAGGGTGGTTGTCGAACAGGTTGGGCAGCGTGGAATGGTCCAGCAGCGCCTTCACGTTCTCGTAAGCCTTGCCCCCATCCTGCAGTCTGGCCCAGAAATTGATAATCCATGCCCGGCTCCAGCCGGTATGGCCGCCCCCGCTAGCCAGCCTGCGTTCCAGCGTCGTCCGCGCGGCTTGGGCCAGCTCCGGCTCGCGCTCCACACTAAACCCTTCGCCCGGATAAAGGGCAAACAGGTGGGAAATGTGGCGGTGCCCCGGTTCCACCTCCTCGTAATCCTCCATCCATTCCTGAATTTGCCCGTATTTGCCGATTCTCGGTCGGGGCAGCCGCTTTAAGGCGGCGGCTAGTTCCCCGCGGAAGACCTCGTCCCGTCCGATGATTTCCGCACTGCGGATGCAGGCCTCAAACAACGCTCGGATAATCTGAAAATCCATCGAAGCCCCGGCGCAGAGCACCCCTGTCTCGCCATTTGGCAGCTTGTAGCTGTTTTCCGGAGAGACGGACGGACAAGTAATCAGGCGTCCTTCGTCATCCTCGATCAAATAATCGAGCAGGAACAAGGCCGCTTCCCTCATCGTCTCATACACTTTCGCGAGAAAAGAACGATCCTCGCTGAACCGGTAATGCTCCCACAGATGCAGGCACAACCAGGCGGCGCCCATCGGCCAGAAGGAAGCTGGAAGATACGAGTCCTGCGGCGCCGTGTCCGCCCAAATATCCGTATTGTGGTGCGCCGTGAACCCCCGACAGCCGTACATTACGCTGGCCGTGACCCGCCCGGGCTCCCGCATCCGTTCAATCAAATCGAACAAAGGCTCGTGGCATTCCGCCAGATTGCAGGATTCCGCCGGCCAATAATTCATTTGCGCGTTAATATTAATCGTAAATTTGCTGTCCCAGGGCGGGGTAAAGCTGTCATTCCAGATGCCTTGAAGATTTGCGGGCAGGGAGCCCGGTCGGCTGGAGGAAATGAGCAGGTAACGACCAAATTGAAAATAGGTTGCGATCAGTCCGTCATCTTCTTCCCCCTTCCGGAGCAGTTCCAGCCTTTCGTCGGTCGGCAGCGCGCCTTTGCCCGGGCTCTCCGGCAGCGTCAGGCCGACCCGCCCGAAAAGCTGGCGGTAGTCCGCGACATGCCGGGCCAGCAGTTCGGCGTAAGGCGTCCGGCTCAGCTGATCCAACCGTCGTTTGCAGGAAAGCTCCGGATCCGGATAGCGGAACGTCGTTCCTGCGGCAAGCAGCAGCGTGACCGCATCCGCTCCTTCCACCAGCAGATATTCGCCCAGGGTCCGACAGGTGCCGCCTTCCGGAATCGCTCTCAAGACGGCGCAAAAAGAACCGCCGCCCTTCCCCCCGCACTCTCCGCGCATCACCAGCCCGCCTTGTTCCCATTTCTCCGACTTCTCCAGGTATCTCCAATTCTGCCGATTAAACCGGGCCTTAAAAGATACCGCCTTCTCCTTGTCGGCGGAAATCCGGATGACGAGGGTCTGATCCGGGTAACTGGCAAACAGCTCGCGGGTATACCGCACCTCGCCGATTCGATAGGCGACTCGGGATATTCCGCGCTCCAAATCAAGCTCCCGCTCGTAATCTTCGGCCGGATTCCCGTGCTGGCCGAACGACAGCAGCAAATCGCCGAGCGGCAAATAGTGCCGCTGCGTTTCGGGCAGTCCGGCCATCGTCATCTCTGCCAGCTCCTCCGCCTCCCTCAGCCGTCCCTCCATAATCAGCTTGCGCAGTTCGGGCAAATGGACCAGTGCCTCCTCGTTGTTGCGATCGCGCGGACCCCCGTACCAAACGGAATCCTCGTTAAGCTGCAGCCGCTCCTCGGCCGTACCGCCAAAGATCATCGCGCCCAGGCGGCCGTTTCCGATCGGCAAAGCCTCGTTCCATTCCGACGCGGGCTTTCTGTACCATAATCGGTGCTTCCTTTCCCTACCAGCGATACTCTTCATGTTCCTCCTCCATTCCACCGGATCGTCGTAAAAATGGTTTGCGGTTAATCCAGTTCCACCAATGCTTTGATCACTTTCGATTCAGGCTTCAGCCAACTGTCGAACTGCCCGATCATGTCTTCTAACGCGCTTCGGTGGGTAATGTAGCGGCCGATGTCGATAGAGCCGTCCGTTATGGCCGCATACACCCGCCCGAAATCCTCGCGCGTGGCGTTTCGGCTGCCCTGAAGCGTCATTTCGCGCGCGTGAAAATCGGGATCGTTGAAGGTGATCGTGCTTTTCACCAGTCCGACGTAGGTCAAAGAGCCGCCATGACCGACTAGTCCAAAGGCGTTTTCCATGGACGAGACGTTGCCGGTTGCGTCGATGACGAATGCCGGGAAGCTGCCGTCCGTCAACTCGGCCAGCCGTTTCTTCGGCTCCCGGAGCGCGCTGACCGTATGCTCGGCACCAGCCCAGCCCTTGCAGAAGTCCAAACGCTCGTCGTTCACATCCATCGCGATTACCTTCGCGCCGGCGTAGCTGGCCATCGCCATCACGCCAAGCCCGATCGGCCCGGCGCCGATGATGAGCGCCCGATCCCCGGCGCCAAGCCCCGAACGGCGGACGGCGTGCGCGCCGATCGCCAGCGGCTCCAGCATCGCCGCCTGATCCATCGTCAGTCCTTCCGTCTTGATGAGGCTCGATATGGGCACGGCGATTCGCTCACGCATCCCACCGTCCGTATGAACGCCCAGCACCTTCATATGCTGGCAGCAGTTCGTTTTCCCGCTCAGGCAGGCCCGGCAATGGCCGCAATGCATGTACGGGATAACGCTGACCGGGTCGCCGGCCTGCAGCCCTTCCCGGTTGTCGCCGATCTGCTCGATCGTACCGGCCAGTTCGTGGCCGAGCACGCGCGGGTAGGTAAAATAAGGCTGATTGCCCCGGTACGCGTGCAGGTCGGTTCCGCAAATGCCGATTCGCCGAATCCTTACGATCGCCTCGCCCTCGCGAATTTGCGGCTCGGGCAGATCCTCCCGAAACGCGAACCGCCCCACTTCCTCACAGATGATGCCTTTCATTGGAACCGCCCCCCGATCCGCCCGGCCGGATCTCCGCCCCATTCCGGGCGTCCGCTCGGCCATGTTGCGCCATCGACCGGCTTCAGGATGTCCAGTACTTCCCGCAGCAAGGATTCGTCCATCGGTTCTTCCGTCCACAAAATATTGTTGCGGATATTTTCCGGAGTTGCCGTGCTGACCAGCGTCGTCGGTATACGTTCATCCGCCGTGGAGAATTGAACCGCCAGCTTCGCGATATCCGCTCCTTTGCTCCGGCAATGTTCGGCGGCCCGTCGGCAAGCGGCCTTGATGTCCTCGCCCGCAGGATGCCAATCCGGCACGTCCCGGTTGCTCAGCAAACCCATGGACAGCGGCGACGCGTTGATCAGACCGGTTCCCTGCCGTTCCAAAAGCGGGAGAAGACCAAGCAGTGTAGTATCGTTCAGCGAATAATGGCAGTACGATAAGATAACATCCAGAGCGGTACGGGACAAAACCGCTTCGAAGATCTTCAAGGGCAAGCCGGACACGCCGAAGAAACGGATTTTGCCGGATGTTTTCAACTGTTCGAGCGCGGGAATCCCTTCCTCCACCACCTGCTCCAACGAACCGAACTCGATGTCGTGCAGCAGCAAAATATCGAGATAATCCGTCCCCAGTCTCCGCATGCTTTCCTCCGCGCTGTCAATCACCCGCTTTTTCGAGAAATCAAATTCATCCTGCCCGTAACGCCCCGCTTTCGTGGACAGAATATACCGGTCCCTCGGAATCGCCCGCAGCGCTTCGCCCAGCACGGTTTCCGCCTTCGTCAGGCCGTAATAAGGCGAAACGTCTATCAGATTGATGCCCATGTCGATGGCGGTATGGACCGTACGTATCCCCTCATCCCTCCGAACGTCCCGGAACACGCCTCCCAGCGAAGACGCCCCAAAGCTTAACGCCGACACGTTCAGCCCGGTGTTCCCCAACTTTCTGTATTTCATCGCAAACGTTCCTCCCATCTCAAATTTCATTCAATTTGTAAAATTTCGCGGCGTTGGCGCCGAAAACAGCGTCGATCGCTTCTGCCGGCAGCCGGTCTTCCAATGCCTGCCGCAATATGTCTACGACTTCATCATAAGTTGCCGCCAGAAGACACACGGGCCAATCGCTGCCGAACATCACCCTTTCGGGACCGAACAAATCAAGCGTTTCATGAATGTACGCCGTGAAATCTTCTTTTTTCCAACCCTGATGATCGGCTTCCGTCACCATCCCGGACAGCTTGCAGTATATGCCCGGATACCGGGCGATTTCCGCCATATGGCTCCTCCACGGCTCCAGAACCCCCGAAGCGATCGGCGGCTTCGCCAAATGGTCGACGACGCCCCGAAGCCCGGGAATTACCTCCAGCAATTGGATAAGCTGCGGCAGTTGATTCGCCAGTACTAGCAAATCAACCGGCACTTCCTGTTCCGCAAAGTATGAAAGCGCTTCTATATAGGCGGGTGATAATACGGTGTTTGGGTCCTCCATCTCCTGAATCATCACGCGGAACCCGATAAATTTCGGATGCTTGCAAAACCGCTCATACTGTTTCTTGTAGGATGGGTTCTCAAGATCCAGCCACCCGACCACACCGGCGACGAAGTCGGCCGTTTCGCTTAATTCAAGGATAAATTCGGTTTCCTCCATCGTTGGCGCCGCCTGTACCAAAATCGTTTTGCCGATGCCGTGTTTTTGCAAATGCGGTTCAAGGTCGGACGGCCCATAATCGCGGAACAGCACCGGCATTTCCGGCGTGATCCAGCCGTAATCGTTCCTGTCGATCTTCCAGAAATGCTGGTGAGCGTCAATGCGCATCGAAACGCCTCCGTTTCATTTTATTCTGACGTCCGGGATGCTCCCGGCGTGATCCCCGTATACTTCTTAAACACTTTGGTGAAATAATGTTTGTTCTCAAATCCGACCCGCCGTCCGATCTCGCTTACGGAAAGATGCCGGTGCGTCCCCAGCAGTTTCTGCGCCTCCTTGATTCGGAATGCGTTCAAATAATTCACAAACGTGTCGCCCGTCACTTTCTTGAACAAGCTGCTGATGTAATTCGGATGAAGTTTCATCAATTCGGCGAGATGATCCAGCGAAAGATCGTTCATATAATGATTTTCTATATAAGCCAGAATACGTTTCGTGTGCCGTTCGCATTCCGAATCGGCTTCGGTAGGAAGCTCCTGATCGATATGCGTCAGCAGCCCGGCAATCTCATTTTTGTCAAGCGGTTTCAGCAAATAGTCCACCACGCCCCAGCGCAATGCTCTCCTTACGTATTCGAAATCGTCGTAGCCCGTCAGGATAATAAACCGGTCACACAAGCCGCTCCCTTTGGCCTCCTCCATCAGCTCGAATCCGTTTTTCTCCGGCATGTGGAGATCCGTAACCGTGACATCCGGCATATAACCTTTCATGACTTCAAGCGCTTCAAAAGCGTTGCCTGCCTCGCGCACCTCGGTACCGAGGGGAGCCGCGTCCTTGATGACCTTGACCAATCCCCCAAGAATAATCGGCTCATCATCCACAATCAATAATCTCATCGTTGACCCGCCGCCCCTTCGATATGATGATGGTGAGACATGTTCCCCGGCCTTGCTCGCTATCAAGTGCCAGACGCGAAGCACCGCCGAAAAACGATTTGACCCGCTCGTTAACGTTAATCAGACCCACGCCTCCCTCCATCTCCTGGACGGAATGGGCATCGCTTTCCTCCGTCAGCCGTGAACGGAGCCTGTGCAGTCGGTCTTCCGGAATGCCTATTCCGCTGTCCGAAACGCGGATTCGGACTTCGTCGGCCGTTTCCGACGCCTGAAGCTTGATCTGGACAGGGCGTAGCGTTGCGGAGGCCCCATGGATGATGCTGTTCTCGATCAAAGGCTGGAGTATGAACCGGGGACAGGCGATCTGCTCCGCGTCGACGGCGATGTCAATCTCGTAACTCAGCCTGCTCTGAAGCCGCATTTTGTGAATATTGAGATAGAAGACGACCGTCTCGATCTCCCTGGCAAGCACCGTCTGATCCTCCTTGGAAGACAGGCTGTAGCGCATCAGCTTTCCGAACCAATAGGAAATGTCGGCTACCTCTTTATCGTTGTTGGACTCCGCCAGCATTCGGATAGTCTCAAGCGTGTTGTAAAGAAAATGCGGTTTGATTTGGGCTTGCAGCACTTTATAGGCCGCTTCTTTGTTTCGCAGCTCGGCCCGGTGGACGTTGTTGATCAGTTCATCCATACGCCGGATCATCGAGTTGTAGGTCATGGTCAGAAACCCGATCTCATCCTGACGGTTCGGCCTGTCGTACTTGCTGATGTACTGTTTCATGTTATCATCGCTCAGGTTGCGCATATGCCTGGCCAGCCGAAGGATGCGTTTCGTAATGGTCGACGCGAGCGTATAATAAGCAAGCGACAAGGCCCCCAGTAGAAGGGCGATGGTGGAAATCAGAATAATTTCCTTGCGTTTAACCGCGTGAAACACTTCGTTTACTTTTCCGGTGACGACGACCCGGACGTCGAGCTCCTCGATGTAGAGCTGATTTACGATCGTTTTCCGGTTGATGAAATAGGCTTTCGTATCGTTCGAGCCGAGCTGTTTCCACGTTTCGTCGTCCATCCCGGCAATCGCGCCTTCCGCCGCCGGCAAACCTCTCTGCTTCGGTAACAGGAACGCGTTCCAGTTTCCTTCCCCGCCTGCCGCGTTGTAAAATTTTCGAATGAGACCACCGCTCACGCGGAGTTCGAGGAGCCCGATGACCTCTGTAAAATCCGGGTTGTAAATGTTCTGATAAAAAACGAGTCCCGGTTCCCGGGCTCCCGGTTCGGGCACCCCCCATACGCCTTGACCGGGCTTGAGCAAACCGGCGATCTCCTTGCTCTGAGGGTCCAGAGCCGATATATCGATAAACCGGTCGGTGATTTGAAGCACGCGCTCCTTTGTTGTATAGATCCTGAACATTTCAATTTCCGGATTGGCGTACAGAGACTGTGTAATTATAGGACTGATATACCGATTGTACGCGTAAATGCTGTCCGAGTCGGATTCATAAATGCCGCCTAAATAATCCGTGACATACGGGTTATATTGCAGCAAGCGATGGATGGAGTCGATTCGGGTCAGGTCCGCCTTCATGTTTGCCTTGGCCTGTTCCAATATTTTTTGCCGGCTCTCCACGAATTGTTGGGTCAGGTTGGCGTAGATTTGAACATAGTAGTAATAACCGAACGTGACGACCGGAATAAAAATCAGGATGACATAGCCTAAAATGATTTTGCGTACAATGCTCACGGTAACGATTCCTCCCGCTGCCGATTTATTTCCTCCAACCTTGCCATGAGCAAGCAAAACCCGGTAGAGACTGACGTCCCTACCGGCTGCGGCGGCCTCTCGCTTACTCGAACAAATCCTTCTTCTTCTGATAAGTCTCGTTCGCCCAATCGACAAGCTCTTGCAAGCCCATATTCTCGGCGGTCTTTATCATATTCTCGTATTTCGCGACGGCCTCCTCTTCGGAATTCGCCAGGTAAATTTTAACCTTCTCATTCTTGATCATTTCGTCGATCTTGGTTTTGAGCGTCTTTTCTTTGGAATCCGGCTGGGTCTGGATCAGACCGATCGCCGGTTTATAGGTCGTAATGGCCTTTGTCTCCATCAGGGCCTGTGTCTTCTGCGTGCCGGGAACATAGGACAGCATGCCTTCCGTGACTCCGTCGTTGTACAGGTACCACCATTTAATCCCATTGCCGTTGATGAAGTCGGCATCGGTCGGATTGTATTTCAGATCCGGATAACCCGCCTCGTTCCATGTCCAATGCTCGCCCTCGACGCCAAACATAGTCAGTTTTTTGCCTTCGTCGCTCGCCAGGTATTGAATGAACTTGATTGACGCCTCCGGATCCTTGTTTTTCTTGGTAATGAACGTGCCGGCAAATCCGAGCCCCGTACTTACGACCTTCGCGTCTTTCGACAAGGCGCTGGGCAGCATTTTGAACGTAAATGAGCCTCCGCCGCTCTTGATTTTGATGTTATCCGAGTCCGCCGCGGTCACGGTATAGCCGTGGGCGAACGCTTTGCCGCTTGTCACGTACTGGTCGTCGATCTGGTCGTTGGCGAATGCGAAATTTTCCGCCAGAATGTATCCATTCCGGTATAAGCTGTTCATAAATTTGAAAAAGTCCAACATCTTCGGCTGTCTGATGGAGTAATCCACTTTTCCGTCCCGTTCATACCAGCCGTCCAGGAGGGCTTCGGTGCCGAACTGCTGCAAAAAATACTGCTCAATCCATTCTTTGTCCATGATCAGCGGGACCATATCGGGATACTTCTCCTTGACCAGGCCGAGCACTTTCGTGAAATCGTCGAGCGATTGAATCGGCGGATCGCCGAGCTCCTTCAGGATGTCTTCCCGCACCGCTATGCCGGGATTGCCGTCGCTGCCGATCGAATATTTATGTTGAGCCATTTCCTCCTGCGTAGCGAATGAATTCCGAACCGTATAGAAGTTGCCGTCGTCCATCGTATGGATCGCTATTCTTGTCGGATCGATTTTGAAATCCGGAGCATATTTCTCGATCAATTCATTCCAGGGATAGGACAGCTTCGCGTCCGACAACCGATTGATATTGGAATACGTGAAGACGAGGTCCGGCAGATCTCCGGAAGCAATCATCAGCGGCAGCTGCTTATCGTCCGTCGCGACGGTAACATTGAGCTTGACCCCCGTTTTCTCCGTAATTTTTTCGGCTACCGGTCCTTTCCATTCTTTTACCGGGTACCATGGCGCATCAATGAATAGCGATAACTCCTTCACGCCTCCGGATTTCTCCGGCGACTCGCCGCCCTGCTTCGCGGTTGCGCCTTCGCCTTTACCGTTGCCGCCGCAGGCGGACAGCAGCGTGAACGCAAGCACCACCGCCAACGCCGCCGAGAGCAGCTTGTAGCTATGAACTGTTTTCAATGGAACCCCTCCAATGGTATATGGTTATTTTGATGTAAGCGCTTAAAAATGGAAATGATTTTCTACCCTTTCACAGAGCCCAGCATGATTCCATGCACAAAATATTTTTGCAAAAACGGATAAACGCAAATGATCGGAACGATGGAGACGACCATCGACGTGACCTGCAGCGAGAAGCTCGTAACCCCTGCCGAGGCCGAAGCGCTGTTCGCAACGGCAATGGCATCCATTGGCGAGTTGCTCTTGTTGATCACTTCCATCATGCGGTAAGTAAGCGTTCTCAAGTTTTCCGACTGTACGAAATAAGCGGAGTCCAGCCATGAATTCCATTGGCCGACGCCCATGAACAATGCCATGGTGGCGAGTACCGGCGTTGAAACCGGAAGGATAATCCGAAAAAAAATCACGAGTTCGCCGGCGCCGTCCATATGCGCCGATTCCTTCATCTCGCCGGGGATTTCGCGAAAGAACGAGATGGCGATCAGCAGAAAAAACGTATTGAGCATGGATGGCACAATATATACGGCAAATGAATTAAGCAATCCGATCGAGCGCAGCACCACGTAATAAGGAATCAAACCGCCGGAGAAGTACATCGCGAAAACGATGATCGAAAAATACGTCTTGCTGAACAACAAATCGCGGTGCGAAAGCGCGTAAGCGACCAGGCTCGTCAGCAGAAGCCCCAGTGCCGTACCCGTTATCGTCCGGGCAACCGTAACCAAAAAGGCGCGATACCATTTCGGATCTTCCAGAAAAATTTTATAATTCTCCAAAGTAACGCTTCGAGGCCATAAATAGACGCCTCCCAGGAGCGTATCGGAGCCTTTGTTGAATGAGGCGATCAGCACATAATAGAACGGGTACAACATGGTGAGCATGATGATAAACAATACAATGTAAATCACGCTGTCAAAAAGAAAATCCTTCTGTTTTTGGCTTTTGAGCACCCCCAACCCTCCTTTTTTCTAGAATAAGCTTGACCCCGAAACTCGCTTGGCGATGAAGTTGCTGGAGAAAATCAACACCACCGAGATGACGGACTGTATTAGATCGATCGCCGCAGCATAAGAAAAACGTCCGTCGCTCAGGCCGACTTTGAACGCGTAGGTCTGGACGATCTCCGATGTCGGATTGTTGATGCTGTTGCCGAACAGATAGGCCTGCTCGAAGTTCGAACCGACCAGCCCGCCGCCGAGAATGCTGCCGATCGTCAGGACCAGCACAACGACGATGGTTCCTTTCATCCCCGGGAGCGTGATATAACGGATGCGCGCCAGTCTGCCTGCGCCGTCAATCTCGGCCGCTTCGTAAAGCGAGGGATTGATTCCCGTAATGGCCGCCAGGAAGATGATTGTCCACCAGCCCATTTCCTTCCAAATCGCGCTTCCGACGGCAAGCCCCCAGAAGTAATCGGGACTCGTCAAAATATTGAGCGGTTTGTCGATCAATCCGGCTTCGACAAGAGCTCTGTTCACCATGCCGACGTCCGCGGACAGAAAAGCGTAGGAGACGCCGACAACGACAACCCAGGAAATAAAATGCGGCAAATAGCTGATCGTCTGAACGAACCGCTTGAACGCCATGTTCTTCACTTCGTTCAGCATGATCGCGAGCAGGATCGGCGCCGGGAAGGCAAAGATGACCTTCAGAAAGCTCAGGACCAGCGTGTTGCGGACAATCGTGGCAAACTGATAATCGTGAATGAACTCATCGAAATACCTCAGGCCCACCCATTCGCTGGTAAAGATCCCCTGAATGCCGTTTGAAATGCTGTAATCTTTAAATGCCATCAAAATCCCAAACATCGGCGTGTACGAAAAAACCAGCAGAAAAATCATGCCGAGTCCGACAAATGCATGCAGTACCTTTTGCTTTTTGAACCGCTTCCACAGTTGGCTCCGCCGGCCACCCTGAGCCGCAGGGCTCGTCAGCGGTGTATCCAGTTCCATATGCGCTCCTCCTCAAAGTTTTGTGAGCGTTGCTTCCCGAATAAGCTTCGTGCGAAACTTACTTCGGAAGCAGGGGCTTTACAACTAGTCTATCCTCCCGGACTTTATCGCCGTAAGCCAACATTTTTAAGAAAGCGTTGTCATTTTTTCAATAGCCCGCCTTGTTGCCGGACAAAGAGAAGCCTAAAAAACCTGAAGCCACAGCAAGGATTCCCCTTGCCCGGTTCAGGTTCGATTTAAGTGAATAACTCTCTAATATTTGAGATCCAGCGTTTTACTTCCAAGCGCTCTTCGCTTCTAAGGCAGGCGATCCCGTAGATCACTTCTTCAGTGTGGCTTAAAGGAACGAAGACGATCTCGCTATCCTCTCCAATCACAAAGTCCGGCAGAACCGAAATGCCAAGATCACTCTTTATCATGGTATGTACGGTATTAATGGTATCTCCGTAGGTATAGACGGAATCCGGACAATTCTCAATGATTTGCCTATGCAGCCTTTTTAGGGTTGGGGGAGATTGGTGATCATCAAACAAAACGAGCGATTCATGATTTAATTGTTCGACGGACAACTCTCTTTCCTTCGCAAAAGGATGATTCGGGGGCAGTATACAACCATAAGACCCTCGATGCACGGGGTAAAAACAAAAATCAGTATCCTTTCCCAAATTATCTTCTGTAGTAAAGACGATATCAAACTTTTGGTTCAAAAGGTCTTCTTTCTCTCTTGTCAAATTAGACTTTTTTAACTGGATTTGGATCTGCGGATATTGTTCCTTAAACCGCTTAATAAGGTCCGGCAAGAAATTCTTCTCAAAAACAGTCTCCGTGTATCCGATGATCAAAGTACTTTCATATTTCTCCGAAAGCCGTTGTGCTTTCTTAATGGATTGGTCCAACCGGAATAGAAGTCCTTCCAAATCTTCGTAGAAGCTATGCCCGGCGATCGTCAGATTTACGGTTCTTTTGTTGCGGACAAACAAAGTGATTCCCAGATCATTTTCTAAACTTTTAATATTATGGCTTACAGCGGGCTGGGTCAAATTTAATTTCTCCGCCGTTGTCGAAAAATTCAGTGTTTCAGCCAGAGAAACAAAACATTTGAGTTGCTGTATATTCACTTGTAACACCCTTTTTAATATATAAATCCTTTTTATAACTCATAACATAGGGTAATTTCACACCAGTGTCAACCTGTGCTACTCTTTAATTGTGAAAATAATCACTAGAGAGAAGGAATGAAAATGCGTTATATTGTAACCGGCGTAGACGGTCAACTAGCAAGCCGTGTAGCGGAAACGGTGCTCGCGGAAGTGGATGGTCGAAATTTAACCTTCACATGTATGAAGAAAGACAGAATTCCCAAAGATACGGTTCAACGTTGGGAAGGTGCGGGCGTTCAAATCTTCGAAATCGATTATGATGACATTCCGTCCATGGAACGGGCTTTCAAAGATGGGGATCGTATCTATATCGTCTCTGGGCTTGAAGTAGGCAAAAGAGTCCAACAGCACAAAAATGCGATTGATACGGCAATCAAAGCAGGGGTTTCACACATCACCTACAGTTCTTTTATCGGTGCGACAGATCCCAATTACGCTCATGTTTTTGTAACTCCGGACCATACTGCGACTGAAAACTACTTAAAGTCGACAGGCATTGCCTATAATGCAATGCGAAATAACTTATATCTGGAAAACTATCTGACCATGTATACGATGTTGGCCCTCATGTCCGGCAATAAGTGGTTGAGCACGGCCGGTGAAGAGCGGGCTACTCTCGTCCACAAAGATGACTGCGCACGGGCCGCAGCCGCAGCCCTGCTCGGAAAAGGCGAAGACAACAAAGCTTACAACATCGTTGGATCAGAATCCGTTTCCGTAAGGGATCTGTGCAATCTTATCAAAGAGGTTTCCGGCAAGGACCTGGAGTATGTCCCTGTGAATGCGGAGCAATATTACGAGCACCTGGAGAAACTGCACATTCCCAGAGAAATTACCGGAGACTTCTCCCGCTCGCCTGTCCCATTCTGCGGCGATGATCTCGTGACAACCGATGCCAGCATTAAAGAAGGGCTATTAAACGTTCATTCCGATGCCATTGAAACTTTAACTGGACAAAAGCCAAAAACGGCAAGAGATATTATCGATAAATATAAATATATTTGGGAGAACAATATCCAAAACTGGCGCGATATGAAATAGAAACTCGGTCAGATGGAAAAAGAACAAAAAGCGGCCTCTTCGCATCCCTGCGAACGGAGACCGCTTTTTGAATTTGAATTGGTGTTCCTATTCATCTCCAAGTAATGTAAATGAGGACAGACTTGCGCCTCCCGAACCTCTATAAGTAAAATAAAGCGCTTGTATACCGTCCGGAATGACGACATCGGCAGCATATTCCGTCCAGATATTCGAAAATTGGACCGGTATACTTCCGAGAGCCGGGCCGTCCCATGACGTTTTAACCTCAAAGACCCCTTGGCAGTAACCGCGTACCTTGATTTTAACCTTCCTGATTCCACGGCAGTCAAAATACTTGTAACCGGCCGTAGCGGAATCCGTCATATTGGCGATGTACCCGATTTCTTCATCCCCGTCTTTTCCATCCTGGGTTATTTTCGGGAATCGGCTATCCAGCCACGCCCCCGAGCCGAAACCGCCGGTATACAGCGCCTCGTCTTTGCAAAACAGATTACATGCCAAGTAAGCGGGATATTCCCCGCGCCCCGCAAGCGGCCCGCCATTCGGACCGCAGGAGGTCATCTCCACCTGTGGAATCCTTCCGTCCTCCCTGAAAGTGATCGGTTCGAGACAGCCTTGCCGACTGAAAGCTGTGCCGTTGGTATGTCTATGGTAAAAAACAAACCAATTCCCGTTGATTTGGACGATGCTTCCATGATTATTCCCGCCGTAATACATAGGTTTGCCCGCCGGCTTGTAGGAATCAATATAAAGATCGTTGTTACTTACGACAATCCCCCGGTAGACAAATCCTTTCGTCGGAAATTTGCTGGTGGCATAGCACAATTCATGCATGGCGATCGAGGAATAGATAAGATAATAGGTATCGCCTTTCTTCCTGATGGAAGGAGCCTCAAAAAACTCATGTCCTTCAAACCCGCTGCCCTTGCTGTATGGTTCGCTCGGCGCGACAAATACCGGTTCTTCCACGATCGTCAGCATATCGGGACCCAGCACCGTGGCCATGGCCCCGTGTCTGGATTGGTCTCCGACTGCACAGAAACCGGTATACAGATAGGTTTTCTCTCCTTCCGTCAACACGCCCGGATCAAACTGGGGCTCGTCGCCTTCTCTTTCTCCCAGACGTGTGCCGTCCGCATACCTGACGTAACCGTAAAATTCATATTTGCCGGCCGGTGTATCGCAGACGGCTACCGAAACGATAGAAACCTTATCGAGAACATAGTAGAGATAATACCGTCCATCCGGACCGACGGTAACGTCAGGCGCATAAAGGCACATGCTGCCGTCCGGATTAAGCGGGTCATCCGTTTTCTTGTAAATCACACCTTCATATCGCCAGTCGCCCAAATCGTCCACGGATGCCGACCAGCACACATAATCGTTAATACAAAACACGTCTCCGTTGAAACGGTCGTGCGAGCCGTACACATAAACCCTGCCGTTAAAAACATAGGGTTCTCCGTCAGGTACATATTCCCATGACGGCAGGTAGGGATTTAATCCTTGCTGTTTCATTTCACGACGTCCTCCTCATCAACTGCGGCACTCTTCTCATTTTGCAACTTTGAATAACCGTTGGGAAAAATGATACAGATCGTTTTTCCACACGAACCAATCGTGGCCTCCGCTTTCCTCAAACCATATGTGAGGTACACCGTGCTCCGCCAAATAAGCATGCGTCCGTTCGCTGATATGCTTGAGATCATCCTGATCTCCGCAAGAAAGCCACAGCAGTCGGAGAAGGGCCGCGGCTTCCTGCGGATCGGGAAATAGCCGATCGGGAGTTTTGGTATTAGGCGCCGGGGAAAAGGCTCCGATCCAGGCAAACCGGTCGAGATGGTTCGAGCCGATGTTCAAGGACTGCCCGCCGCCCATGGACAAGCCTGCGATCGCACGGCTCTCCCGGTCTGGCGATACCGAGTATTTCGACTCGATCCACGGGATCAGATCCTGGAGCAGGTCGGATTCGAATCTTTCGAACGCCCGAATCTTCTCGGGGTCGAAAATATCTCCAACGGGACGGTCGTCCGGCATCGCTCGGCCGTTGGGAAACACGACGATCATGGGCTCCAGCATGCCGTCGGCGTAGAGGTTATCCAGGATGATCTGGGGCTGCCCATGGTTGAACCATTCGTTTTCGTCCCCTCCAATACCGTGCAAAAGGTACAATACGTTATAAGTTTGGTTTGGGGAATATCCTGGGGGCGTATATATCCGCGTTTTTCGGGAATTCCCTACCGTTTCGGAGAAATATTCCACCATCTCCACATTTCCGCGGGCAATATTTTCCCGGTACCGATCGAAGCCTTCCGGAGCTGTCGTTCCCATTCCATTCTCTCCTTTCGTATTTTCCTTCAAAAATGAATTCATTACGGCGAATAGCCAAATCCCAGGATTGTAAACCGCTTATTCTGTTGTCCGTCCGCCATTGTAATCTCCACCGTGTGTTCGGCGGACTCCCGCTCATTGTATAGGATCACGGCATGGCAGTGAGTCCAGTTCACTTGATGCGGATCGGCTACCCTTACCATTTTCCCGTCCACCCCTATGTTTGCGCTGCCAAATTCCGCGTCCCCCGAATCCTTGTAAACCAAAATGAGCCGTTTGCTCCTCAGGGTCATCCTGAACGGAGCATCCCCTGCTTCGGCCGTGTGCATCCAGTTATTGGGGAATTGAGGTGTCCCCAAGGAATGATCGTCCATTTCCGCCAACTGCAGCTCGGCATCGGTCTCCCGAAAGCTCCCCTCATTTATTCGTGCGATACTTGGGCCATTTAGTCGGTCCAGCAGCCGTATATCGATAAAGTCGTTGCCAATGGCCGGTGGCTTGTGGATGGATATATCCTCCTCGTCCGAGACTGCCCGGTCGGTTACATCGAATAAACGCCCCAGACAATCGGCCATAATCTCGTGTCCCCGATTAGTAGGGTGATACATATCGGCGAAAAATTCCTCCTTGGACACGATGTTGCCCTGCTCACGGGTCCATTGAAACTGCTCCACGACGGCGTCTTTTATACTGACCATCGGAAGCTGATAATGCCAACCGACAGGGGCGAGCCGATCTTGGAGATTCCAGTCGTTTTCAAACACACTGAACAGCAGGATTACCGCGGGCTTGTTGTCGGCGCCAAGGGCTTTAAGCACCAGACTTTCGTAACAATTCCCTTCGGTTTCGTCGTCCGCATCGTTGACGGCAAACTCCACGACGACGATATCCGGCTTTACCGCACCGTCCCCGGTCACATCACGATCATAACGGACGACCCCCAGTTCCGACGGTGTACCCCCCAGCCCTGCTTTGACCAGGTGAATGGAGCTGCCGTCGGCGGGCGCGAACATTCGCTTAAAGAGCTGGTACGACCGGTAAGCGTAACAATTCGTCGGCAGCGGCTCCGCACCCGCCCCCTGCGTAATTGAACCCCCGATATAAGCGATCGTAACTTGCTCGCCTCTTTTCGCTTTCTCGATGGCCCTCTTCAATCTTTGGTTATTGCCTTGACTTAAAAGCGATTTCGCAATCATCCTGCGATAAGCCGATTCCTGAGTCGACATTGCAGCTCCTGTTTCATCAACGGCATCCGATGAAGGTCCGGTCATCATCCATCCTCCTTTCCCATCGAAGAGTCTAGAAATAGCACAGCGTTTTCAACTTGATCTTCTCTCACGACCACAGCGTCACCCCGGTAAAAAACGATGCATTGACCAGCTTTGCCGGCGATTTCAACCAAGAATTCTCTTTCGTTAGGCATACCGTCGAAATTGCCGTTCCGTCCCCCTATCGTTAGTGTGCGCGCAGCTTCGCACCAGTGCATCTCAATCAAGGAGTACGAACCGGACTCGTAATTGTAGGTATCCCCTTCATCTTCATAAAGTGTGAATTCGGCATCCTTGCCGGGGTATACTTTCAGGCGTATGGGCGCGCTCGGCAGTTCGTCGGCGAATTGGAGATCCGGTCCGACAGGAATAATCGAGCCGGCGCGGACATAGAGCGGAAGCGTCTCCAAATCGGCTTTCGCCTCGATCGTCTTGCCGCCCTCGATTCGTTCGTCGCTCCAATATTCGTACCATTCACCGGCCGGCAAATAGACATTGCGAAACTTACTGACGTTATGCAACTTGCAGGAGCCGGGACCGTAGTACATCGCTGTTGTGACAGGCGCGACAAGGAACGCCGGGCCGAACATAAACTGATCATCGATGTTGTGCACACGCGTATCTTCCCGGTAATCAAAAGCCAGCGCCCGAAACATCGTATAGCTTTGATGCGCGACCGCCCCCGCAAGTGAATAGATGTAAGGCATCAGCCTGTATCGGAGCTTCAAATACTTCACCAATGTGTCGTAAAACGGCTCGCCCGGCTCGCCGAATCGCCAAACTTCCCTAGGCGTATCCGTACCATGCGAACGGAACATGGGGAGAAAAGCTCCCCATTGGAACCAGCGGACATAAAGCTCGCGGTACCCCAGGTCCGCAACTCCCTCGTTAAAATCCCCGTTCCAAAACCAAAGGTCCGGCTTATTGTGAATGAAAAACGCTCCTATATCAAGCGTCCAGTAAGGAGACCCCGTCATGCAAAAGTTAAGACCGTCCGCAATTTGCTTTCTGAGCGTCTCCCAATTGGCCGATATATCACCCGACCATGTAATCGTGCCGTAGCGATGCTGCCCGGCAAAAGCGGAACGCGTCAGATTCACAACCCGTTTACTGGCGGTTACGGAGCGTTGTCCTTCATAGATACCTTTGGAATGCAGCAGCGAATAGGCATTGATATACTCCGGGTCAAGATAAAGCTTGGATTCGGCCGTGTTGGTCAGCATTCGCAATTCGGGCTCCGGCTTCACCGCTCCTTTCCAGTCCGCTTCGAACGGCTCTGTACAGTCGCACCACCACGCGTCTATACCATGAGAAAACAGTCCGTCATCCGCTTGCTTCCAATACAATCGGCGAGCTTCCTCCTTGAAAGGGTCGTATGTGGCCTGGTTTCCGAGCAGAAAACCGGACTCGCTCATTTCGCGATGATTGTCACCCCCTTTTCTCATGGTCGGCCAGATCGATACCATCAATTTGGCGTTCATTTCATGCAACTTGCGCATCATACCCGAGGGGTCCGGAAAACGCCGTGAATCCAGAGTCTTTTGTCCCCACAGTTCGCCTTCCCACGACTGCCAGTCCAATACAATGCAATCCAGCGGCAGTTTGCGCTCCCGATACTCCTGTACGATAGCGATCAATTCCTCCTGGGACACGTATCTTTCTTTCGACTGCACATAGCCGTAAGCCCACTTCGGCAGCATCGGCGCTTCGCCCGTTAAAAAGCGAATGCCGGCTACAATCCGATCGAATTCCGGACCGTAAATAAAATAATAATCCATCTCGTCGTCAACATCGGTCCAGATGTACGAACCAAAGGAGTCGTCGTGAAAGCTTAGATTCGAACAGGAGTCCACCAAAATTCCGTAGCCGCGCGTGGACAACAGCACGGGTACAACCGCTTTCATATTTTGTTGGTACAAGTATTGATGTTTGCCCCGAAGGTTCATCATCCCTTCTTCATGCGAGCCAAGCCCGTACAGTGCCTCCCCGGGCTGCCACTCGAACTCCAGCTTGGTATGATAGGCCCGCCTATCGAAAATGCGGTTCATGCCTTCAACTCTTGCCCGAAGCCCATCCGCTCCGAGATTATTCTCAACAGAATCCTTGGAAACGTCGAAGATCGTCCGGTAAACGTCGGTGAGCTCAAGCGTCTTGCCTCCTCTGGACGGTTCTTTCGCCAACAGTCCGCCGCTCGCCTCCCAATAGCTGAAAGCGCAGGTCGATTTGTCCACCCGAATCGTGAGCACATCGGTGGTCAGTTCCAGATCCCCGGATCGTTCCGTAACCGTCCATGGAACATCCTTCCTCTCCTGATGCTCCACAACTACTAGGCTCCGTTTGCTGCCAAACTCCGAATCCAAGGTGTAACGAATTCTTACGATGCCCGCCGCGCAAAAAGCGATATGGATGATCCCATCGGAGGTGTCCAACTTAACGCCGTTCGATTCGATCTGATATTGAACCAGCTCCAAAATTACCGCTCCCCTTCCCGATGGATTTGAATTAATATAATGATATTATTGTTGTTTTCGCAATATCTAGCAGATAATTACGTTTCTTGATCACTATATTACGGTTTTGTGGGAGGGCATTATGTTTGAACATCGTTACCGGGAGGACAAGCTGCACGGTGTTCCCGAATTCCCGCTGGATATTTACAAGGTGGAGCACCCGGCCGACGCCTATTCCATCCTTCCCGTCCATTGGCATAGCGAAATGGAAATCATTTATCTGGCTGAAGGAAAGGCCGAATTCCGCATCGAAGACCGGAGGTTTGCCGTTTCGGCGGGAGAAGCGCTGATCGTTCATCCGGGAGAGCTGCATTCGGGAATTAACGATCAGGGTGTAGTGATTTGCTATTACTCCATCGTATTCAAATTATCCTGGTTGTCTTCATTCCAAGCGGATCGAATCGAGGAGCTGTTCCTGGGTCCGATTTTACTGGAAAAAGTGAGGCTCCCCGCCTTGTTATCCACATCGGTGGGGACGCCTCCCGTACTGCTGGACCATGTCCGGCAGCTTCTGATTCGCTATAAGCAGCGCTCACCTGGCTATGAGATGAGTATAAAAGGCCTGTTGTTCCTGCTGATTGCGGATATTTGCCAATACGGACTGATAAAGAGAAATGAAGACCAGGGAAAACGCCCCGCACGCGAGGCGAACCAGCAGATAAAGAAACTGCTCGCTTATATGGAAGAACACGCCCGGGACAAGCTGGATTTGGATCAATTGGCGGCCGTGGTGTCCCTCAGCCGCTCCCATTTTTGCAAGTTCTTCAAAACGCAAACCGGGATGCGGCCGATGGAATACTTGAATTTCATTCGAATCAATCAAGCCGCCAACCTGCTGCGCACCGGATCGTACAATGTTTTGGAAGCCGCGCTGGAGTCCGGATATCAGCATGCCAGCTACTTTTCCAAGTGGTTTAAGTTCTATATGAACATGACGCCGTCCGAATACAAGGCCTACTATTCTACCGGTCTTTAACGGTTTGAATCCCTTACCTTCCTAGGCCCCTTGCGTTACCCGAAGCTTAGCCAAGATCAGCGACAAAGGTGGTCACGCTTTGAGCCGGGAGATGAGCCCAGAAATTTCCACCCGTCATCGTAAGCTCCGTTCCCGGCTGAAGATTGCTGCTGCCGCTAGTGATCCATCTGGAGATTTTCGAAACCGATGCATTGGGCAGGACAAAGTTCTGATTTACCCCGGCGTTATTTTTGTTGACGGCAACGATAACAAGCTTCTTATTACCTTTATAGGCGGATACATAAACGTTCGTTTCCGGATTTTTCGTCGCTTCAACTCGGACATACCCGGGACGGACGAATTTGGAGAAATGCGCCATAGCGTAACCGCGTTTGCTGATCGTGCCGTCCTCTTTCATCGGTCCGTACGATCTGCGGATATACCACCAGACGTAAGCTTGAAAATCTCCCTCTACCATCGCATTGTGGATATGGTAGGACACATCCAGGGCTTCGGGCCAACGATCCGCCGAGTTGTTGTCGCTGTTCGGATAGTATACCTCCGTCATCCAGAGATCTTTGCCCGCTCCTTTTTGTTTGAACAAAGGATAAGCGAAATTGCTGACCTGGGTCCCGTACAGATGAGCGCCAAGAATATCCATATTGGCTAGCGCCTGCGGATCGTTTAGTATCGGGTCCGACATATTTTTCAGATACTAGAACGATTCCGGCGCGATCACTCTCGTATTAATCGATCCGGCATTTTCTTTCATGAAACGAAGCATTTCCTGCGGCGTCCACCACGTCCAGTCATGGGCATAATCGGGCTCGTTCTGGACGGAAATCGCATACAGATTCACGCCGTTGTTTCTCATATACGTCACGAAGTCGTTAAGATGCTGGGCATACGCGGCATACTTGTCATAACGGAGCCGCTTTGCCGACGGATCGCCGTTTCGGTTGAAGGTCTCGACCATGTCGGCGGGCGGATTCCATGGCGATGCGAATACGATCCCACCAAGGGCAATGGCTCGTTTGGCCGTTTCCACTTCCCGGTACCATTGATTTCGGTCTTCGTGTACATAGATTCTCAAAATCGAGAAACCCAGCTGATTATTTCCGTTCCCGAAGGCGGTTTCTCTTTGTGCCGCCGTCAAATCCCCGATCCAGACCGGATGGTTGATCCCCCCGAAACCACGAATCACTTGTTTTTCCGCCGAAATATTTACGATGGCGTCGCTGGCTGCGGCAATTTTTCCAGGTGCCCCCAGGATGGACAATGCCATGACAAGGGCCAAACATGCGTATATGGATTTCTTAAACCGTAAATTCATGAGACTGCTCCTCCTTGAATTTTCGTCAATTCACAAGGATCAACTGCCATTGCTGATGCAAATCCCCGCGATAAGGGTTCTGCTGGAGCTTCGCCCCGTCGGCGGACGACCCCCCCGCCACTTCGACGGCTTTATTGCTGTTCGCGTTAAGGATGCTCCAATATCCGTTGCTGAGCTTGATCAGGCGGAATCGCTGCGCCGAATTCCCGTAATCCTCCATGAGCTGTACCGCTTCCCCGTTGTTTTTCGAACCGTTTCTAACATCCATCACCTTGCCGTCGCTCGAGCTGACGCTGCGAAGCCGGTACAGATTGTTGTATGCTCCCATATCATCGGCAACCCATCGCTGCGCCGTAGCGTTATTGTCTGGCCATTGCTGCAACTGCAGTGAATTACTGTTTTGACCGCCGGGGACGTCGATCACCTTGCCTGAGGCGCGATTCACGATTTTATAGGTTTCCCCCGACGTAATCCCGTTCCACATCCCGTTCCACGGATGAAGCTGTGCTCGTTCATAGTACCATTCGAAGATAAAGCGGGCCATGCCGTCCCGTGCCGGATCGCCGTCGTAGAGCAGCCCTGCCGTCGGATCGGCAAACGTGCTTCTTGCCCCCGGCTGAAGGAGAAAACCGTTCATGTGGACCGCGATGCTGACGTTTCCGGCTGCCGTAAATATGGCTTTGGTGTTTTTGCCGAAACCTTCGCTCGATCCGTTGAACAGTTCCCAGTACTCCGAGTCACCCGGCAGCCGTTTAAACCAGGTCGTTTCCGTAATATTGATCGGATAGTTGTCTGCGCAAGGCTTGATGTTGGTATCCCATTGCTGCTGAAGTATCGAAGCGTTATCCTTTGCTCCGTAGCCCGGGTACCAATGGACAGCGTATCCGATGTTGTTCAGCGGATCGGTTAACGGACGGGTGGCGCATAGCTGATAATATTGATCCCATCCTAGGCCGGCGGCCCATATCACGTTATCCGCCCCTTGACTGCGGATCGTGGAAATGATGGAATTTTGAAAATGGCGCAGCGAGTCCCAAAACGCCGGGAAATCAGGATCGGAAGGGTTGCCTCCCCAACGTCCGTTCGCATAGGACAGAACCGGTTCATTGATGATCTCGAACATAACGTTGTCCGCGCTTTTGATCGCCGGTTGCGAGGCAAGATATCCCCAGATTTGATTGAATTTCTCGAGATTGGCCTGCGTCGTGGCCCGATTATCCTGGAGTGTGAAGTCGAGGCCTAGCGTAACGTAGATTCCTTTGGTCTTGGCATACTGGATATAAGGCACTACGACATTCTTCGTAAAGGACTGCAAGCCCGCAAAATTATACGTTCCGGCCGCCACGTCGCCCATGTCTTCGCGGTCGATAAAGAGCCTAACCTGGTTCATATACCAGCCGTGATTGTTACCGTACTTCGGAGAGGGATCGGAGAATGTGTCGGTAATATCCTTTAAATACTCCAAAATGGCAGCATGACGATTCCCCCCATTCCGGTTCAGGTAGTAATTGCTTCCCTGATAAGTCCAGTACGAGCCACCGGGCTGGTGCCATCCGCTCAGGACAACGGGCTGCCCCTCGCTGTTTACCAGTTGGTTGCCGCTGACGTGAAGCTTGGACATCGGCATGCCCGACCATGCATCGGCCGCGCCATGATGGAGTCCCTGCGTTGCCGGCAACAGGAGCAGCACCGCCAATAACAGCTTGAGCGTCCATCCGGTTCTTTTCATCATCGATCAACTCCTCTCATTTTGGTTACGTCACTGATCGCTCGGCTTTTTCGTAACGGAAAAAATCGAAGTCGGCATGACCGCCGATTTGCCTGGACGCATAATAATAAAGCCCGATGCGATAACCCATAAAGTGATCCAAGGTATAGCGCATGCGCAGCTCCCCTCCGATCGGCAACCATTCCGTCCCGTCGACGGAATAATAAAAGATAGCCACATCTTTGCTGTTCTCAAAATCAAAGTCGATCTTCAAATATACATTCCTGCCGCGAAAAGAAACCCTTTCCAGCTCCATTTCTTCGCCATTTCCATCGTTCACACTCATCGAGATGAACTTGTCGCCGTTCTCCGCAACTTTAACGCCGACGGTGCCGAATTGGCTTTGCAGGGCAACAAGCCCCGCATGATCGCCGGGATTCATCCGCCCCGTGTCCAATAAGACACTCCCCGAGCATGCCGGCCCTTCCGTACGCTGTGTCAGCGTATTTCGCGCCTGAAGCACGCCTGAAGCCAAGCTGCCCGTCGTCAGTCTTAGGAAACCGGGGCGTTTGGTCACCGACCATAGCCGATGATCCGGGTTGTGGTTCCACTGCCAATTCAAAGCCAGCTTATCCGATGCATATTCGAATTCATCGCTGATCACGAGCGGCTTCGCCTCGGCTTGCGGCAAGTCGACTTCAAACCGTTCCGGCACCTTGCCTTCCATGCCGAACACGGGCCAATCCTCCTCCCAAACCACCGGCACCAAGCACGGGATTCTCCCGACGGCATCATGATCCTGGAACAGCATCGCGTACCACTTGCCATCCGGCGTATCGAACAGTCCACCTTGGGCGATTCCCTTGTTGCGGTAGCCGAGATCGTCGTCCAATACGATTCTTCGTTCATAAGGGCCGAGCAGTTCCCGTGACCGGTAACAGATTTGTCTGCGCCGGCCGTTACCGACGCCGGGCTTCGGCCATTCGATGAACAGCAGATAATAGTAACCGTTGATTCGATAGGCATGGCAGCCTTCACAGCGCAGACCGATGCCTTCCGCTTCCGTTTCGAACAGCCGCTGGTTGATTCCGTTCGGCTTAAGGGCCGTGGCTTCCCCGGTCAACTCGGTGATGTAAATATCCCCGTTGCCGTAGATCACGAACGCGCGGTCATCATCGAAGAGCAGGCCCGGATCATGCCGAAGTCCGTCGATGACGGAACGCTGCCACGGCCCCTGCACGATATTGTCCGTACGGTACACGTAAAATTTCCTGGTATCGTTGCTGGAGAAGCAAACGTAGAATTTCCCCCGATGATGACGAAGGCTGGCCGCCCAAGCGCCTTGCCCGTATATATTTTTGCCGCCTTCCAGGCGATGGGCCTCGTTGTCTTCGAGCGTATCGTATACGTAACTAACGATTTCCCAATGCATCAAATCCTCGGACCTCATGATCGGGCAGCCCGGCATCGAATGCATGCTCGTACTGACCATGTAGTAGGCGTCCCCTACACGGATGACATCCACATCCGGCACATCCGCCCAAATGATCGGGTTCGTAATCTGCGTCTTGTTCATCTGATGAATTCTCCTTTCAATCCATGGCGACAGATAGAAATATCCGGATACGCCCGTTTATAACTCAGCCTTCGCCGCCTCCACAACGGCCCAGAACGCCGGTTTGGGCTGATGCTGTTGATCGAACAGCATAGGCGCATTGGTGCGTGCGACCGGAAAACCATGAAGCCAGGTGTGATCGTCGGCGATGCCCCAAAAGATAACCCCGCCAAGAATGTCTTTGTTTCGACGGAAAGCCTTAAACAGCTCGCCGTACCGATCGGCTTGCAGGCTCAGGATTTCTTGCGGGGGCACTTGGCCGTAGTCGCTGCGATCGTTCCAGGCATAAATGCTCATATCGAGCTCGGTGACGAGATTGTCGAGGCCGAGGTCCGCGAATTTCCGCATCGAGGCGATGATGGAATCCACCGATGGACCATAGATGTCAATATGCGTCTGATGTCCGACCCCGTCGATCGGAACACCTTGTTCCAGCAATTCTTTCACTAGCAAAAACAAACGGTCTCTTTTCACGGGGTTATCCGTACCGTAATCGTTAATATAAAGTTTCGCTTCGGGTCCCCCGGCTTCCCGGGCGGCTCGAAATGCCGTTGCGATGTAATCGGTACCGGCTATTTTATACCATTCGCTAGCGCGCATCCCGTCCGGATCCCCCGGTTCAATGACTTCATTCACCACGTCCCAAGACGTAATCTCGTCCTTATATCGGCCGACGATCGTCCTGACGTGGGTATCCAGGCGTTCCAGCAGCAATTTTTTGTTCGCCTCGCGACGCTTGGGGTCCGTCTCATTCACCATCGGCTTGCCTTCCGCATCTCGGAAGAACCACGCACCAGTTTGATTATGCCAAACCAGCGTATGGAAACGAACCCGCATGTTGTTCTCCTTGGCAAATTCTACGATTCGATCCGCATTCGTCCACTGAAATTGGCCCTCCGTTGGCTGCATCGCCTCCGGCTTCATGGCGTTCTCCGCCACCAGCCAGCGGACATGCTTCTTCAGCAATTCCGCCGATGGGCTGTTGATCTGATTCGGTTCAACCGCCGCGCCGATCGGAAAGTCCTCCTCAAAGAGCATATGAAGCGAGGGAATATCCCGCCTTCCGGACGTCTGTGCCCGCGGCTCAGTTGGTGCGAATTTGTTAATCAGGGCTGGAGATTCGGATTTCGACTTCCCGTTCGTCGCTTCAGAGTTCCCCCTTAGCTCCACGACTCCCACCTCCTGTATATTTGGCTTCTGACTTCCAGCAACCTGCTTGTCACGACTGCCCATATAGGACACGATCAAAAGCAGGACAAAGGACACTACCGCCGCTGCTGCCACTGCCGTTGCCGCCCATCGGCCCCCCTTCGGCATACGAAGCAAAGCATGACCTCCTTTCCACTTCGAGCAAAAGATGAGGGGTCCGGTATGGCACCGGCCCGAATGATTACAACTCTATATTAGCGCTTACATTATTTTGGAACAACCTGTCAAATTTAGGGTATTTCACCTGTCCGATCTCAGGTTGCCAAAGTTAAAAAATGGAGAATGTATTCCCTCGCTTACAGACAACCAAATCATATGAGGCCCGCGGTGATCAAAGTGCCTAGTGCCCCATCAGCCATCGTAGTGGGAGTTCTAAAACTCTTCGCCATGGCGTAGCGTGCTTAATTTTGCATGCCCAACCACAATTTCTCTAAGCGCTCGCTGCCGCTACAATAGCGGCCATTTGGGCCGTTATTCCGGCCTAATTTGCCTTTACCGAGAAAATAGCGGGCCAAAAAGGCACTAGCATTGCATTAACTCGAGGGATCTAATGGCCGTAACCGCCTCCCTTTGAAACCGGGCAGGTGGATAGCGCCTTTTACGGCGCTATTTTGTCGAATCCGGCCCTTTGGTGTGAAATAGAGGTCATTTAGGGCCTTATTTTGAAAAAAATCGGGCCAAAACCTGATTTCTGTACTCGCACCAGAGAAATAAGGCCCTTTTTAGCCGCTATTTTTCCCGAAAAAGCATATCTGGGCGAAATAGCAGCCCAAAATGCCGCTATCATAATGTGCGGTAAGTGAGATTGCGGGGTGGGCAGCACCATGTCAGGTTTAATGCAACGCTAGTGCCAAAAAGGCCTTATTTCCTGCAACGGTGTGGGGCCAAATAATCACGATTTGACCCGCTTTTTCCTAAAATAGAGCCTTAAAAAGTCGTTATTTCCCAGAGCTAAGCCAAATTTGCAGAGTTAAGCCAAATTTGACAAAATCAGGCGTAAAAAGGCTCTTATCACAATTCACCAACCTGGCTTTCAAAGGGAAACCGGGCTCCGCCGAGTAGGAAGCAATCACCGATAAAATTGCCATGCTTCGAAATCAAATAGCTTCTGATCCCGCTCCCCGGTAAACACGAAGTAGAGATGACGTATGCCGGATGCGCCCGAAACCTCAATGGAAATTTCCATACGTTGTTTCGCAGCAGATGCAGGCGGTACGTTCACTGTGCCTATCCGTTCTCCATCCGGACAATCCAGTCGAAGCTCCAATCGCCCTCCCCCTTCTATTCCCGAGACCCAAGCCGTAAACACGGATGCTCCTTTTCCGAGATCAGCATTGGCCACTGCGATCCAATCCCGGTCGTGGATGTCCGTGACCGCCAGGGTTGGACTGCCCTGCGCGTCTTCAACAACAGAAGACGGATTGACTTGAATTCCGGCATTCCATGCCATCGTCACCGCCTCCGTACGTTGGAAAGGATTGAACGGCTGGGTCCCTTTCACGCCTTCCATGTCTGCGGCAATCTCCCTGAGGGTACCGTCCGGCTCGAAATGAACGCGGTTCAGATGGGTTGACCGATAGCCTTTGGGAACCCCCATGGACTTCGCCAACGTTTGGGCATGATAGGCAATATACCAGTTTTGTTGGAACTGAAAGATGGCATGATGGTTATTCCCTCCGACTCCGAAGAAGTGCCCCGGGTTTTTCAAAATAGTTCCTTGATACGTCCAGGGGCCCATCGGATGCTCGCTGACCATATAAGCGATCTCGCCGGGTGGGGGACTGTTCTCCGGCCGCATTCCTTCCGAAAAGTTGGAGCAGTAGGTATAATAGTACCTTCCGTTAAATTTGTTAATGCCGGAATCCTCGAACATATAGGGAGCCGGAATCGTGACAGCTTCGCCGATCACGCTGACCATATCGTCGCCAAGCCGCATGACGCGGGCCGTATCCGGCATTTCGGCTTTGCCTTCCGGAATGCCGCCGCCAAAATAGATATAAGCTTTGCCGTCGTCGTCAACGAGTACGGCGGGATCAAATAGCCATGCGACGCCTTTCACGCCCGGCGTGTTCCTTGTGATCAGCGGCTTTCCTATGGGATCCGTCCATGGGCCAACGGGGCTGTCGCTCGTCAGCACGCCGATGCCGCTGGCGTTGTTGGCAAAATACAGGAAGAAGCGGTCCTCCCCGTCAATCACCTTGTGCGCTACGGCCGGGGCCCATGATTGGGTTGCCCATGCGGCAGCGCCGGTCGGTCCTGCGACCTGGATGGCGCCGTGATCGGTCCAGTTGATCAGATCCGCGGAAGAGATGACGGACAGCCTGTTGATCGTGCCGTAGCTGTTGTCCTTGACATTCCCGTCACCGTCATACTCCAATGCGTCGTATGTGTTATAAAGATAAACACGTCCGTCCACTGCCAGCACATAGGGATCCGCGCCGAATTTATGGGAGACGACCGGATTCCCGTTCGGAGGGATCTTGCCGATGGCGGCCGCATACGCCTCGCCGCGGGTGCTGTCCGCATCCCGGCTCGCATCATAATCGCCGCTTCCCTGAATCATCATTTCAGTTCCCGTTTTGCCCGCTTTGACTTTGATTTCATCGCTCATCTTGTCACTCAACTCCCGGTTTAACATTTTTGAATCGTCTTGGCCGCGATTCGCTAGGTTTGCCAAAACAAAGATTATGCTAACGAAAGCAAATAAAGTAGATATGACCAGTAACGGCTTTCCGGGCTCCATCCCTGAGCATGCCCTCCTCCATCGTTACTTGGTGACCTGTCATTCCTATAGCGGGTCAACGTTCCGGAACGCTCGTTAAAAAGTGTACCTTTTGCCAAGCAAGGCAACAACCCGACATTCCATACTGAAAACACCGGGCAAATGATGGCTTGCCGGGCTATTTTACGAGATTGTCCCGGTACTCCTGCGGCGTTAAACCCGTCGCTTTCTTGAAAAAGCGGGTGAAGGAATGGGCGGCATCGTATCCGACTAGAGGCGCCACGTCCCTTACTTTCAAATCCCCTTCCTTCAGCAGCTCCTTGGCTCTTCGTATTCGGCACTTTTCGATGTATTCGGATATGTTGATTCCCCGTTCTTGCTTGAACAAACGCGAGAGATAGGACGGATTGAAATAATAACGTTCGGCAAGATGCACGAGGGTTATGTCCTGATCCAGATGCTCCTCGATATATTGGCATACCCGATCAATGACATGCGCCGTTTTGCCTCGTTCATCCATTCGCTTGAAATCGAAGATGTCTTCGGCCGTTCGCCTCAAATACCGAAAAGCTTCTTTCATGGAATCATGACCTTCCAAGTCCAACAGCTTTCCCCATTCCATTCCACGTTCTCCGGTCGGACCCTGAAGCCCTAGCCGGGTCAGCTTCGCATACAGCAGAAGAGCAATAGAATAATAGGCTTGGGCAGCGTGCTGATGAAGGTCGTCTCCGTTCAACACGATTGCCGACAACCGCTCCAATTCATTCATGAATTCGTTCTCCCTTCCGGCCTCTAAATGCGATTCCAGGATAGCCGCCCTGTGACTCGTCTCCACTCCTTCCTTGCAGTGCGGCGATTTGGCGGAGTCGACTTGATCCTTCAGAATCATCGGAATCCCGTCCCCCAGCTTTAACTGCTGCAGCCTTCGCAGCCGTTCATATTGAGGTGTCACATCCTCCCACCGGCAAGGGAAACCGCTTATGGTGAACGATACGACAAGCCCCAAAGAATCCAGGCAGGCCTCCTGGATAAGTTCGAGCGTCCCTTCCAAATAAAGAACAAGACGATCACCGGATGGGTTCTCGGACCGCGGCTGAAGCATCCATAATAAATCCCCGTGTCTGTCCACGACGCCGATGCTGCGAACATGCTCCTCCATAAAAGAATCCCATATCAACCTTACCGATCGATGGTCATTTTTCTTTTCCGCATAGGCTTTGCCCGCTGAATAAGCAACGCGCCCAAGTGCCAGCAGTACAGGGAGTTTCGGATCCAGCCCGATGTTCAAGGTTCGGAAATCGTCATTCATCGCATCGTTATCCGCTCCAAGCACGCTGCTGTCCGCTACGAATTGCCGGAAGTATTCCCCCTGCTCCATCCATTCCAGCGCTTCGATCCGCATGCGGGAATGCTCCAACCATTCATTGATGCGGTTACCGCTCTCGATTTCATGGATAACTTCCTTCACGACCTCCATGACCTTATCGAAGCCTTCCGTCTTCAACAAATAGCGAACATTTGGCATCTGAATCGCTTGATAGGCGTAATCAAAATCACTGTAACCGGTCAGAAAGACAATTCTGCACCTTGGCCAAAGAGCCCGGATGCTCCCCGTCATTTCCAATCCGCTCATGCCGGGCATACGTATGTCCGTCAGAACGATGTCTATTCTCGTGCGCGACATCCAATTCAGCGCTTCCTTGCCGGAATATGCCCGGCAAACATCAAGCTTATCGGGCATCCATTGATGAAATACTTCGTACAAACTGTTCGTAATAATCTCTTCATCATCGACGACCAGCAGTCTATACATGTCCATTCCCCTCCGTCAGCCTGATTCGAATCTGGACCCGCAGTCCGTTCAACGGACTTCTTGACAGAACTAACCCGCTGCTTTCCCCATAGGTCAGGACAATTCGCCGATGAATGTTGATAAGGCCCGTCACTTCAGGGGATTCAGCGGATTCCGACGTCTGTTCAAGCCGCTTGTTGAGCGTTTCGATTTCGTTATTCGTCAGCCCGTTTCCATTTTCTTCAATCACGATGGAAGCTTCGTCTTCATCCAAATGAAACGTCACACGCAGCAAGCCTTCATCCTGCATTTTTTCGAGGCTGTGCTCATAAGCGTTTTCAATAATATGCTGGATGATCAGTCGCGGCACCTTGATCGTCTCCATTTCCTTCGGCAGATCGCCGAATTGAACGCGGATTCGCCTTGAAAATCTGAGCTTTTGAATCTCTGTATAAATACGGGAATGCCTCGTTTCTTCCAGCAATGGAACATTGTCTGCGCCATTGCGGGTAATGAACCTGAAATATTCTCCCAGCATGTTCGTGAACAACTCGATTTGCGTGACATCCCCCGTTTTGGCCAGGGAGCTCAAGATGAAGAAACTGTTATATAAAAAGTGGGGATTAATCTGGGATTGGAGCTGTTTCAGCTCCGCCCTTTGCATCATGAGCTTATGCCTGAAATCCTGATCAATCAAATGCTGAAGTTTGATGAGCATCTGATTGAATCGATCGTACAAATATCCGAACTCATCCTTTTGTCCGTGTCGAATTCGAAAATTAAACAAGCCATCTTCCATTTTTCTGAAGCTTTGGACAAGCAGGAGCAGCGGTTTATGAACCAGCCTGTATGTCGATACGGCATAGATGGCGATGGCTAAGAGCGTCGTTCCTGCAAACAGCCAGGCCCAGACATAGAATTTACTTAGCGGCCGCTTCACCGCCCCGGTGGGCAAGTAGGAAAACACGGATAAGTTCAATTTGTCGGAATACGCCTTATCGATCAGGTACCTGCCTGTGCCGATACTTAGAATCTGACGATTCGTATTTTGGATGGTCTGCATGGCCCCTCTCATTAAACGATCCGCCTCCTCGTGGCTGGCTAGAGCAAATCCGGACGGCTCGGAGACGATAAAAGCCCCGCTTTCCGGATATACGCTGATTTGCTTCAGGGATTCCTTTAGTTTGCTCGAATCCAGCTCGATCTGGACGATCAGGAGTGACTCTTCTCCTTTTCTAGCTCCGTATTTGGCCGCCACAAGCTGGAGAGTATCGTCGATCTGCAAGAGTCTCGGATTGCCGCGGTCCTTTCCCGCATAGCCGTGGTTATAACGTTCCGAGTCGAATGCATTCATCCCGGTCATGGCCGAAATCGTTTTATCCATGCCGCGGATATGAACGAATACGTCTTTTATATAGACGCTGCTGTTTTTGATGGATACCAGCCGCGGCAGCAAGTAATGGAGGCTTGCTTTTCTTTCGACCGTGCTCATCATCTCCCATGTCAGCGCCATTTTGTTCAGTTCCCCATCCTGCAAAATGTCGTATTGCTGAATTTCCAACCATTCGATTTCCCGGTTCAACCCGTCCAGGTAAGCCGACAGTTGCGCTTGCGAATTTTTGGATATTTCTTGGCTAGCGTATCGATAACTCCAGTTATACAGATAAATACCGAGAATGATGAGCGGAAGAATGACCAAGAGATAGGTAGCTATCAACCGGATAAAGATGGTATTACGAATGGAATTCACGGGTAACTTAAGCAATTCAACTCCTCCGATGCGTGTGAATATGCGTGATGATTAACCGCCTGCCGGCCTTTGAAGCCAATCGCGCTTGTGCGGCTCATGTTTTTACGGACGGCTTTTCTTGTCCGCATGCCATTGATTCACCTCGGCCGTAATATCCGCACCGCCAAGCCGATTCCATTCCTCGACAAACCGGTCGAATTGTTCTATGGGTTCGCCAAGTATGATATTAACGAAGTAATCATGCTGAAGATTGTCCAGCAAGGTTTGTCTTTCGATCATGGTTTCGGTCGGCGCGCCGGCAAAAGCATCGAACAACAATTGATTGTTTTTTTCGTAATGGTCCAGGATACTCATCGCACCGGAAGCCCCATAGATCTTTTCCCATCCCCAGCCGGATTCGCTGTCCTCTTCCCTATTTAAATACCGATCGATCCGGTCCTGTATAAATCCGGGCTCCCCTTGTAACTGTGACGTCGTATCCTCACGACGCGCTTCGACGATTTGCCGGTATGCCTTGAGGTTTTTATCAGCCGGGAAAGGAGTCACTGGAGACAATCCCCACACGGGCATAACATTGTTGTAGTAAGTCTCGTACTCGGCCGTTTTGCCCCAATTTTTTTCAAGATGCAGATTGAACATTTTAAGAATCGCCTCGGGGTAAGCGAAGTCCTTCCTTACGGCGTAAAAATAACTTGTGGTGAACTTAAGCGGGACCTTCGCCGCCTTCCCGGAGTCGGCAACAATGGGAAAAGCTTGCCACTCCGCATCCGGATCGCCGTTTCGGCTGGATTGAAGCAAGAACGATCCCCATTGCTCTCCATAGGCCATTCCGATCTTTCCATCGGCTATAAGCTGTTTTGCTTTGCTTCCGTTTTTAAAAATGAATTCACTCTCGATTTCATGGTTGCGATACATATCCTGAAGCGTTTTGAGCGCCTGTTTTACCTCGGGCTGAATGCCTCCGTATACGAGTTTGCCGCTCTCGTCTTCAAGCCATATGTTCGGGTAAGCTCCATATCCGGCCATGAATCCGGTTAAGCCCATGACGGGGTCCCACAAATACTGGGTAGCCGCGATTCCAAAAGTGTCCTGTTGACCATTCCCGTCGGGATCCCCGTCTGTAAACGCTTTCGAAATTTCCAAGACGTCATCGATCGTTTTCGGAGGCTGTAATCCCAGTCGGTCCAGCCAATCCGTTCGAAGCCACAAGAACATCGCCTTTTCGACAGAGGAATCGGTCTCCGGTATGCCCATCAGCTTGCCGTCGATCATGCCGGATTCCAGGGTGCCGCTTCCTTCTTGGCGATGAACTTGTTGTGTCAACGGTGAAGCATATTCCTTGTAAACCTTCGTCAGATCCTGAATCAGACCGGCATGGCTCAGTTGCCTCAGCTGTTGGGCATTCACCTTAACGATATCGGCGATGTCTCCTGAAGCCAGCATAATATCCAGCTTCTTGTGGTACTGTTCGCTTCTCACAGCCCATTTGTATTTGATTTGAATGCCCAGAACTTGTTCGTACAACCGGATCCAACGATTGTCCTCCAGCGTTTCATCGGGCAATACCTTCAGCATATCTTCCAAACCATCGTCGATTTCTCTTACAAACTCAACCTCGATCGGCGGATAAAATTCGCTTAATGACTTATCGCTGTATACGCCCTCCCCCTGTGCTTCCGGCTCCCGATGATGGACGATACCGCTGCTTTGGTGACAAGACGCCATTGTTGAACCTAACAGTAAAGTACTTAACACGACCTTGGACAAGTTCTTTACGATGATCCGCAACAGATAACACCCTTTCTATCGATTAATTGTATTATTATACTTTATCCACCAAGGCCCACAATAGCCATTTTTTTACTTCCCATCCCGTCATTTACTTGTTGGACGCATGCGCGCAAAAAACCGCCATCCCCCAGACACGGGGCGGCGGTCATCATCATGAAATGTCAACCTACGATGCCGGTACGCTCGATGCTCTCTACGAAATAACGTTGCACGAACAAATAGATGATAATTAAAGGGAGGATGGCCAGTAAAATCCCCGTATCCTGCACCATGCTCAAATAAAAGGGATCCGCCTTCGACGGATCTCCGCCGAGCATAATGGACAGGTTGTACGGCAGCGACGAGAGCTGCGTGGACATGACCTTGCTTGATGTCAGGTAAGTCGTCGTGTAGAAGCTGTCGTTCCACTGCCAGACGAAGGAGAACAACGCCGTGGTCAGGATGGCAGGGATTGCGTTTGGCATCATGATGCGGGTAAACGTAGTTCCTATGCCGGCGCCGTCAATATAGGCCGCTTCCTCTACTTCCTTCGGAATCCCGCGGAAAAATTGTCGGAAGATAAAGATATACAAACCGGCTTTGAGCGAATTGGCCGTCAGCGAAGTCAGGATGAACGGCCAATAGCTGTTCAACAAATTGACGGACTTGCCGGTGATCAGCGGTATCAGGCCCAACAGCGTAAAATCTTTCAGGTTTAAATAAATGGGAATAAGGATCGTCGTGGGCGGTACCAGGATCGTAAGGATGACGCAAGCAAACAAAAGCCCGCTTCCCTTGAACTTCAGCCGCGCAAAGCCGTAACCGGCCAGAGCACAGGAGGCTGCGGTCAGGAGAGTCGTCATTGCCGATAGCACGAAGGTGTTAAACAGCGTTGGCCAATAATCCATAATTCGGATAGCGTCCAAGAAATTACTCATCGTGAAATTTTCCGGAATCCAGACGACGACCGGTGAGTAGAGATCCTTCTTGTCTTTGAACGCCGTTGAAATCTTTTGCAGAATCGGATACAGAATGACGAAGGACAGTCCAAAAATCAAGGTGAACCGGATCAAGGACCAAAAGCCTCTTTTCCAATTCTCAAGCGACAACCACCGGGAAACCGACATTGCTTTCACCTTCTTCTATTCATGATAAAAGACCTTGCTGGACACAAAGTACGTACTGATCAACAGGATGAGGGAGATGGCGGCGAAATAAATCCAAGCCATGGCGGAACTCAGGCCGAAATCGAATTGAACGAAGCCCGTCGTTCGGATCAAGTCCGTCAGTTCATTTCGCGAGAACGAGTCGATAATCGTATAAATCATATTGACCAGGATCATCGGGCTAACCATCGGAAACGTGATTTTCCAGAAGGCCTCATACCCCGTGGCTCCCTCCATCTTGGACGCTTCATACAATTGCGGCGATATCGTCTGTATGGCGGCCAGGAAGATGAGGATCTGCACTCCGGATTGACTCACGATTTCATAGATCCGATCCACAGCTCCGGTCAAATAGTTTACGATCGTCTCGCTCACGCCGGCTTGAAGCATCAGCCGTTCAAGTTCAAAACTTCCCAATGCGTTGATCAGCCCGCCGGAACCGGCATTTTGCGCATTGACAGCCTGAACGAGGCTGCCGCTTTCCAGGGTCAGAATCACCCCGGAAGCAAGGATAACAGGCAGGAAGAAGATCGCTCTGGCAAAGGAACGACCTAGAAATTTTTGGTTCAGGACGACAGCCAGAAACAAGCTGAAAATAACGATGAGGGGTACATTCACCACCATATCGACAATTGCCTCGGTCAGCAATCGGTTAAAACTGGTGTTGACCGTAAATGCCGCTACGTAATTGGATAACCCCTTGAGCGAAATGCTGATTCCTTGGGAATTCGCGGTTACCTCGCTGAAACTGTAGATCAGGGAAGACAGCAAAGGAATCAGGAAGAAAAAGATAAAGCCGACCAGCCAAGGCGTCACATAGGCGATGCCCCATAAAGCCTTCTGTTTCCCATAGTTTCTTGGCTTCGCCCCAAATCGCCGCGTTAAGGATTTCATGACGCTTCACCACCCGTATAATAGCTTTCGGCTTCAATCGTAACGTCGTCCACCGTCACCGGGACGCGGTTGTAATTGACGATAACGTAAGCGCCGCTTTCGTAAACCGTCTTGAACACGCGGTCGCTCAATTCCTCATGTCCGATGATGCGCTCGTGGCGAACCTTTTGCAGGAAGGCGTTCACTTCCCCGTAAATATCGACGGCTTGATCCATCCAGAACTCGTAATTCGCGGAGAACAGATCGTCATACTCCGTACCCTTCACTTTGTGATTGGGTTCATAGATCCATTCGAAGTACACCCCCGAACCGTACTCCAAGCACCGCAAAATATATCGGTTTGCGTCGGTGTAAGAGGTCAGGTTGTACGGCGCTCCGGTATAGTCGATACTCCCGCGCACGACCATTTGAAAGAACGGAATTTCCGCGTCTTCGATCTTAAAGCCGCTGCTTGACATAGGCGCATGGGTGATATCGCTTAAGAAAGGCAGCGCATAAGCGTTTCCGCCGTCAGCCATGACCTGAAGGTCGGCACCTGATATCTTGTTCAGCGCATCGAGAGACAACTGCTCGGACGCTGTACGGTCAATTTGGCGATTTTTGCGAAAATCGCTATCCAATTCGGCGGCCAAATCGGGGAGCGAAACGCCGAGCGCATCATATTTCCCGAAGTCCTTCAGAAAAGCTGCCGTGTAGTCGCCTATAAGCCGCGGGGATATGACATAGGACGGTGACCCGGTACGATCCCTCCGATTTAACGCGGGGTTCAAGGGATAAATCTCAGCGGGAACGCCTCGCAGCGTTCTGGCCGCCTCCTTCGCTTCGTTGAACCCGGAACCGGACAACGCGGTGAGGATGGCGACATCCGGATATAGCGATATCCCGTTCTTGTTAGTATAGGATACGAGCTGCCGAAGCCCCTTCTCTCCCCCGATCTTAGCGTCCACCGAAATGCCGGCCGGAACTTCGTGATCCAGCCCCTTGTTGAACCAGCCGCTATATTTCAATTTGATGTCGTGAACGCCTCGTTCCTTTAATTCCGTTAAGATACGCTCCGCCTGTTCAAACGTGGTCAGCGGTTCCAGCGCTTGATACGGAATTCCCGCAAAGTGCTTTTTCTTACTGATGCCGCCGACAAGCTGGAGATAAAAAGGTGTATTCTCCCCCTTCCTCTCGGCGATTTCGGGGAGGCCGCCATGTCGCTCCAAATAACTCCTGTAGTAGGCGGCGAGCCCTGGATAGGAAGCCGACTGCTTGCCCACGAACGCATATCGGACCGAAAAATCGCTTTGCATCGGCTCTTCCTGAAATTTTGGAATCGAGCGCTGCTGGCCGTTCGCATCCAAGCTTAAGTCGCCTTTGTTGATCACCGTGAACGTCGGGTAGACGTAGTTATAGCTGTTCAATCTGCCGCTGACGTCGGCTTGGATCGTCGCGACCGGGGCGCCTTCTTCGATGATGCCGAGAAATGCCCCGCCTTCACGGATAATGCCGAACACCGGCAGCCTGACTTCCTCGCCGCTTTCCGCCGATTCGATCCGGCTCAGGGCCCGGTCTGTCCCGTAAACCGGCTGCTGGTAGGGTGGATATCCGGTCTTGCCGTTATTAAAATGAATCAGCGCCCCCGATCCGTCCGGAACGAGAACCGAGCCCTTTTCTTCCGGTCCTCCGGCACCGAAGAAGCTCAGGAACGATATCGTGTTCACCGGATATTCAGCGGGAAAATCGATGCTGGAAGCCGGAATCTTGGCGAGCAGGCTGTCGCCGTCCAGCGTATATTCCATCGAAGCATGAAACACGCGCGGTTCCGGTTTGGTTTGATCCAGATGGTTTTCCTTGATATCGACCAGCAAATCTTCCTCGGTATATCCGGCAGCTTCAAAGGCTTTGAGCGCCCGTTCAAGCTGAAGGCCTTTGAGCGTACCGTCGGACCGGACATACACCCCCTGTTCGACATCTTCGGTGTACGCGATTTTTAGCGTTCGCTGGCCGGCGCTGTCCAGCTTGGTTAACAGGTTCTGTTCAAAGCGGGACTTGCTGATCTTCTGGGGCAGATCGTCGATCGTTTTCTTGTCCGAGCCGAACCGGTAGTTTACGCGAACGCCATTTGCGATTTCCTCCATGCCAATTTGCTTGTAGTTTACGCTATCGGCGTGCGAATTGACGGAATTTATCTGTCCGAAACTGTTATAAAAATCAAGCTTCAACTGAGAGGACAACAAGCTCTTGTTCACGCCTGTAGCCAGCGGATCCGACTCACGTCCCGGGGGGTTGCTGTGCCAAACTTCCCCGCTCGCCTTATGCACGACGGCGATCGCCCCCGTCTGATCGTCCGCCAGCAACTGAAGCAGATCGCTCTCGGCGATGCCTTTCATTCCTTTGACGCTCGGATTAACGAAAGATGACTTCAGGGCTGCTCCCGGACTAAAGGTTTCGGTGAGCCTGTTGCCTTCGCCGCCTGTCGCCTCTTCGGGTCCTTTAACCGTACAGCCGGTCATCATCAGCGCTGTCAGTACACTGGCAGCAAGCAGCACGGTTCTAGCGAAATTGCCCATCTTTCCTCCTCCTTAATTTCTCATGACCAATTCTTGATAGATGACGGAGATAAAGGCCACAATCTGTTGGACCAAGCTGAAAAACAGCAAACTGATAAAAGCCATGAATCCCATGGCGACCAGGGTCAGCATCATAATTCCGATCGTTTTGGACGGGGAAAACTGATGCACGGTCATATTGCCGACAAACAGCAGATAAACGAACCAGAGAACCGCAACGGAGTTGGAAAAATAATAGAAGGCGGTCTCTTGCAGCGAAACGAGATTGCTGAGCCATATCCATGGAAATTGAATGATCACGAGCGGAAGGAGCGCGAAGCAGGTCGAGGTAAAAATTTCGACGAACTTGCCTTCTCCGTCCATTAAGGTCGTAAGCGACCAATTGGCCACGCACCAGAACAACACCGGCACGATCACATATGCGATTTCCATAAGGCTGTTCATAGTCTCGGGATTGTACACATGGACTAGAAAACCGCTGTACTGGCTCCCCAAAATATTGGTAACGGCCACCAGAAACAATACGCAAAACGAAATGATTAACGCGAATTTCTGGTTGCGATCGTATTTCAGGTCCCAGTAGCCCTCAAAGGGATGAACCATGAGATTTAGGGGGAATCGAATCCAGTCCCTGCTCATGCGGAAGCCCCCTTTCTTCGTCCTTTCACCTTCCGAAGCCTTGTCGCGGCAAATATAGCGATTCCGACCAAGAACAGCATCGTCATGATCACCGGAAAATGTTCCCGCATGACTTCCTTGCGGTATAGCAGGAATGCCTTGGAATAGTTCTTCTGATCCAAACTGCGATTAAAATGCTTCATGGCGTCCTTATAATCGCCTTGACGAAGCAAGGCTTTTCCGATCCCCGCATAGGCGAATTCCAGATTGGCATTCATGGCGATCGTTCGATTAAACAACTTAAAAGCGGTTTCTTCCTCGCCGCGATAATAGCTTTTGACCGCTTCATTCAGCGTCCGTCCGTACTCGGTCGTTCGAAAGACGGTAATTTCGCCAAGCGCTTTATCCAGCACAAGAAAATCCTCGCCGATTCGATCGAGGGCGGCCGGTGTATGAAACTGACCCAATTGGTTCCCCAGCCCGCCGAATACGTACATCAGATGACCGTCCCCGTTGTAAGTGAACACCCGCCCTCGCTTGCTATCGAGAACGGAATAAATCTCGCTGTCGGTAACATCGATGTCGGTCAACTTGGAAGGACCTTCGCTGCTGATGTAAAGAATGTCGCCCTGCGGATCGGAATACCCTGTTCTTCTTAAAATATCGCTGCCCCGGGCGTTAAGCTTCTTAATGTTATCCCCCCACTGGTCCCCATTAGTGGCATAAATGAATCCTTCCGGGTCGATATCCAGATTCGTAAACTCCGTGGGCGTAAACACGACCATCTGGCTGCGCTGGGCCTTGGTCGAGATCTGCTTCCAGAAATATTCGACCGGGTCGATGTGAACACGATTTGCGCCGATGAAGGAAGTGAAATGGCCGTCGGCGTTAAATTCCATGAATCCGTCAAACACGCCGCCAGCCATAACGTAGATCCGCTTGGCTTGATCCATCACAACGCGCACAGGTTCAAATTTAAACGAATCCTTCAGCAATTCGGAGTCCGGAGAATCGATAATCTTAACCAATCGGAAATCGGAATCCAAATGTACCACCCTCTGATGGCCCGTATCCGCTACGAGCACATCTCCGTCATCGCTGACGAATATCCCTTGCGGATTAAGGAAACCGTCCGGCTGGCCTTCCCTCGTGAAGGATTCCACCGTGGATACCAGTTTGAATTCGTCGTCCAGCACAACAATCCGGTTGTTGCCGGAATCCAGCACATAAACGTAGTTAGCGCCGGTAACGTGCATATCGCTCGGTTCTTTGAACGGCTTCGTCCCCAAATCCGGGCCGGTTAACAACTCGGTCGCCATATAAGCGGCCGGCGCTGTCACGGCGTCGCCCCAATAGGAATAATTGTAGGAGTCCGTGGCGCCCTCGGCGCTGACGTTTCCCGTTCCTGCGACAACCCCCAATAAGCAGCAGAACAGAATCAGGAGAGGCGTTTTCAGTTGGCGCAAGCTGTTTATCAATCGGGTCAGGCCTCCTTTCTAGTCCTTCATCCCTGAAGTGGCCATCGTCTGCATGACGCTGCTCTGGGAGATGATAAAGAGTGTGATGGGAACGATCATCAAGAGCAAAGCAACGGCCGCGCCGACGCCGGCTCTTGCGATTCCTCCTTGCGTGATCTGCCCCAGCGCAAAATGCAAAGTCTTCAGATGCTCGCTGTATATAAAATTGCCGCCATCGCTGCCCCAAAGCGCCGGAAATTGCAAAATCATCAGCGTCAGCCAGGCAGGCTTCACGTTCGGCATCACGATGGACCAGTAGATCCGATACTCGCTGGCTCCGTCAATTTTGGCCGCTTCGAGCAGCGCGTCGGGAATTTGCTCCATAAACTGCTTCATCAGAAACAACCCGAGCGGAAAAGCCAACGAAGGCACGATGATGGAGGCATGCGTATTGATCCACCCCAGCCAGGACATGACCATATAATTGGGGATCGCCGTTACATGGGGCGAAAACATCAAGGCGAGCACCACGATGGAGAACAGCGCTCTTGACCCGGGAAACCGATATTTGGCCAGCGGATAGGCCGCTGCGGACGCGAGCAAGATATGTCCGGCCGTGCCAATGATGGTGATCAATAACGTATTTGCGAAGTAACGCGATAAGGGTACCCAGGAATTCCCCATTAACACCAGCAAATCCAGAAAATTATCCATCGTCGGATTGTTTACGAAAAACCGCGGAGGGAAAATGAACAATTCGTCCAGCGGTTTGAATGCGTTGTTCACTGCATAGATCAGGGGCAACGCCATAAAAGCTCCGAACAAGGCGAGCAGCGCAAACAGCAAAATGCTGACGGTCAAAGAGCGGTTCAGTGTTCTCGGGATCCGCAGCGTTCGGATGATTTTCGCAGTCAACGTCACTCACCTATCTTTCTCAACATTTTTTGCGTCAACTTGTTGGTCCCAACCATCAGCAGGAACAGGAACGTCGCAATGGCTGATGCGTAGCCGAGTTCGAAGCGGATCGTCCCGAAGTCCATCAGATGAGTAACGATCGTATGCGCCGCATAGTTCACGCTCGGAAACCCGGCGAGCGCGATGGAGATATCCGCAACCGCAAATGCGGTTGTGATCTGCATGACGGCCCCGAACATCAGTTGCGGCCTCATGGACGGCAGTGTAATATACCAAAGCTCCTGCCAACGATTTTTGATGCCGTCCATCGCTCCGGCTTCGATCAGCGACTTGTCGATCGTTTGCAAACCGGCGATAAACGCCAGGAAGCTGGTGCCCAGGCTGAGCCAAAGCTGTACGATAATGACGATCCATAAGATGTAGCCTTCATTCAGCAGCCATTGAATCGGTTCTAGGATAAAGCCGGCTTTCATAAGAAACCCGTTTAAATACCCGTAGCTGTCACCGGAAAAGAGGATCAGCCAAATAAAATAAACGTTTCCCGATATGGAAGGCGCATAAAAGACCAACGTCATGAACGCCCGCACTTTGGGCGACAGTTCATTGATGATCCATGCGAATACAAAGCAGGCGATATAACTGACAGGACCGGTAATGACCGCAAACATCAGGGTGTTTTTCAAGGCGATCATAAAGATATCGTCATTCAGAAACAGTCGAGAATAGTTTTGCCAGCCGACGAACCTCGGAAATTCCAGCATATTAAAGTAAAAGAAACTTAGGGCAAAGGAAAAAACCACCGGAATGACCGTAAACAGAAAGAAAATAATCATATACGGACTCATCAGCAAATAGTAGTGCTTGCTCCGTTTCAACTCATTCATGAAGGAGACAAAGCGGCTGTTTTTCTGCACATTCGCTTTGGGGTTCTTCACGGCTTGAATTCCCGGTTCTCCTTGCATCGCCTACCGCACCTCCCCTGTTAATATGGCAAGTTGAACTCCTTCCGCTTGATCTCGATTTCATCGTTAATGTATAAAATATAATCGGATAGGGCTTCACGCGGATTTTCGCTGGCGTTCACCACTTTTCTAAACGCATTGTCCAAATGCCTGCCCGTGAAGTATCCTCCGGGCACTTGCGGAATGCCTCGTACCCACCGCCATTGGTTCTCCAAATTCCGATAATCCTTCATCGGCCATGGCAGTTCTTCCAGCGCTTCGATATTTGCCGTCGGATAGCGGGCCGCCTCACCCATCAAGCCTTCCATCTCTCGACCGTACGCCATTTGCGTCTCTTTGCCGGTCCACCATTTCATAAATTCCCAGGCGCCCTCTTTGTTCTTCGAATTCTGAAGCAGCATGACCGCGGTCGTATGGCTGGCAACTTCGTGGTTTACGGTGCCGTCTTCGCGTTCGGTGCCCGGCACCAATGTGAAATCCCAAAGTCCCTTAATCTCGGGAGCCATGACCGTCAGCATGTTGTACGTCGTATAATCCGCAATCCCGATCGGCATTTCCCCGGTGCGGAACCGGTTCGGGAAATCCGCTTGGAGCGGGAACTTGTAGTTGGTATAGAACTGCGTCCACTTCTTGAAGGCTTCCATGGAAATGTCGGAGTCGAGCGCACTTTTCGTGCCGTTATCGCGGTAGAACTGTCCTCCGTTCTGGTACAGCAGCATCGCAAACGTCGCATTCGGGACAAGGCTTGCATTGGTGGCTTCCAGCGGCAAATAAAATTCCATGTTGTGCTTCTGCAGCACGGAAATCATGTCATAGATTTCTTGCCAGGTCGCCGGCGGCTTTAGACCAAGTTCCTCCAAAATATCCTTGCGATAGAACAACATCGGGAAGGTTTGCTGCTCCGGCAAGGCGTACACCCCGCCGTTATATTTGTAAGGCTCCAGCCCGCTGTCGCGGAACCTTGTGACCACCTGCTCGAAATCGTCGAATTTCGTCAAATCGGCCGCAGCGCCCCTCATCGCGTAGTTGACCGGCACGTCCTCGCCGATTTGCATGGCGACGTCCGGACCTTCCCCGGCAAGCGTGGCCGGCAGCAGGATATTTCCCGGAACAAGCCGGAGATGAACCGGAATGCCCGAATCCGGCGTAAACGTGTCGTCGATCAACGCTTTCAGTACTTGCGCCTGATCGCGTCCGGTCGTAACCCAAACCGTAAGGGCGTCTTCTTCGTCGCCGGCATTGCCGATCGTGTCATAGTCTTCCGTGTACGAAGCCACGTAAGCGCCAAGCTCATGGCCCGCGGCCTCGAGAAACGATGCGTCGGGTTTCGGCAGCTTGCGATCCGGCGAGTGAATGACAAGATAATCGAGCGAGATGGGCTGTTCCTTCATCTGCAGCATCCAGGTTCCCAGGCCGCCTACGTTCACCTTATACGTATCCAGACGCTTGGCGACGGTTTCGGGGTTTTCGGCGAGCTCGTTCAGCTGGTGCACCATCGAATGCAGGACGGCCACCTTGTCGCTTCGCTCGCCCGTCGCCGCTTCCAGGTAATCGGCCACGCTTTGAATGATTCCGGCCTGCTCGGCGAACACCTCCACCATATCCGGAATCCGCTTCTCCAATTGATAATCGCGGAACGGATCCGGCGTATTGGAAGTGATCATCAATATTTTGCGGTACATCTCATTCAATTCCAGCACGCTGGATTCGATCGTTTGCAGGAGCGGCGCAATCTCGCCGAGAGACACCATCATTCGGATCCGATGCGTGCCTTTGCTGAAATGGAAAAGATAAGGTTCTTCCTCGCCCAGCACATTCATCTGCCAGTCACGATCGTAATGAAAGCGGATTCGCTTCATTTCCTGAAAGGGAAACTCCCCGTCGATCATCAGGCTTCGGGTGGCGAACACGCCGCGGAGCTGGTCCTGCTTTTGCTTTAAAGCGATTCGGTATAAACCGTCTTCTTTCACATCGAACTCCCATTCGATCCATTGCCCCGGCAGCTTCCAATTGACGCCTCCGATCGCGTTGATTCTGATTTTGGAAACATCGTACGGCACTACGGTCGGGCTGGATCTGTCGGAGGTTGGATACAAGGTCGGCGACGATTTCCGTTTGGCGTCCTCCGCTTGGATCAGAATGTACTCGCCCCGGGTCGGTTCCAAGCCCTCGGATTCATATTCATTCGCCAGCTCCTCGTACGTTTTCAAGGCATGATCCTGGTAGAGCTCGATATAATCAATGGCCATCGGCTCCCGCAAGGACGTTAGCGTAAGCTTCTGCTTGCCTTTCTCAAAATAAAAGGAATACGGCTCGTCATAGTAGCCATACCGATCCGAGAGCGACGCAAGCTGCCAAATCGGTTTCTCGATCTGTCTTGGACGCAAATCGTTTCCACGGTTATCCCGCCGGATGGCTTCGTCCCGATTTCCCCATACCCTGTCAAAAAGGACGATATCGGCGCCTTTAAAGGGAACTTCCCCGTTGATGGAAAACTGTCTTTCGATCGCCGAACTTTTCCCCTCGATCGGGTAGTAGCGGACCCGTACATGATATAATCCCGGTTCATCCACGTTCACATCCCATGAGATCGAGCCCGTCTCCGGCGTGATCACGGCCTTTCCTTCAAGGCCGGGGAAATTCTCCGCGATTTGGAAGCCCTCGCCGTCGGTTTCCGCATAGGACTCGCCTTCGATGCGAACGATGCGGTCCGGTCGGCTTGCCGATCCATAAGCATCCAAGTATTGCTTATAACCGCCCTGTCCTTCCGTATCCGTGATCGCTTTAAAGTCGGCTTCGGCTTGAACGAAGCCTTGGTTTGAAGGCTTCGAAGCGGAGAAGGCCCAAAGAGACAAAAAAACCAGAACGATGACAAGGATGGCGCCGCGGAAACGCTTTTTTCGAATGTTCAATTGCTCACCCTCCCACACGGTTAATCCATCCAATGACCGCCCCTGCCGCAGCCATGAGCTGCGCAGGGACGATCGGTTCATGGGCGCACATCGTCAAGGTCAAGGACCATATACTTCGTCGATGGCCGCTTGGAACGTTGACTTATACTTCTCAACAACGGTGGAAACAGATATCCCCTCATTCAGCTCCCCGACGAAATCGTAATACTTCAAATTCGGGAATGTATGATGGTCAAGGATAATCATGTTGGGCGCCACCATTTTGGCGTTGTTCAAGTCGTCTTCGCTCGAGAACAACGTTTCGTACCAACCTTGGTCCGGATAATCGTATACGGAATCAATGTCGTTGATTTTCTCCCAGATATAAAGCAACTGTTCCGGATTTCCGACCGCTTTCGGAATGGTCAACGCCTGGAAGAGAGCTTCGGCGGAGTGGTATTCCGTTGCATTCGGCCCTTTGGGGAAAGGCACGAACCCGATATCGTAATCCGGCAAATCCGTCTGCATGCCGCTCATCTCATGGAGGGCACCGGCGTACATTAACGTATTGCCTTGGCGGAAAAATTGGCCGGGTTCCGTCCAGTCACCGCCCTCGGTCGGTCTTGCGATTTTCTCGGTAGCAATACGGGAAACGAAACGAAGTGCATCCAATGTTGCAGGATCATCCAGATTTTGCTTGTCTTCTTTGGTCAGACCCGTATTGTTGGAATACAAGGCTTGATCCATGAGCGAGGAGTTTGCGAGCCCCCATGTGTCCAGCTTGCCATCGTTGTTCGTATCCTTGTTGGCTTCTTTAGCCACTTGTAGGAATGTATCCCAATTCCAGTTATCTTCGTTCACGTAATCTTGCAGCGGCTTTAAGCCAAGCTGGTTCATAAGTGTACGATTGTAAAAGATGCCTTGAACCAGGTTTGCCTGGTTTTCGGTAAACCCGTACCCCCTGCCTTTATACGTGTAATATTCGTTCGTAACCTTTTGATTAAAGGCGACGGGGTTTTTGGTGTATTCGTCGATCGGCCAGAGCAGATCCTGTTTAACCAGGGCAGGTACCGTGTAGGTTTTGCCAAGGCGAACGATATCGCCGATCGGCTCGCCGGCGAGCAGCGACGCGGTAACTTTCTGCTGATATTCGCCGTAGTCGATGGCCACGTACTCCACTTTAAAATTATGCTTTTTCATCAGGTCTTCAAGGTTCTTCTTGCGCTCAATATTGTCGGGGGTATCCTCCGGAATCGTCATATCCCACCAAGAGACGATTTTGATCGTCTTGCCGCCCAAATCAAAATCCATTTCCGGCGTTCTGTAGACTTCCTCCCCGCCGCTGTTTTCCGTCTCGCCCGCTCCCTTCGCCGTGCCCTTGTCGGTGCCCCCATTCGTCTCCGATTTTACCGTTTCTTGGGTACCGCCGCTTGGGTTTCCTGGACCTCCGCTGCAGGCTGTAAGCAGCAGTGCCAATCCTAATAACAGAACTATGAATCCACGAACTCGCATCTGTAATCCCCCCTAAAGGTTGATAATTTGCCATAGCCATCCAAAGTTTAGCGCTTACATTGACCGCTCAACAACCCGAGGAAATGGAGTTGTTCCACCTGTGTAAAGCTAGGTAGCGCGTAAGTTCCGCCGCATCCTTGATCCAGGAGGGATAAAAGGTAAAGAACGGCTAGCAATACAAAAAAAAGCACATTGTGGAAAGAGAAGCCGGCAAACATAATGTAAGCGTATTCTTTTTTTCTTGCTAATGTTTTGCACAATGTTTTGAACTGGGAGGGATTCATTATGTTTAAGGTGCTGTACATCCATTTGAGCCGCTATGCCGAAAGCGACATCGATCGCCTTCTGGATTGGAGTATGCCGGGGGTTCCTGACACGTGCGGCAATGATCGCAACGCCTTGCTGCGTATGCTCGCGGAGAACTCCTATTCGCTCGTCATTATCAACACGAACGGTACACAAATGGAAGGGGCGGAAACGAAACAGCATCATGGCGAGAACGTGATTCAGAAAGTAAAGGAATATGTCGATAAAATGCTGCATACCAACATCACGTTAAAAGAAATATCGAGAAAATTTCATTTCAACTGTTCCTACCTTGGCCAAAAATTTAAACACCAGGAAAACATGAGTTTTAACGAATACTTGTTTATGCAGCGCATGGAAAGGGCAAAAATATTGCTTGAGCAAACGGACTTGAAGGTTTACGAAATTGCGAAAAGAGTGGGTTATACAGAACTCGACTGGTTCTATAAGCGGTTTAAAACATATACCGGCGTAAGCGCGAACGAATATCGAAAGAGGGCCGCCTCTTAAAACACGCCAAAAAGAGACGTTCCGGCAACGAACGTCTCTTTTGAGCTCGATCTTACTTATTCAATATTTCATGAGCCTTTGTTCTGACAAAAGCCAACTCGGCTTCGCTCATGTTGCAGTATTCGCTGTTTTCGTTTGTGGTGTTGGCGTCTTGGACATACGTCATCACCGTGTCCTTTTGCATAATCGTATAAAACCAGGTATCCTGAGGGATGTTGTAGACCTTCCCCGGCTCCATCTCGATCAGTTCAATGTCGAACTGATCGTCCTTTCGATCCGCTGCCAGCAGAATCGCTTTGCCGCGGATCAAAATGAACTGTTCATCGGTTTCGCGATGGACTTCGAGGCGATAAATGCCGTTGATATCGTTATCCGGTTTCCAGTTTTTGATACAAACCAGCCATTTGTCATTTTTGTATACGCATTTGATGCCTTCTCCTTCATGAATAAATATATCCGCCTTCATCGGCTTACCATTCCTTTCGCATTTCGCAAATGGGTATTAGGATAAGTGCTTTTCGAACCAGGTCAGCGAATCCCGCATCGCTTTTTCCGGATCTAAAATATACCTTCTGTCCAGCAATTCCAGGCCCAGATATCCCTTGTAATCGATATCGTTCAGCGCCTTTAACGCCTCAGCCATGTCGAGCTTGCCTTCTCCCGGAACCAAATGTCCCCCGGGATTGCCGTCGACGAAATGCACATGGTTTAAATCATCCCCAAGCTCCCTGATGAAGTCGTGAATTGTATCTTTGCCTGTCGTCGCCATAACGTCCGTATCCGCCAGCCCTTTCAAATTGGGGCTCCCGACTTCTTGGATCATCTGTGCGATGTGCGCCGCGCTGTTAAACACGTGCGTGGTAAAGGAGGTAAACGCCTCCACGGGAAGGTAGACTCCTTCTTTTTCCGCCGTTTTGCAGATTTCGCCCAAAGATTCCCGGATCCATTTCCACGTTTCCGTCTCATCGGCGTCCAAATAAGCGATGCCTGTCGTCACCAGCACTCGGTCGCATTCCAGAAGCGACGCCGCTTCAATATGCCGGCGGAAAAACTCCACGCTTTGTTTGCGATAGTCCGGATCGGGGTGGCTGATGCTGATCGGATAAACAAACTGCTCGGGGGTCAGACAAATGACCTTTAGCCCGCGTTCCTTGATTTTTTTGTTTAACTGTTTGACATCTTCCAGCGAAAAATAGTCCAGATGAAAATGCGGTCCCGATGCCCATAACTCGATATTCTGAAAGCCCAGCCTGACAACGGAGTCCAAAAAATAATCCAGGGAATACCTTTTGTAATGATAGTTCGCGGCTGCCACTTGAGAGAGTTGTACCATAGTCCGAACGCCTCCTTGATTTTGTCCTGCTAAATAAACTGACTTCTAGATTAAAACGCTTCCAATTAAGGTAGCAACGATGACGGAGGTCAAGGTGTTGATTAATCCCGGTATCATAAAGCTGTGATTGAGCACAAACCTGCCGATTTTGGTCGTTCCCGCGGTATCAAACGAGATAGCGGCAAGGCACTGCGATGCGACCGGCAAAAAGTAATTGGCGTTGACGGCCATCCACGCTCCAATAATGATGTAAGGAGGTAAATCAAGCGCGATGGCGATCGGGACCATGATCAATGTCGTGGCGCCTTGACTTGTCGTCAGGGCGGCGACAATAAACATGATCACGGCGAGCATCCATGGATAACTATTTACGATCGTAGCGACATGTTCTTGGATAAAGGCGGTTTGGCCGTTGATAAAGGTGCTGCTCATCCACGCGAGTCCAAAAGCGCAAACCATCGCCAGCGCCCCGGCCCTGAAGATGGGGCCGTTAAGGATCGTTTCAATCGCCGGACGGCCAAAGATAATGATCAGCGTGGCGCAAACCAGCATAATAATTTCAATCGTATTCGGCATGGATAAGATCGTAGTCTCGCCGCCTTGCACCCAGGATGGACGCAGGTTGTTAAACAGACCCATGATGACAATCGCCAGAACGCCCAGCAAAAAGAGAACAACCGAAGCTTTCGCTCCTCTTGGTACGGCTTGTTTCTCGGTCTTCTGTTCCGGTTTGACAATTAATCCTTCCGCGAGCCTCCGCAAATATTCCGGATCTTCCGCCAACTCCTTGCCCTTGCGAATCGTCAGCAGCGCACTTGCAACAACGCCCAGTAAGGTGGCCGGTATGGCAATGGCCAAGATGGTTCCCAAGCCCACCCCAAGGGGAGCCATAAATCCGATCATAGCCGCGGTCGCCGCCGATACCGGCGAGCAGGTGATGGCCTGCTGGGACGCGATGATACTGTTCGAAATCGGTCGCTCCGGCCTGATTTTGTTATCGATGGCCAGTTCGTTGATAATAGGCAATAAACTGTAGACGACATGTCCCGTCCCCGACATGAACGTAAATAACCAGGAAATAATCGGAGCTATAATCGTAATATTTTTAGGCGACTTACTTAGCATTTTTTCCGCAAGATGGACGAGAAAATTAAGCCCGCCCGAAGATTGCAGCGCGGAGGCCGCCAGTACGACCGCCAAAATAATCAACATGACATCGATGGGAGGGGCCGCCGGCTGGACGTGAAAGATGAATATAAATATAGCCACGCCCACGCCGCCGAGCAACCCCATAAATACGTCGCCTTTTCTGGCGCCAAAGAAGATGAGCAAAATGATGATGAACAGCTGTAACCAAAACATGAAGGTTCACCCTCCTTATGTGATTTTGCCGACTTGTCTAAACTATCGCGGCATCTGCTGCGCTATCTCTGCATACGCTTACAAATCCCCGATTAATGGTGTCTCTTTTTTGAGTCGGAGGGTTGCTCTACAGGATGGCCGTTCCATGCCCGAAAGCGCCGTTGATCCGGCAAATCTTCGCGGCAAAGGCGGCCCCTTGCTCCATGCTTGCTTTGATTTTTCGCAGCATCTCCTCATCCGAATCCGCGAATAGGGTGCCGTTTTCCGAGCTTCTGATCATCCCTATCAGAAAAGCGGTTAAATAGGAATCGCCCGCACCCATCGTGTCTTCCGTTTCCGTCAATACAGCCGGTTGGTAGATCCATTGATCTTTGTAAAGCGCGAACGAACCGTTCTCTCCCACCGTACCGATAACCAATTTGGAGCCGAACGCCTGAGCTTTCCTCATCTCTCGTTCCCGTTCGCTCTCCGTTATATGGCTGCAGGACAGGAAGGAAATGTCCGCATACCGGCATACCCGCTCCAAGTACTCGTCGTTCCAGCGCACCGAAAAGTCAAAGGAGACCGGTACATGGCTTGTTTTTAAGGTCGCCAGATCCTCCTCGATATAGCTGTTCAGGCTGGTATGGATCACGGAGAACTGTTTAATGTAATCCAGGTCGTCTTCCGTAAAATTCCAGGGCTTTTCTTTCGCGATGCCGCCTTTGTTCGAACCCAGAAATACACGATCCCCGTCTTCCAACGTTACCCGCGCGTATCCGTTCTCTCCCTCGAATATCCGGCAACGGCTATGTTCAATCTCCAGTTCATCCAACACCCGCTGTATATAGTGAGCGACTTGATCGTTGCCGAATTTCCCCAAATAAGACGAGTTCATTCCGCACATGCGGGCATAGGCGCTAAAATTCAAGGCGTTTCCACCAGGATACATCACACCCTGGTGGACATACTTGTCGACTACGTTGTCGCCGATCCCGATAACCTTATATTGTTCCATAAAAATAATCCCCTCTAAGGCTGCTAATGTAGGTAAACTTAATATTCAACCTTCCACATATATCTGCGGGTGGTAAGCGGATGCTGTCTTTCCGCCGCCAAAGCTTGATTGTAAACGGGGTAAACGTTGTTAAACAGGGAATGGTTGAAATAATCGACCACGGCAGCGTCGATCGTGGAAAGGCCCAAATCCTTGGCATCCAAGACTTCCACTCGCTTGGCATACCGGTTCAGGAACTTCAGGGCTCTTTCATCCAGCGGCCGGGTGCTTCCTTCGGAAATCTGAATGACGAACGGAATTTCCGCATCCGTAATTTCGAATGGCCCGTGGAAGAATTCACCCGAATGAATGCTGGAGGAGTTGATCCACTGCATTTCCATAAAGATACAGATGCTTTCCATATAAGCGGCCCCGTAACCGGCCCCGCTGGCCATCGTATAAATCACGTTATCGTCCTTGTGATTCTTCGCGAACGTCAAAGCGCGTTTGGCCACATGTTTGCAAGCGCTTTTAACAATATGATCGATTTTGGCCACTCCATCGAGGAATGAATTGTAGTGCTCGTATCCCTCAGTTTGATTCAATGCCTCTACCGCCGTCAACAGGGCTTTTATGGTTTTTTCCCCAGCAATATCCTTACCTTCGCCAAAGGTGTACTTCACCACATAATCGGCATGCTCCGTAATCGGCGAATCCGTAATCCAGGTTAACGCGATGACCGGAACGCCCGCCTTTTTGCCGATCTCGGCCGCTTTCACGGTCTCCGGCGTATTGCCTTTATGGGAGGCTACGACCAGTACCGAATTTTCGCCAAACGCCTTCGGTGTGTTGTGTACGAACTCATTGCTGTTGTACAAACCTACTTTAATGTCCTTGGCCTCTTTTTCCAGAAACGTCTTCGCCGGATAAAAAGCGCCATAAGAACCGCCGCAAGCTACATAATAAACTTGTTTAATACCTCCGACCTCTTGCTTCTCCGCCACAATTTCTGCAATAATTTGTTTTATATCCATGGCCTTCTCCTTGTATGATACATTTAGTTTCTCTACATTCCCCACCGGTGAATTGTATTGGAATGTCTTAACTGAAGAATAACACATAGTAATACATTATACAAGTGTGGTTCGCTGTTTTTTTTGTACACAGTCTGTACATATTGTTATAATATAGAAGTAAGGTAACATAACAATATAATACAAAGTTTTTTTGGAGGTAAAACCATGGTCGATCATACGGAATCCGCACCGTTATATAAGCAGCTGCAGGACAAAATTTTGGACTCCATTCATAACGGCACGCTGAAACCGGGGGACAAACTCCCGACGGAATTGGAATTAAGCGAAACCAACAACGTGAGCCGCGTCACCGTCCGCGCCGCTCTTGACTCCCTCACCTCTGAAGGGTATTTGGTGCGCATTCCCGGAAAAGGCACATTTATTACGAAAGAGAAGATCAGGAAGAACGTCACGGAGACGATTGGATTTAGCGATACTTGCAGACTGCAAAATAAAGTGCCCGGCGCCAAAGTCATCAAATGCGTGATTGAAGAGGCTACTACCGCGGATCAAGAGCACTTGGGTTTACAGCCCGGGGATAAAATCATTAACATCGAAAGAATCAGATATGCCGACGATGTCCCCGTATCCGTGGAATACACCCGTCTTCCTTCGTCCTACTCCTTTTTGCTGCACGAGGATTTAAATCATAAATCACTGTACGAGCTCTTAAGGAATAAACACAATATTACCTTTGGCATTTCCCGTAAATACATCGTCCTGGAATACGCTTCCTTCGATGTGGCCACTTACTTGAATATCGAGGAGGGCCATCCTTTGTTATGTATCCGAAGTACCGTCAGCAGCCCGGACGGCAAAAAAATCCATCGCTCCAAGCAGTTGATCTTAGGAGACCGGTTTGAACTGATCGTTTAACGCCAAAAATGCCAACCGTATCTGGTTGGCATTTTCATATATATCCCTTCGGGCCATACCGCTTCAACTACTACAACGATGCATCGCATCGCGGTACTCCTGAGGAGACATATTGTACTGTCTTCGGAACAGCTTGCTGAAATACTGCGGATTTTGATACCGCAGCTCACCTGAAATTTCGTAGATTTTTTTGTCCGAGTACTTTAGCAGATAGGCCGCTTCCTCCATTTTCAACCGGAAAATATACTCCGTGATGCTCTCCCCGGTTTCCAGCTTGTACACCCTCGATACGTAGGCGGGATTCAGATTGACGCACTCCGCAATCATGTGGGAAGTGAGGTCGGCGTATAAGTGTTCCTGGATGAACGCCTGAATTTTACCGATCAACATTTGCCGGTTGTCCTTCCGGCCCTTCTCGCTCTCCTCGATAATTTTATCCAGCACCCTATAGGTCCACTCCCGCAGCGCCTTCACCGTAGTCATTCGGCTCGTATCCAGGATGCGGTGATCATTGCCCATCAACTCAAAAAAACGCCAGCCGTTCTTGTGCACAATATAGGTAAAAGCCCCGGATATCACGAAATACGCCTCCATGATATGCTCATAGGAATCGGACCAGCGGGTCTCAAGCTCATCGATCACCCGGCTGACCTTCTCCCGAAAAGCGTCCCAGCGCGCCGACTCCAGCAATACGGTCAGCAGCGGCGGCTCATACAAGCGCTCCACGATGCTCGACTCCGCAAACGTGAGCGAATTCATGGTGATGACCAGTTCATCCTCGCTGCCGGCCAGCTGTCTCAAGGTCCCGATGCTGTTCCGGTAAGTGGCGGTGAGTTCGTCGGGGAAACCGAACCAGGAGCTGACCAGAACGGATATCCTGCCTTTCAAATACAGTTGCACACTGCGCTGCAATTCCCCTGCCTTGAGTTCCAGTAACGTGTTCTTGTCTTGTGCGTCCGGTGTATACTTCGGCTTGACCAGCATCGTCAAGTAGTCGTGCGGGTCTTTTCCGATCCAAATCCAGAACCGGTCGGCAAAAACCTCCGCCGCGATATTTCCGACCGCATATTCCATGAGGGAAAGCGTATGGTAATCATATTCGACGAAGGTCCCCTCCATCCGGATCAGCAGCAGAGCGAGCGAATCCCCCGTGGAAAAAGGCATTTCGAGAAGGGCCATCTTTTCCTCCAACGACGGCAAGTCGATTTTCTTCCCTTGCAGCAAGTCATGCAGCAGGTTGCTTTTCAAGAGCGGAAGATTCTCTTTGATGGCGGAAACCGCTTGTTGATAGGAGGCGATTCTCCCCCATTCCTCTCGCAAACCGGCGATAATTTGCGTGACGGAAGCCTCCAGTTCCTCGGTCTCGACCGGCTTCAGCAAGTAATCCGTGGCTTTGAATTTAATCGCCTGTTTGGCGAAATTGAAATCCGAGTACCCGGTCAGCAAGATGCACTTGACCTTTTTCCATCTCTCGTGAATAATTTCGATCAATTCGATTCCCGTCATCTCCGGCATTTTGATATCCGTAATGACGATATCGACCTGGGACGATTTCATAATGTCCAGCGCTTGCTCTCCCGAATAAGCCTTGTGCACGGTCGATACGGACATCCTGCTCCAATCCGTCGTTTCCGCCAGACTCTCCACCAAATGCTCCTCATCGTCGACAATCAACACGCAATACATACGTAACTCCTCCTGCTGTAAATTAACTTTCGCCAGGCTCGTCCCATCTGATTACAACGTGAAGACCTCCCAGTTCCGAACGCGAGAAGCTGAGCCCGCTGCTTTCTCCGTATTTGATAATCAGACGCTGATGCACATTCCACAGACCGCAGCCCATCTCTTCGTTCAGCGGAGCCCTTAACTTTTCGGCAAGCCGCTCCATCTCGTCGTCAGTCAGACCGAATCCATCCTCCTCGACATGAATCAGGCAGATTCCGCCCTCAATTTCCCCTCTTATCCGGAGCATGGAGGAATTTTTCTTCTGCTCAATTCCGTGAATAATGGCATTTTCCACGACAGGTTGAAGGATAAGCCTTGGAATCGATAACCGCCGCATAGCATCGGGAATATCTATCCGATACTCCAGCCTGTTCATCCGCAGCTTGTAGATCTCCAGGTAACTGTGTACTAAGTCCAGCTCCTCTTGCAACGGGATCGTCTGGTTCTCGACTCGTGTGGTCTTCCGGTAATATTTGCTTAAATGGTAGGACATCGCGATAACGGCGTCGTGGTCCTGCAGCTTAGCCATGCTGTTGATGTACGCGAGACAATTGTATAAAAAATGCGGGTTAATCTGAGATTGCAATTGCTTTAGAACAGCCTCTCTGGAATGGATTTTCTCCTTGTATACATTCTCGATCAACTGTTCAATCTGCATGGCCATATAGTTGTAACGCTCGAGCAAAAAACGAAATTCGCTCTTGGGGCGAATCGAGATCCGATAGGAGAAGTCCCCGTTCTTGATCCGGTTCACCGCATAGACCAACTGCTGAATCGGCAGCTTCACCTGCCGGTATATAAAAGTGATCGCCACGATCACCAACAACATCAGCAGCCCGGTAGAGCTATAGAAGATATCCCGATTCTTGATGATGGGCCCCAGCACTTCCGCTTCCGGGATGTAATCGACCAAATACCAGCCCAGCTGCTTGGACTTCACGTAAAAAACTTTGTATTTCTTATCGTCCAGTGTATGTGTCAGCTCGCCTTTCTCCCGGTTTTGTGGGATGGAAATGTCCGCGATCAGCGCCCGAACCTTGCCCCGATCCGACGAGCCGTTATATAGAATTGAATCACTTCCGGAAGACGGGCTATAGAAAAAGGGATCCTGATTCCCGTCCTCAACCTTGTAGCGATTCAGCAAATGTTCAATATTGGAAGCCGGAAATTGCATTTCCAAAATAAAATCCGTCTCCTCGGTGCCGCCCGCCTTATGAAAAGGGTCGAACAAGGTGTAGGAGAAGACCGCTCTTTTTTTGCCTTTGTCGATAAAATTCCAACCTTGACCGTGCGTCATCACTTCTTTAAGAAATGCCTGTTTATTATTCATCGTATTGGTCGAGATGAGCAGATCGAGGCTTGTCGAATACAAGCTCAATTCATTAGGCCAAACGCTGGAAGTGCTCTGAAGCACCAGCTTTGTTTCCACCCGCTGGATCATGTCGATTTGATCAAGGTCCAGCAGCTTGCTGGACAGAAAGTAGCTTTGAAACTCCCGGATATCGGGGTCCTGGTTTAACATAATGGGAAAAGTGGCGAGCTTCCCGGCATTCGTGTCGATTTCATTCACCAGAAAAGACAGTTGGTTCAAGTTGTAGTTCGTTATTTGCTCCTTCAGCAATGCCATCGTATTGCGGTGGCTGTTGGAATACAAATACACGATGGGGATCAGAAAGAGGAAAAACAAGAGAATAAATTTATTGAAGAAATTCCATTTGCTAGTCATGCCGTGCCGTTTCTCCTCTCGACCGCGAGAATAAAGGAAACCATAGGGCGGTTTCAGCCCTATGGTTAAAAGCTCTTTCGGTATTTACTTCACCGACTGGTACCATTCGTTTACCTCTTTGGTCATGTCGTCTCCGCCGGACGATTTCCATTCCTCTACGAATTTGTCGAATTGTTCGGGGCCGACTTTGCCGTAGATAATCTTCGAGAACACGTCCTTCTCCAGCTTGCCGAGATATTCCTGTCTCTTCTTCATCGTTGGCGTTTGGCGCGTTTGGAACATATTCGGTACGGCCAAATCCTTTTGATCCATCACGATTTTGGCCGCATCGAGCATCGTCTTCGGCGTGCCTTCCGCAATGATCTTCTCGAACGGAGTCGTCGGCGGCTCGCCATTGGCCAATTTGGACATCGTCTTCATGTTCAAAGAGGGAATCCGGGCTCCGTCAAAGGTGAGGGTATATTTGTACGCTGGAGCGCCGCCGCCCGGCACCTTCGCTTCATCCACCCATTTGCCGTCCACGAAATCGTAGTCGTAGCCTTGGAATGTTCCGAATTCAAACTCGCTGCCGGCCTTCCGCTCGGCGTAATTGTCAAACCAGTAGTTTTGATACGTGAAAAAGACTTCCGGATGTTTCATATTTTTGTTGATCAGGACTACTCCGTTCCGGACGAAAGTGGTGTGGCGGCCGCCTTTGCCGTCAGGGCCAGTTGGCAGCGGGTAGGCCTTAAACTCCGCACCCTTGACGTTTTTGCTCAAATCTCCAAGCGGCCACGCAACCATCCAGTGCGGGCCGGCGATCATCCCCGCTTTTCCGGATACAAACGCCTCGGTTGCCTTGCTTTCATCCCAAAGCGAAAACTCCGTTGGAATGTACCCTTTCTCTTTCCATTCTTTGAGCTTAACGAGCCCTTCCTTGACGCCGGGCTGAACGGAGCCAAATTCCAGATTCCCTTCGCTGTTCAGATTCCATTGGTTCGGCATGGCGCCGTAAGCGCCGAAGAGCCAACTGACATCGGACATCCATGTGTTAAACGCGTTCTTCGTTCCAAGCGTCAGTCCCCAGGTATCTTTTTGACCGTTTCCGTCGGGATCTTGATTGACGAAGGCGTCCATGATCTTCTCGACATCTTCGATCGTTTTCGGCGCCTGGAGATTGAGTTTTTTCATCCAATCTTCGCGAATCCACAGCACCGGATCCGAATTATAAGCGTAGTCCAAAATAGGAATGCCGTATTTTTTGCCGTCCTTCATATAACGATACCATACTGTCGGATCCTCATTCATGGCATTTTTCCAGGTTTCGGAGGCATATTTGTCGAACAATTCTCCGACCTCCATAAACTTGCCGGAGTCAAGGAGCGCATCCAGAATATCCGAATCCTCGCGCATGGCGATAATATCCGGCATTTCTTCATCGGAAGCCAGCGCCAGGCGAAGCTTGGTGGCGAACGCATCGTTTGTGTTCGTCACCGTCCAATTGTATTTGATCTTGATCCCGAGCCTTTCTTCCGCCCACCGGGTATGCACGTTGTTTTCAATCGTCTCGCCGTTCTTGAACGTCACATCCGGATTTACGCCGCGAATGGTGGTAATCGTTACCGGCGGATCGTACTTTCCATTGACCAGCTTCAACGTTTCCTGAGCCGGCGGGTTAGACGCTTCGCTTCCGTTGTTTTTGCCTCCGGAGCAACCGCTAACCAGCGTGAAGGTCAATGCCGATGTCAACAAGACCGCCGCACACTGTTTAATCGCTTTCATTTTTTCATCCCCCTGTAAGGAAATCTTGTAAATACAACGTTTATTGTAGATGAGCTCCCATGATCTTAAAATGGCTGCTTTTTTACCTGGATGGAACGATTTTTAGATTTCGCCCCTCTTTGTAAAATTCGTGCCCTTCGGGTAAACAGGTTGCCATATCTCGCCTTTTTGCACTCAAGTATAATAAGGCCACAAGCGTAAGCCTGACAAGTTGAGAGGAGAATGATTATGGCGTCTGTTAGTGAATCGGCAACGCAAAATCCCCGGCGTACGGACGTTTCGGGTTCGCGTACAAAGCGCAGTAAAAGCGGTTATATCTTTCATTTCATGCTGCTGCCGGCAGTGATTTTAACGATTATTTTTTCTTATATTCCCATGTTCGGCGTGATTATGGCCTTCCAGGATTTCAAACCTTGGCTTGGTTTTTCCGGCTCTCCCTGGGTTGGCCTGGAACATTTCAGATTCATGTTCGAGAGGGAAGACAGTATCCAGGTTATTATAAACACGCTTATTATTTCCGTCCTCAAAATCACGATAGGGATGATTATCCCGATTCTATTTGCGATCCTGCTCAATGAAATCCGAAAAATAGCTTTCAAACGGGTCGTGCAAACGATGGTCTATCTTCCTCATTTCCTGTCATGGGTGATCTTGGGAGGGATTCTGATTGATCTTCTGTCCCCTGAAGGCGGCCTGGTGAATCAGGCACTCGGTGTGTTGGGGATTAAGCCGATTTTCTTTTTGGGAGATGGGAACTGGTTCCGGGTCACGATTGTGGTTTCAGATATATGGAAGGAGTTCGGTTTCTCCACGATCGTATACCTGGCCGCCCTGTCGGGCATAAACCCGTCGCTCTATGAAGCGGCGGAAATCGACGGAGCTTCACGCTGGAAGCAAACCCTACACATTACAATTCCGGCCCTATTGCCGATTACGATCGTCGTCGGAACGCTCGCACTGGGCAACATTCTGAATGCGGGCTTTGACCAGATTTTCAACCTGTATAATCCGCTCGTCTACGACAAAGGCGATATCATCGATACTTTCGTCTACCGCATGGCCATCTTGAACGGAGAAATGAGCTTCGGAACGGCCGTCGGCTTGTTCAAATCCGTCATCGGCGCGGTCATGATTATTACCGCCTATCGCTTGGCTTACAAATATGCCAATTACCGAATTTTTTAAAATCCCGGAGGTGAGGATGTATGTATCACAAAACGCTAGCCTATCGCATATTCAATGTATTTAACCATGTTTTCCTGGCGCTCCTGTCCCTGCTTTGCGTCATTCCCCTGATTCACGTTCTGGCCGTTTCTTTCAGCGGAAAAGCCGCGGCGAGCGCAAATCGGGTCGGCTTATGGCCGGTCGACTTCACTCTCGACGCTTATGAAAAAACACTGGGCAATGAAAACTTTATTCAATCCTTGATCATTTCCGTGGAGAGAGTCGTTGTGGGAACATCCCTCAGCATGTTAGTCGTATTCCTGGCCGCCTACGCTCTGTCCAAGGATGAAAGAGTCTTTCGCGGAAGAAACCTGTACTCCTGGTTCTTCGTGTTCACGATGTTGTTCTCCGGGGGCATGGTCCCCATGTACATCCTGATTCAAAAAATCCACTTGATGAACACCATCTGGGCTTTGATCATTCCGGGACTGGTCAGCGTATGGAACATGATCCTGCTGCTGAACTTCTTCCGGGGTGTCCCGAAGGAACTCGAAGAGGCTTCCTTGATCGACGGAGCCGGTCACCTCACAACCCTGTTCCGTATTTACCTGCCGCTTTCCATGCCGGCGATCGCCACCTTGTCTCTTTTCACCTTGGTCGGCCAGTGGAACGACTGGTTCTCGGGCCTGCTCTATATGTCGGACTACAAGAAGTATCCGCTTGCGACCTTCCTGCAGACGATTCTCGTGCAGCAGGATATGAGCAAAATGAATGTGGACCCGAAAATGCTGGAGAACATCTCCCAGCGCACGGTCAAGGCCGCCCAAATATTTATCGGCGCCGTACCGGTCCTGCTAATCTATCCTTTTCTCCAAAAGTACTTTGTCAAAGGGATTGTCCTGGGGGCGGTTAAAGAATAGAGCTGCATGCTATGCGTCAAAAAAAAAGATGACCCCCGATACCAATTCAGGGGTCATCTTTTTACTGTTATTCATGCTCGATCCACGAGCCCAAGCAGCTCGCTGACGGTCAAAAACCGATAACCGTCAGCCGCCAGCTCGCCGACCATAACCCGGACCGCCTCGATCGTTTGCTCCCGTTCGCCGTACCCGTCATGAAATATAAATATACTGCCTTTCTTGCAGGCCGCCCTTGTCCGCTCCAGGATAAAATCGACGCCGGGCTGCTCCCAATCCTTGGCCCCGCCGTTAACACACCCGATCGAGCGGTACCCGAACTTCGCGGCAAGCGAAAGAACTTCCTCATTCACGGCAAAATACGGTGGCCTGAAATTCATGGGGGACTGCCCCGTCACCCGGCGAATGATCTCATCCGTCCGTTTGATTTCCTCCCCCGCTTCCTCGGGCGTGATCTTGGTCAAGTCAGGATGCGAATAAGTATGATTGGCGATTTCATGCCCGGCGGCATGAACTTCCTTGGCGATATCCTCGAACGCCTCGATCTCCTGGCCGATCATGAAGAAGGTGGCTTTTCCGTTAACCTTACGGAAAATGTCCAGCAGTTGTTTGGTATACAACGGATGCGGTCCATCGTCAAACGTAAAGGCGACGGCCTTTTCTTCGGTTGAAACTTGATGGACCAATGCGATTTCGCCCATAGCATTCCCTCCCTTAGGAAAATGACAGGATGACGACGGACATCGGCGGCAGCGTTGCCGTCAAGCCGTCCTCACTTACGTTCGCGATTCCGTCAAACGCCCGCGGTTTTACCGTCTCCGGCTGCTCGAACGTATTGTGCGCGTTCATGTCGGCATGCGACAGCACCCGGCCCGCAACATTCTCGACTTTCCCCAGTCCGCGCAGCAAAAGCGATACGGCGGCCTCGCGATGCGGATCGACATTGCACAGGCTGATGTCGATCGTGCCGTCCGGGCGCTTGGATGCCGACGCGCTGACTTGCGGAATCGACCCACCGTCCAATTCATACTCGCTGGTCTCCAGATGAAGCGCCAAAGCCTCCGCATCCTGGTGTACTTTGAACATCTCAAATACGTGATAAGTCGGCGTCAATACTATCTTGGCGCCTTCCGTCAGGATCATCGCCTGCAGGACGTTCACCGTCTGCGCGATATTCGCCATATGGACGCGATCGCAATGACGATGAAATATATGAAAATGCAGGCCGGCCACAAGCGCATCTCTCAGCGAGTTTTGCTGGTACAGGAACCCGGGGTTGGTGCCCGGCTCCACCTGGAACCAGGTGCCCCACTCGTCAACGATCAGGCCGACGCGTTTCTTCGGATCGTACTGGTCCATGATCGCCGAATGGCGTCTAATCAACTCGTCCATATGCAGGGTCAGCCGCATCGTTTCGAACCATTCCGCTTCATCGAATCCGAGCGCCGGACGCTTGACTTCAAACCCTCCGGGCACCGTGTAATTGTGCAGGCTAAGGCCGTCCATGTAAGCGCCGACTTCTCGCATCAGCGTCTCCGTCCAGTGGTAATCGTCCACGTTGGCCCCGCCGGCGATCTTGTAGATGCGATTCTCGCCGTAATTGCGGACATACGTCTGGAACCGGCGGTATTCGTCGGCGTAATATTCCGCCCGCATGTTGCCGCCGCAGCCCCAGTTTTCGTTACCGACGCCGAAGTATTTCAACTTCCACGGCTTGTCCCGCCCGTTCGCTTTACGCCAGTCGGCCATCGGCGATTCGCCGTCGAAGGTCATATACTCGACCCATTCCTGCATCTCCTGAACGGTGCCGCTGCCGACGTTTCCGCAGATGTACGGCTCCGTATTCAGCAGCTCGCAAAGATCGAAAAATTCATGGGTACCAAAGTGGTTGTTCTCCACGACGCCGCCCCAGTGCGTATTGACCATGCGTTTGCGCCGCTCCCGCGGACCGATGCCGTCCTTCCAGTGGTATTCGTCGGCAAAACACCCGCCCGGCCAGCGCAGAACGGGGATATTCAAATTGCGAAGCGCTTCCAGCACATCGTTCCGGATGCCGCGGGTGTGCGGAATCGGCGAATCCTCGCCGACCCAGATCCCTTCGTAAATACAGCGGCCGAGATGCTCGGCGAAGTGCCCGTAAATATGGCGGCTGATTTTGCCGACCGACTGATCGGCGTTAATCGTTATTGTCGCTTTCATCCTAAATTCTCCCTTCCGTTCATTTATCCTTTAACTGCGCCCGCAATCATACTTTTCTGTACCTGCTTGTTCAGCAGCAAATAAATCGCGATCGTGGGAACGGTCGTGATCATGAGCCCGGCACCGATAATCCCCCACTGCGTAATATAGGTGCCGACCATCGACATCATGCCCACCGTTAGCGTCTGGTAGTGCGCATCATTAATAAAGGTCACCGCAAACATCAACTCGTTCCAGCAGGACAGGAAGGTAAAGATCGCAACTGTAGCAATTGCCGGGCGAATCAACGGCAGAATAATGTGAAAGAAGGTTTTATAGATGCCGCAGCCGTCAATGACTGCGGATTCTTCCATTTCTCGCGGAATTCCCTTGAAGAAACTGCCCAGAATGAACACCGCCATGGGGATCCCGAACGCTACGTATGGAATAATCAATGACCAGTAGGTATTCAACAAGTGCAGGTTCTTCAGCACCATAAATAACGGCAGCAACGCCGCGTGAATCGGTACCATCATGCCAAGAAGGATGACCGTCATCGTTGTATTGCTGAGCTTCCAGTTCATTCTCGTAATCGCGTATCCTGTCATCGAGGATAGAATCAAAACGAGGATAATGGAGGCGGCGGTCACCAACACGCTGTTATTAAAGTAAGTCAATACATTGCCGTCCTCCAGAGCCTTGGCGTAATTGCTCCAGAGAAATTTTTTGGGAAATCCCGCGACATCCCCGCTGAAAATCTCGCTATTGTCTTTAAGGGAGAAAAACATAAGCCAAATCAGGGGATAGATTTGAATGATCGCCACGATGGCTAAAAACAATTGCAGCAGAATCCTCCCTATAAAATGCGTTTTTTTAGGCAGCATGGTTTCTACGCTACTCACTGAACTCCCCCCCTATTCCGTCTTGAAAAATTTATTGATGAGGACCGTAACTATCAAACATTCCAGAATGATAAAAACGGATATCGCACTGCCGTATCCATATTTGTACGTATTGAAAATCGTCGTGTACATTAAGGTGCTCGGCACTTCGGTGGCGAACAAGGGGCCGCCGCCCGTCAACACGTAAATCAGGTCGAATACTTTAAATGCGCCGATGACGGAAAACACGAGGCAGACCTTGAGAATGGGCTTCATAAGCGGGATGGTAATGGCGAACGCCGTCCGGACTCGGGAAGCCCCGTCGATTTTGGCCGCTTCGAAAATGTCCTGCGAAATCGACTTTGCTCCGGCATACATCAGCAGCATATGGTAACCGATGTACTGCCATAAGGTCGGAATAAAAGAGGCGACCAGCGCGGTTTTCTTCTGTCCGAGCCAGTCTTGGGCCCATTCCGAAAGACCGATGTTCTCGAGCAACGTGTTCAGAAGACCATAATCGGCATTATAGATTTTGGACCATAACTGCGCGATCACTACGGTGGAGATCAACACCGGGATAAAATACACCGTACGGTAAAAACCTTCCCCCTTCACGGTGGATGCCAGGATTAAAGCCAGCAAAAGGGACAGGGGCAATTGGATGAAAATGGAGGCCGCCGCAAACAGCAAAGAGTTTCTGATGGAATGCAAGGCCCTTGAATCCGTAAACATATCCACGTAATTTTCCAGTCCAATAAAGGTGCCTTTACCGACGCCGTTCCAATCCAATACACTATAATAGCTCGAGACGAAAATCGGAATTAATACAATCGAACAAAAGATCAGAAGAGTAGGAAGAACAAATATGGCAATAGCTGTTTTATTCGAAAAAACTGAATTCATCGTCGGTTCTCCCCTCAAAGATGCGGTCAGGGATGCACCCTGGCCGCATCTTGTTTGGATTTATTCATTCTGGGACAAGGATTAAAGACTTAGTTCCGTCGGCTCAAGTTGTGCCATCTGTTTGCAGAATTCTTCAGGCGTAATGTCACCTGCCAAAAGCAGGGCAATCAGATTTTTATGCGTTTCCGCAGACTCGGCGGGTAGAATGTTATCCCACCATGAAGTGAACGATGTGGCCGTTTTCAAAATTTCGGCAGCCGATTTATCAAGCGAGGAAAGGCTTGACGTATCCAGCCCTTCCGTGTTCCAGGTTGGAAGTCCGGCACCGGCCAAATAACCTTGGGTACCAAGCTGCTCACTCAAATAAATCAGGAACTCGGCCGCTTCCTTCGGATGCTTCGTCGTGCTGTTGATATAGTTCCCGTCAACGGCTACGCCGAAAATTTCGCTGGCTTTGCCCTTACCGTCTTCAAAGACCGGGAAAGGAATAACTTGAACCTTTCCTTTCGTCGCCGCCGACGGATCTTCAATCCCGGCATTTACCCAGTTGGCCTGGAACATCATAGCGCCACTGCCCGCATTGAACGCGCCCAGCATTTCATCGTAGCTCATGCTCAGCATGCTGCTGTTGAATGCGCCCGCTTTTGCCAACTCCTGCAATTTGGTCGCTGCCGCCACAAAGTCCGGCGAATCCCATTTGGAAGGATCCTTAAACGCCTCGATTACGGCGTCGCGTCCGGCTTGGCGCATCGCAATCATGTCGTACCAATACATGCCCGGCCAGCGGTCTTTCTCGCCGATGAGTGCCGGAGTAATGCCCGCCGCCTTCAATTTCTCTACCGCATCGAGCAGTTCCGTATATGTCGTCGGGATTTTCGCTCCCGCTTTTTCAAACAATTCGGTATTTACATAAAGGTTGGCGATATGCGTGAACACCGGAAGGGTATAGATTTTCCCGTCCGTTTCGATGGCTTCTAACATACCCGGCGCCATTCTCGACTTGATTTCATCCGTCAGATAGCCGGAGATATCGAGCACGTTTCCGGATTCGATATAAGGCTGCATAAAACTGCCGCCGCCCATACCGTAAAAAATGTCGGGCGCTTCGCCGGCGGCAAGCGATGTTTTGATTTTGGTCTTATACTGTTCGCCGGTCGTACCTGTCCGTTCGACTTGGATATCGGGATGCTCGCTGTTCCACTTCTCGACGATTTGCGGCAGCAATTTGGCCGACGGGTCCGTATTGCCTACGGATTGATCCCATAGGGTCAGCTTAATGGAACCGCTTCCACTTTCGCCTGAAGATTTCCCTCCGGAAGATTCGGACGAACATGCAGCCAAACTGCCTGCAAGCCCCAACGCCAATACAATGCTCATCGATTTTTTTAGTAACGCTTTCATCTTTTGACCTCCCTGATAAAGTTTGATGCATCTATGGTTAATTTTAGGGAAGCCGCCAGATATACTCCATTCAAAATACGCACATCCCCTTGTAATATTCGAGCATCTCTTGGTACTCATTTCACACTTCGGTATTCATTCATCGACCTGCCGGTCGTTTTCTTGAACAGGACGCTGAAATAGTGCGGATCGGGGATGCCGACTTGTTCGCCAATCTCATACCCTTTTAGATCCGTCGTTTTCAATAAATTTTCGGCCCGTTTCATTCGCAGTTGGGTCAAATACTCCACAAAGGTCTGGCCCGTTTCTTTCTTCATCAGCCGTCCCAAATGGCCGGGACTGACGAAGAACGCCGCGGCGGTACTTGCCAACCCCACCTGAGGGTCGCTCATGTTATTTTCAAGATACGCTTTGACTTGACCGATCAGGTTGCCTTCCTTGGCTTGTTTTTTCGAGAAAATGGTTCTCGAGGTGCTAAGGACGTATCGCTCCAAAATAGTGGTTAATTCGGGCAAATTGTCCGCGGTGATGATCGAGACCAGCGTTTCTTTATTCAACGCGTGTTCCTCCTCGATCTGTTGTTCCATCGCCGCGCGCTGGCATACGGCAATCACATCCATCGCCGCCAAACGAAACTGCGCTACACCGGAAAAAGAAACATCAAATATGCGGGGCAGCATCTCCGCCGCGCGTTCGGACGAACCCACGCTGACATAAAATTGCAGCTGCTGGAGTAGTTCCGGATTTGACTGATAAGGCTGCTCCCCACTGTCGACCATATCTTCAAAACAAACGACCTGATTGTTTCCCGCGAACGCCTTGTATCGAATCGCACGACATGCCTCCTGGTATCCCAGGTGGACTTCTTGCAGATTTTCGCGCTTGCGCCCCACCCCGATGTTTACCAGGCAGGGGAAGGATTCAAGCAGCCTGGTAATCAGCGATTCGCCGTCGCTCACGAGATCCGTCTCCTCGTTAAAGGAAACAAGCACAAATTGGTTGCGGGTGTCCGACAAAATGAGAACCCGGTCGTTATCCCGATAAAACGCCTCTATGTTGTTCTTGCCTTCCATCCCCAATAAAATCAACTGTTCCTCGGTGTGCTTCTCGGATGCCGGAGCGATTTCCACAACCGCGAGTTGATAGACTTCGCCGCAAAGAAGCATGGGCAGGTTGAAATAATTCGCCTTATCCAGGATCTCTTCCAGGGACAGCGACCCCTGTATCCACTGGAATAAAAATTTCTCCCTTAGATAAGGGAGATTCCGCTCCAGCTCCTCCTTTAGCCGCTTCAATTCGTTGTCACGCGTACGTTCCTCATTCAATTTCCGCTTGAGCTTGTCGGTTACATGCAGCAGGTCCGCGGCCCGAATCGGTTTGAGGAGGAAATCGACAACGCCGATTTTGATGCTCTGCTGCGCATATTCAAACTCGTCATGACCCGTAACGACCACGATTTTCATCTTCGGGTATTTTTCCAACACCCTCCGGCTAAACTCGATCCCATTGATATTCGGCATGTAGATATCCGTAAAAATAATATCCGGCCGCCGCTGCTCCACCAGATCGAGCGCTTCCTGCGCATGGGAAGCTTCGCCGATAATCGTCATGCCTTGCTGCTCCCAGTCGATGCGCATTTTAAGCAGATTCCGGATCAGATATTCGTCGTCCACAATCAAAACTTTTAACTGTCCCATAATGCATCTGCTCCATTCGGTATAATTAACGTAATCGTCGTTCCTTTTCCCGGTTCGCTGTCCACAGTGATACAATCCTTGTCCCCGTAAAATATGCGCAAGCGCTCCATGGTTCCCCATAATCCAAAGCTCTTGATCTCCCCTTTTCTTTCCGTTTGCAAAATTTGTTCGATCTCTTCTCGCGACATCCCCACACCATCGTCGGAAATAGTTATGCTCACGGTGCCATCCACACTTCTCGCGCTAATGCGGATGATTCCTTTCGTTCCTTTGGGGCGTATGCCGTGATACAGCGAATTTTCCGCCAACGGCTGCAAGACCAGTTTGGGAATCGGGGACTGGCAGCAAGCTTCGTCCACCTCGAATTGCGCCTCGAACACATCGTGGTAACGCACCTTCTGGATCTTTAAGTAATTACGAACCATCTCGATTTCTTCGCCCACCGTGATCACGTCTTTTCCTTTGCTGACGCTCATGCGGTAATAACTCCCCAACGCCTCGATCAGGTAGCATACCTGGTCGTTTAGCCCGGACAACGCCAACGAGTTGATAGAGTCCAGCGTGTTATACAGAAAATGAGGTTTGATTTGCGATTGCAGCGTATTCAATTCGGCCTTGCGGATCGTCTTCTGCTCTTCGATCATGCGCTTCAGAAGTTGGTCAATCTGTTCAATCATATGGTTGTATCCGTTATACAACTGTTCGAATTCATAGCTGTTCTGCTCTGTGTTCACTTTCATAAAATTTCCGCTAGGGGCTTTGTTCATCGACCGTAGCAGCTTTTGAATCGGTTTGATAATGCTGCGTGAGATCACGAAGGAACTCACAAAAAAGATAGCTCCATTGACAATAAGCAAAACCAGCGCCAGAAGCACCAGCGATTTATTTCTCTCCTGAAAGGTACTGTGCGGCGAAATACTCACGAATTTCCAGTTAGACTCCCCGCCCGCAAGATAGGTAACCGTATATTTCTGTGAACCGATGTTCGCGGACAGGAATCCGGAATCACTTTGCTGAAACAATTGTTCCAATTTGGCTTTATTGGCGGTCAAAATCTCTTGATACACCGCTCCTTTCGGTTCATCGGCGGAGTCGGCTACGATGGTCCGATTGTTTTCATCCAAAATCGTAATGTCCAAGGAATTTTGATCCAGCAGACTAGAATACGCCTGCACAAACGCTTCATCCTTGATGTTCATGACCAGAACCCCAAGGGGAGAGGTATTATCGATATCCCGAATCAATCGGATAAAAGATACGATATTGCCGTCGCCCTTGTTCCCGGACGTTTCCTCCGAAAAGGACTGGCCTTGGTTTAGTGCCAGGATATACCGTCCTCTATTGCGCACAACCTGTTCATACCAAGGAGCATCCTCAATTTTCGCTTCCATGAAAGTCGGAAGTTCTTGGGTACCGACGGAAAAACGATGGCCCGAGTTGTCATAGATATATACCGAATCAATGATTGGAACCGCTTGCATTAAATTGTACAAGTACGCGCTGACTTTGGACTGGGTTTGCAAGTTGGAATACACGTCCCCTTGCCTAAGTAACTTTTGCAGATTAGGATCGGAAAATATCATTTTAGAATAGTTGTTTACGTTGCCAATCATTAAATCGACGTTCGTCCGGATGGAAGTGATCGTTTGCAAGGACGCCTCATTGAGTTTCTTTTGTGCCGAATTCGTAGATATATGGTTTAATACCAGGTAGCTAAACCCGACCGTAAACAAAATGACCAGAAAATAGGCGAACGGTATTTTAAAAGCTAGTTTTTTCGGCCTGCCGTAAATGAAATGGTTCCTCTTGATCCTCTCGATCACGTTTTGCCTCCCCCTTTATGACGTAACAATTAAATTCCATTATAGCTACAGCCCTTTGTTTCAGACAATGAAAAATCGTTTTCCGGAAACGATGCGATGGACTGATCTTCCGGTTGGGCTCTTGCGGATTTTCGTATGGCGGTGTAATCGTTGTTGATTTATCATGGAAAAAGAAGGGAGGTTTCAATTTGAACGAGTACGTGAAAAACGTTGTGACGATGGAACATCATGGCCGGGAGATCTACGGGGTTTCCTATATGCCGAAGCAAGGGAGAAAGTGCCCTGTCGTTATTTTCAGCCATGGGTATAATGGAACGTACGCGGATTTTATTATGCTCAGCGAGTATCTGGCGTCAAATGGAATCGGAGCCTATTGCTTTGATTTTTGCGGCGGATCCGTGAATTCAAAGAGTGGCCTAAAGACGTCAGAGATGACGTTATTTACGGAAAAAGAAGATGTATGCGCTGTCATCGACCATGTTCAAAAGTGGGACAACGTGGATACCGACAACATATTCTTGTTTGGCGCAAGCCAGGGCGGTTTGGTATCGGCACTGGCGGCGGAAGAACGTAAGGATGATATAAAGGGAATGCTGTTACTGTTCCCTGCCTTCTGTATCGCCGATGACTGGAGTAAGAGATTTCCGACACTTGAGAGTATCCCGGATACGCATGAACATTGGGGGATGACCCTCGGGCGAACTTTTTTTGAGAGCATCCATGGTTACGATGTTTTCGAGCATATGGGAACATTTGACCGAAACATTCTCATCTTTCATGGGGATCAGGATTCGGTGGTTTCTCATGAATACAGCAAGAAAACGCTGGAACACTATCCGCATATCCACTTGGAGGTCTTCCAGGGAGAGGGGCATGGTTTTTCGGAGGCCGGAAATAAGCGCGTAGCGGAGATGACATTGGAATTTGTGAAGGGGAATATGTAAGGTAAAAAGGGTTCTCAGCACACTCTTAACCTGCAACTATGGGTTTGGTTTGAATTAAAGGGAATTCTTCCCGTTAATTGGGTACGTATGCGGCTGCAGAGGTTAATTAGCTGGAAAATCTCCCGTTAATTCGCCTGAAATGGTGTATTTCGGCAATAAGGTCGCGAAATAGATGGAACTTTTCCAGCTAAAGTTCATCGAGAAGCCAAGAACGGTAAATTAACAGGATATTTTCCCGTTAATGTTGTAGATTTCGACGCCCAACGCCATTCTTTAGTCAACCTATCTAAAGTAGAATTTATATCATACTCAATAAAGGGAGAAATCCATGGTTCAAAAAACTAGTGTTGTGATGAAATGGACTCTTGTTTTTGTTTTTGTGTTATTGTTTTCCGCCTGTAATGCGGAAAAAGAAAAGTGATTTTTGTCCATAAGATTTTGATTCCCCCCTATATGCTAATTAATCTGAAACAATCAAATATAGTATTGTTTGGCATCAAAAAGACAGAGACTCCTGCATCGACTTAACGTTCCAGAAGTCTTTCGACTTACCACTCTTATGAAAAGCTACTTCCATTACGCCAGATCAACCAATCTCTATGTTTGCTGACAGCCTCATCATACGACATGTCTATTTCGATTTCCAAATCCAATTTCATTTCCTCTGGTAGCGCTCTTGCTTCAGTTTGCTTCAGTAATTCATTTATATATCGGAGCGTTGGTTCTGTGTGTCAACATCCTGTCGTAAACAGCAAAATTTATATTTTTTCCCGCTGCCGCATTTACATTTTTTTATTTCTTTCAGGTTTATTCATAACGTCAATCCTATTCATAATAATATATGTTGAATTATATTTTTCTTAGTATTTGAAAAACTTATGTTTCCACACCTTTGCTGAACGACTGGTTCTCAGGGCGGTTAAAGAATTTGATCTGCACACTATGTTTTTTCGGCTTGCCGTGATAAAACATTTAAACACAAAGAACCGCTCCCTGTAAAAAAACAGGGGCGGTTCTTTTGAACATCATCCGGTCTAATCAATATTGCCTTTTCCATAGATTAGGTGGCCGTTGCCCTCCTGAGCTATAAAGCTTCCCAATGGGCTCTAAAGAACAACTTGTACAGCCGCTTCCAAGCGATTTTCAACAACATGTACACCGGAATCACGACCAACATGCCAATGATGCCAAACCAGTTACCGCTTCCCAATACGAGTAGAATCGTGGTAACCGGATGGATGTCCAATTTTTTTCCGAAAACATAAGGAGATATGACATTATCCTGAATCTGCTGCGACAGTAAAATAATGACCAATGCCCAAATGCCCATCGACGGGGACTGAATCAAACCGATGATGACGATGGGAATGGCGGATATAATTGCCCCGAACAAGGGGATAAAATTCAAAATGACCGCAATCGTCGTCAACAGTAGAGCATAAGGCAGCCCGATCGCCAAGAAGCCGATAAACATCAGAACGCCAAGAGCCGCATTCACGATGACCCGGCCGATAATATAGTCATTCAGCGCCTTGTCCATGTCCCTGGTCGCGCGAAACACCTCTTTCCGATAACGCATTGGAGAGAGCTTGACCAGACTACGTTTGAAACGATATCCTTCTTTCAACATATAATAGAGCAGGATCGGGAAAGTAAACAACACAATGGCGAATTGGGACAGGAAAGAGACGAAACCGGTAATATAATTCGTTAAAAAGGAAATCCCCTTGCTCAGGTACTCCGAAAAATTAGCGGCCAAACCGGAATCGGAAGGAATGATGGACGAAAGGAAAGGCGTTTCTCCCCACTCTCTCAGTTGAGCATCCAGCAGATTCACGAATTGGGGAATGTTCTCCACCAAATTGAACAGTTGGGCTTGCAATAGCGGCCATAGCCCGGCAATAAATCCGATGGCCAAAATGACCATGATGACATAAAGGATCAGTATCGCCAAAGACCGCTTGACCTTATGCCGCTCCATGTAAAGGACGACCGGACGAAGCAAATAGTAAAAAAAACCGGCCAGCAGGATCGGAATCAAAATGGCTCCAATCACAGCCTGCATCGGGAGAAAAAAGGGCCTTACCAAAGAAAATACGTAGACGATAGCCAGCAAAATCAAAATGAATTTCGCGATGCGCGTCCATCTTTCCAAAAGCTTCATTCTCATCAGCACCTAACTTTCGAATGATCGGAATACAATAGCTATACCTACATTATATAATCGAATGGACCCAAAATTAAAATCGTACATAAGGCTATACCCTGATGTACGAACAGATTTGAAACCTTAACAGGTTTATATTGTCTGGCCAGCATCACCTAAGACTAGGAACCAGGATTAAACATCTGAAAATTCTCTAGTGGTTACATAAGTATAATCCCACGTTCCATGGCTATCGCGACGGCTTGAGATCGCGAATCCACGCCAAGCTTATTATAGATATTAGTCAGGTGAGCCTTTACCGTGCGTTCAGAAATCCCCATATCAGAGGCGATTTCTTTACTTTTATATCCTCTGGCTACGAATTGAAGAATCAAAATTTCTCGCTCCGTCAGCGAAGGTTCATCTATCTCTCTGTGGCCAACAGCCTCTTCTCGATTTTTCGCTTCAAACACCTTCGCCAAAATATCGGCCTGAAGAAGCGCCTCGCCACGCACCGCCGATTCAATGGTACGAAACAAGTTTTCGCGATTGGTGTCCTTAAGCAAATAGCCTTTAGCACCTAAAGCCAGTCCGCTAACCATAAGCTCATCTTCATTGTAGGTCGTTAAAATAATGACCGGAACCTGTTTTGGATGATCTTTCAAGACTTTCATGGCTTCCAGTCCACTCATTACCGGCATATTCAAATCCATCAGGATGACATCAGGATCAAGCTCTTCTAGTAGTTGCAATGCAATCCGGCCGTTTTCCGCCTCACCGATGATGGCAAATCGTTCGTCTGTTTCGAGAATCAGCTTCAAGCCTTCACGAACGATGGAATGATCATCTACAATCAGTACTTTATACGGATTCATGTCTAGGCTCCTTTATGAACGGGAAATTCCAAAAAAACTTGCGTCCCTTTCGGCAAACTCGATATTTTGATTTCCCCCTCAATCAACCTTGCGCGTTCTTGTATACCCAGTATGCCATAGTGACCCGGTTGTTTGCCAATGAGTTCTGTATTAAAGCCTTTTCCATTGTCCCTGATCTCGATATGAACCCTGCCGTTTCGTTCGAGGATGGAGATCCACACTTTGTCAGCTTGGGCATGTTTCGCCACATTCGTCAAACACTCGCTAATGATGTGCATGCTCTGCTCCATCAGGGTTCGGGATAAACGACTGGATACCTGCACATCTTCATCAACCTCAATGCCGGTAGCCTCAATAAAGCGCCGAATTTCGTAGGTTAGCGCTTCATAAAAGCTCATTCCTTCAACTGATTTGATGCGCAAATTATCAATAGCGCGCCTTGCGTCGGCTAATGTTCTTCGAGCCTGGCTCATGGACCCTTGAATGATCTCCTGGGACCTCGGGGTGTTCCCTTGAGATATGAAGGCATCTGCAGCCTCGAGTTGCATGATCAAACCGGCCAAACCTTGGGCCAACGTATCATGAAGATCGCGAGCCATACGCTGTCGTTCATTCATGAGCGTCAACTCCTCAACCTTTCGATGTGCGTTTTCCAAATCTTTTAGATATAGTTGTGTTCGTACCCTGGCGTTGACCTGCTGAAAAAACAGCAAAGCATATGCCCCGACAAGAATTACCATCAATATAAACAAAGCTATCAATAGAACAAGATCATGGCGGTCGCCTAAATATAAGAGAGCATAGAAGAACAAGAAAACGCAATACAGCACCACAAGAAGTATATTCTCTTTTTTATAGTAGAACCCGATGCTTTGACCGACCAGCATAGGGAGAAAACCAATTAGGACTGCTGGAGAGCTGTCCGGCACCAACAAAGCACTTATAAATATGAGCCCTCCCTGAACGATAAAATACAACCAAGCTTTTGTGCTCATGATGCGGTGTGAATGCCAATGAAGGAGGGCGTGTACAATAAAGGTGAATGTAAAAATCAAGCTATTCAGCAGAAGCAGATCTATAAAGTTCTGCATTATGATAGTGGCCACATAAACCAATGAAATCCACAGTAGAATCGGAAGTCGAGAGATTAGTATATTGTCTGTTGTTTCGAATTTAGCCATACCCTTGTTTTCGTCTGTTTCTAACGTCTTCACCCGATTGCCTCCCACGGCCTTATTATAAGCGGTTTTCACACTTGTTATAATCTTACCGCACTACTCGCACGAAAGGCAGCCCCAGGCTATTTGTTCCGGAATCAGCGTATCAGGACGCTCCATATCTAATAGAAACCGCAATTTCATCGACCGTAGTAGACTCATAACCTTTCTCTCCAAAAAGTCGCAGCGCGTTCTCTAGAATAATCCCTGGTTTATCCTTGATCACGTCAATCTCCTTCCTTTGTGTCTTCGACAGAAACATTGTCGTGACTTACAAAGCCCCGCCCGCTAACGGGTGGGGCTTTGACTACGTAGAGACGGTGCCGGACGAGACCGGCTGATCGGGCTTATGTTTGCGCATCAGGCGCTTGTCTTTCCACCCGGCTACCACCATGTATATCGAAGGCACCACGAACAACGTTAACACCGTCGAGAACATTAAGCCGAATATAATAGTGTAAGCCATCGGTCTGAACAATATGCTGCCGGCGATCGCCAGGGGCAGCATCCCGATCATGGCCGTAAACGAAGTGAGTACAATCGGGCGGAAACGCGCACCTGTGGCTGCGATGACCGACTCATACAATCCGATGCCTTCGCGTCTTGATTCCTCGATAAATTCGATCAGGACAATCCCGTTTCGCACGACGATTCCGGCGAGCGAAATAATCCCCATCATACTCATGAAGCCAATGGAAGAACCGGAGACAAAGATACCGATGATTCCGCCGGCGGCCGCCAAGTACACTGTAGTCATGACTATAATCGGGGCCGACAAGGAATAAAACTGGACCGTGATCAAAATAAAGATTAAAAAGATAACTACAATGAACAGCGTTGCCAAATCCCCGAAGATATCCGACTGCTCTGATGTTTCACCACCAAATTGGAGGGTGTATCCTTCCGGCATAGGCAGATCCTTCAGCATACTGCGGACCTCGGCGGTTAGTTCCGTTGCCGTCTTCCCTACCGCGTTCGCTTCCACCGTCACCATACGCTCAAGGTTATAATGTTGGATTTTTTGAGTCGTGAATGACGTTTTCATTTCAGCCAACTGCGCTAAGGGCACTTGCACTCCTTGTTTATTGGTAATGTAAATTTGCTGGAATAACTGGTTAGGACTCGCTTCCCGATTTGAAACGTGTAAATTAAGGTCAACGATCTGTTTTCCGGTATCAAAGTCCCCGATATCCAGCCCGTCCCCCATAAGACGCAACGTCTGAGTCAGCGTGTTGTAATCGATCATATACTCGTCCATAGCCGGCTTCTTCATTTCGAATTCCAAAGTATAGCTTTGATTACCGAAGTTATCTTTGATGCCGGTTGCGCCATCGATTTTGGCTATTTTTTCCTTGACCTGTTGGGACAGCTTTTGCAGCGTATCCAGTTCATCACCGGCTATTCGGATGGAGACCGCTGGGCCGACCGGTATGCCAAGGCGGGGAACATGCATGGCGATGGTCGCTCCCGGGAACCGTTTCGTTAACTCCGCCTCCCAAGCCGGTACCGTCTTATCCAATTTAAAGCTATCCGACTTACCGATAACCGTTATTTGACCGATATTAGTCGCTGAGGCAAGAGCATTGGTAATATCGGAATAAATGGTTGGTGCCTTGCCGCCAATACCAACACTAATGAACTCCGTCTCAGGCTGTTTTTCTACCCACTTGGTGATAGCGCCCACCATCCGTTGAGTTTCTTGGAAGGTTGTGCCAACAGGCATCTCAACATTAATGCTGACATGCGGCTCCTCGGCCTCGGGAAACAAATCGATCGGTGTAATTAGTGCCAACCCGAACGAGGCCGTACCGATGAGAAGTCCAACAGTCGCGAATAACTTCGGTCGCTTTAGCACCTTCGGAATCAATGTGCCGGAATACCACTGGGTCGCAGCCTGGATTTGTTTACCAAGCAAACCGGCGGGTTTTTGTTCCCAGGGTTCGCTCTTTGAGTCGCCTTCAGTTTCTTTATGAATCAGGTTGTTCTTGGCCGCCTGTTTTCTTCTCCGGCGCTTCTCATGCCACTGACGGAAAATCGGAATTATGGTCAGCGACATAATCATGGAGGCGAGCATGGAGCAGGAAATCACGATTGGGATCGGTTTGACGAAAGAGCCGATATCCCCCGTCAAGAACAATAACGGCGCAAAAGCGAAAATCGTCGATAATGTAGCGGTCAGAATGGACACCGATACTTCCTTCGCGCCTTTAATCGCCGCAACGTCGGGGCTTTCTCCCAAGACGTGAAGCCGGCGTTCGATATTATCGTTCACGACCACCGCATCATCGACAAGTATGCCCAGCACGATGATCAGACCGACGATGGAAATTTCATTCAGGGAAATGCCGGTGAATGGCATAACGATCATACCTACTGCGATCGATATCGGTATGGCCATGGCCACAACCAGTGATGTCACCAGATTGAGCCCCAGTGTACAGATCAGAATGACGGAAGCGATCGCGATCAACATTTCACGGATGAGCTCGCCGAACATTTCGCTGACCACTTCTTCTTGGCCGAAAGCGTGACTGAAATGCACGTTGCTTGGCAAGCTTTCTTTAAGTTCATCCAGCTTGGCCGAAATCAGCTTATCCATTTTCGGAACATCGGAACCGGTCTGCGCGGAGACATTGATCGATATGGCTGGTTTTCCGTTGTAATACGCCAGATAAGTTGGGGCTTTATCCGCCATTTGAACTTGACCCACATCTTTCAAATATATAGGAAACCCGGTCTCGCTTCTGGAAATCAGTACTTCATTCAGCTCTTCGGCCTGTTTCATGTCGGGAACGACCAATTCGTAGCTGCGCGATTGAAATTCCAGCGCTCCCAGTGGAGTGCGGTTGTTCATATTCTTAACGGCCTGTACAATCTGCTCCCAGGCAATGCCGTATTGCTCCAGTTTCTGCAAATCGATTTGAATGCGTATTTCCTTTTCCGGAATTCCGCTGATCTGAACATCCGCGACACCGCCAACTTGGCGTATTTTATCCCGCCAATCGATCATCTGATCGTTTAAGGCATATAGCGAATCTATCTTATCCGCATAAATAACGTAGGAGCCGATAAAAGAAGAGAACAGATCGTCATTAACCATGGGCTGTATAATACCGTCCGGTAAGTCCGCTGAAGCATCTTCCACCGCTTTCCGCAATTCATCCCAAGTCGCTTTGGCATCCGCGTCGGGATAAGCGGTAACTGTAATGTTCGAAACACCGCTCGAACTGGTAGATTCTATTTTTTCAATGGTCTCCACCTTTTTAATGGCCTGTTCCAACACCTTTGTTACAGACTGCTCCACCCGCTCCGGGGTCGCTCCGGGAAAAACCGTCGTAACTACCGCGTTTTTAATCACCACATCCGGCATATCTTGACGCGGGAGCCGGGTAGCGCTAAATATTCCAAAGACAATGAACATTACAAACAGCAGCAATGTGATTTTGCGTTTTTTAACGGAGTACTCGATCATTTGGCGTTTTCCTCCAAGATCGCTATAGCGTCCCCGTCAAACAAGCTTTCCGCCCCGGAGCTGACAACAACATCTCCTTCTTTCAGCCCCGATACGATACTTTGGCGATTGTCTTCGCTTAGATGAGCGCCTAATTTAACGATAGTCTTCACGGCCTTGCCGTTAATATATCTGAACACATACGGCTCCTGACCGTTGCTGATCACCGCTCCGACTGGAACGAAGATACCTTCCTGCTCCGAAACCGACCTTCCGGCACGGACCACTTGCCCAGGGATCCAGTCATGCTTGGGATTAGGGACATTGACCTCCACACTTATAGTTCCCGTTCCCTGATTGGTTACCGGGGAAATCCGGTTTACGGTACCCTGCAACGTAACTCCGTTCTGTTCCAATGTAATAGACTGACCTGCTTTCCAAGCCGAAGCCTGATCGCTGGGAACAGGAATTGTGACCTTTAACGTATCAATAGAACCTATCATAAAACCTTCAGCTCCGGCAGAAACCGTTTGTCCTACAACCGCCTTTTTCTCCAATATGACTCCGCCGACAGGCGCGATCAGTTTGGTTTGGGATAGAGCTAATTCGGCTTGTTGCTGCTTGGCGACCGCCTGGTCATAAGCTGCTTGCGCTTGTGCCAATGACCCTCTTGCTTGAGAAACTGCGGCCTCTGCCGAGACTTTTCCGGCTTTGGCTTGGCTTACCGCCGCATTAGCCGTCCTACTCTGCTCCGGTGTCGCTCCCTCGGTCAACTCGGATAACGACTGTTTCGAGTTATCGAGTGCGGTTTCCGCATCCTTAAATTGGACTTGAAATTTCTCGTATTCATCCAGCGATATGAGTCCATTGGAATATAGATTCAAATACCGGTCCGCATCCGTCTTTAATTTATCATAGGCGTTTTGAGCCTGGGTAACGGCATTTTGGGCCTGGGCAAGCTTTTGTGCGGACGCTCCTTTCTTTACGGTAGCCAAGTTGGCTTCCGCTGTCTCCAACTGGGCGGCCGCCGCATCCACTTGAGCCTCCGCGGCAGCAACTCCCGCTTTCGCGGCGTTTAATTGACCTACGGCTTGCTTCACGCCGCTTTGGGCTTGTCTTAACTGCAGCTGCGCATTCGCGTTATCAACAACAGCCAATACCTGCCCAGCTTTTACCTTGTCTCCTTCCTCCACCAGTGTTTTTTGGATTTCGCCGGCGGCTTGAAAAGAGATGCTGGCCTCCTGATTTGGCCTCAAAGTACCGGATAAATTGTACACCGTACTTAACGGCTCCTTCTTGACCGTAATAACATGTACGGCGGAAGTGCTATCCTCTCCCTGGGCAGCCTTCTCTTTATTCGAACCGCACGCCGCCAGAATCATAATAATTAGTAATGAACATAATGTCGCCGTCCAGCGTCCTTTCATCTAGTGATTCCCTCCTGATCCGTTTTTGCTGATGATTTTTTTTGCCTTCATGTTCCCTGCGGCTTATTATAGGTGTTCCATCCTCAAATAAAATCGTGCTTTAGTACATGTACCTAAGGGCAAAATGACATGTACGAAAGTACAAATTGCGCGGATGAATTTATGGATGATAGCATGGAAGGCAAAACAAACACCAACCCCTTGCGGGTTTGAGAGGAAAGGTAGAATGGCTATGAAGCGAAGTTTGTCGGTAATGATGTCTTCCTTGCTGAGCATGGCCCTTTTAGCGGCTGGGCCGGTTTCAGCCTATGCGGACAATAACGAAAACGATAATTCCATTCGTTCAGGGAAGGAGGCTACAAACAGCGGGGTATTAAAGGAGCACTTTATCGATTCGGGTACTTTGGCGCCGTTAAAGCGCTTGGATCTGGATACGGTTTTGAAACTTGCGCTGGATTATTCTTTAAATTACAAGCTGCTGACTTTTAAAATAACCGCACTTAAAGAAAATGAAGGAAATCTAAATAAACAAAAGAAGAAGCTGGATGAATCCGCTTCCGGCGGAACGGGGGGCTCCTACACTTTGCCGGAATCCCTGGAGGAAATCCAAAAAAAGTATGAGGACTTTCCCGAGGAGCTGCTTCCGTCCCTATATCCGATGCTGGAAACCAACGCCGTGGTCAATCGGTTGATCAGCGGAATCGGCAGCATCACCGACGCTATGAACAAACAATTGCAGGGCCAGCGTGACCAGTTGATCCTTTCTCTAAAACAGATCAATATTGAACAGGCCAATACATTGCTCGATCTGGAGGAAGCCCGCATAGGCATTCGATTGCAAATGACTTCTCAGTACGTGGAATTGCTGACGCTTAAAAAGCAGGTAAGCATGAACGAAGCCTATCTGGATGTTCTAAAAACGGATGTGAAGCGGGCCGAGTTGATGCAGGAACAGGGGATGACATCGGCGGAAAAAGTCACCGAAGCGCAAAGAGAGGTCGAGAAACAGGAGCAGCAGCTAACTCAATTAAGAAACAAGTACCGTCTTGCCCTGGCACAGCTCTGCTTGGACCTAGGCGTGGCTTACGACCCGGACATCGAGCTTGGGGATTTGAACGAATTCTCCCCGCAGCCCGTCACCCCAATGAACCGGGAGCGAATTTTGGAGAAATCATTTGAAATGAAAAGACAATGGAACTCCATTATATTGGCTGAACAGCAAAAAAGTCACACCGACGCAGCGAATGAAGACCAGGAGGATTATCTCGAGACAAATGTTCGGATCGCCGAGCAGCAAGCGGAGAAAACACGCATCGATCTCAATAAAAAAATCGACCAGCTCTACAGCAATCAGGAAACGGCCTATCAGGCTTATCAAAACGCGTTAAAAGACTTGAGTAACGCGCAACTGGATGTTCAGCATATAACAGTTCGTTATAACAATGCGCTTGTATCGCGTCACGATTATGAAAAATCCAGTTTCAGTCTGACCCAACAAGAGGCTAAGTTGGAACTAGCCAGACTACAGCTCTATGTCGCACAACGTGCCGTTAACGCGCTGGAGGACGGGTTTATTATGTAGGCTAAACGCAAAAGAACCGCCCCATGTAAAACACACGGGACCGGTTCTTTTTAACTCACATTATTTTCCCCAATCCAATCACAATCACGATCGCAATCGTACACCCGCCCGTCACCGTGATGAACGCTTCCTTAAATCCATTTTTGTGGTTTAATTTGGTCAATGCCAGAAACGTTAAGAGAACGCCGCTTTGTGGAACAAGTGTGGTAATATTTGAAGCGATCGCAGCTACACGGTGAATTAATTCCGGCTGGATGCCGGCATCAAGATAAAATTGGGCGAAATTGGGCATCACGATTCCCAAGGTCCCGGAAGAAGATCCTGTGATCGCCGATATACAGGCCGTTAATACTGTCAGACTGATTAAGGGATCGCCCGGGATCGAAGTGATTAAATCGGAAAATAATTTAAACCCCGGTGCGACCATCAACACGGAACCAAAAGCCACGGCCGAAGCCGTAGCAAAGATAGGGGCAATGGAGCCGCTCGCCCCAATACTCAACGTACGGATTTTGTCTGGAAGATGTTTGTGAAACAGCGCCACTGCCAACAAAATACCTACCATTAACGCCACATAAATTACATTCTGGCGAACAAAAGCATTTCCGAAAGTACTGCCCAAAACAGCGATAATAATTAATGTGGCGAGGGGTAAAACGCTTACCATAAAACCGGGCAATTCGCGTTCTTCATTGCTTTCATTTTCATCGTCGGCATAAGTTGCATAAGTTTCCCCGGCTTTTAAACTCTTGTTCAAACAGTACTTCATATAACAGAGGCCAAATGCGGTACAACCTATAGCCCCCACTATGCTTGGAATAGCCGCTGCCACTAAAGAGGTTCCTAGAAATGGAATGGGAATGACATTCTGAATAGCCGGGGTTCCCGGTAGAATGGTCATTGTAATAGTTCCGATGCCCAGCCATACTGGAATTTGAATTAAGTTCCAGGCGATATCCAGCTTTTTAAACAATGTGCGCGCCAGTGGTATGACGGCAAACATGACAACAAAAAGGCTAATCCCTCCGTAAGTTAATATAGCGGCAACAATGAAGATGGCCACAAGTACTCTATAAGGGTTGTTAGTGCCGAATTTCTTCAAAATAAAGTCGGCAATGGAGACAGTCGCTCCGCTCTCTTCCATGTATTTAGCCAAAACAGCGCCAAGCAGGAAAATTGCAAAAAACTTCACAATATAATTTCCAAGCGCCCCCATGAAATTGCCGCTTTCCGAACCCAGCATCGTGGGGATGATGTCCATTTCATTGAAGAGAACTACTATTAATGTCGCTAACGGAGCAGCCACGGTAATATGAATTTCTTTTAATGCAAAATAGATAATGGCAATGACTCCCAGTATAATTCCTATTGAGCCTACAATTTCCATTTAATCTCCTCCGGATTAGATAAAAGAAGGGAATTTACTGTGCGGTATAGCCACCATCTATTAGACAGGCTTGACCTGTAATTCCTCTTGCCTGCTCACTTGCCAAGAACACGGCATAATCCGCAATTTCTTGAACATCAATCAGACGCTTTTGCGGAACCAAGGGATAAAGAACACTCTCTAACACATTCTCTAGTGGGATATTGCGAGTTTTAGATAAATCCTCGAATTGACCTCTTACAAGCGGTGTATCCACATATCCCGGACAAATCGCATTTACGGTTACACCTGAGTTTGCCGCCTCCAAAGCCGCTACTTTTGTCAAACCAATAACCCCATGTTTAGCGGAGTTATATGCTGATTTTCCGGCAAAGCCAATGACACCGTTGATCGATGCCATATTGATAATGCGTCCGAATCCTTGTTTTTTCATGATGGGGAAAGCTCTTTTTGTGGCAATAAACGGGGCTACCAACATCACTTTCAACATAAATTCAAATTTATTTGTAGGGAAATCCTCAATCATGGATACGTGCTGCAAACCGGCATTGTTGATCAAAACATCCAAACGCCCATACTTTTCCACGGATTCGTCAATCGCTGCATTGATTTCGTCTTCGTTGGTTACATCGCATTTGATTCCGTGGCAATCGAACCCTTCATTTTTCAATTCACTAATCATTTTTTGTAGACTTTCATCGTTAATATCCGAAAACACAACTTTTGCACCTTGCTTCAAAAAGGTTTCGCCGATTTGTTTTCCAATCCCGCTTGCCGCGCCCGTTACAAAAACTACTTTATTATCTACCATTTTATTTCCTCCGAATCTATTTTAAATTTATTGGACCCTAAGCTAATTCTTTTAATTCCTCGCTGATCATCAGCTTGGCCTCTGTTGCCGCTAATACCTCTTCCAACGTGTAAGCGGAATTTATTTCTTTAAGAAGCAATCCTTCCGGAGTAACTTCAATCACCGCCATTTCGGTAATGATTAAATCCACCGCATTCTTTGCCGTCAGCGGCAAAGTGCATTCCCGCAATATTTTAGCTTTTCCTTTCGTAGTGTGCTCCATAGCTACAATGACCTTTTTCGCTCCCGTTAACAAGTCCATAGCGCCCCCCATTCCCGGCACCATTTTTCCGGGGATCAAATAGTTGGCGATATTCCCCCGTTCATCAACTTGAAGCGCTCCCAAAACCGTTAAATCCACATGCCCGCCGCGGATAATTCCGAAAGAAGTGGCACTGTCGAAAAAGCAGCCCCCCGGATGAATGGTTACATATTGTCCGCCGGCATTTACAATCGTTGGATCGGTTACTTCGTCTCCTTGTGCCGGTCCCAATCCGACAAATCCGTTTTCCGAATGGAACATAACGTGAATCCCTTCCGGAACAAAGTTAGCTACTTTGGTGGGTAAGCCGATTCCTAAGTTAACCAGCTCCCCGTCCTTCAATTCCTGGGCCACACGTTTGGCAATCTTATTTTGCAGCTCTACCTTATCCATTTCACTTGCCTCCATCAACAATGTAGTTTATGAAGATATTCGGCGTAACCACTTCATTAGGGTCGATTTCACCTATTTCCACGATTTCTCCCGCTTCAACAATCGTTGTCTTGGCCGCACTTGCCATAACATGGTTAAAATTGTTCGCCGAGCCTTTATAGACGATATTCCCGGCTCTATCCGCTTTAGCGGCGTAAAGAAGAGCAACATCCGCGGTAATGGGTTTCTCTAATAGATACTCTTTGCCATCGACTACAATTTTGTCTTTGCCTTCTTCAACCAACGTGCCTATTCCCGTAGCTGTCAAAATGCCCCCTAGACCATAGCCGCCCGCACGAATTTGCTCCACCAGCGTTCCTTGCGGAATAAGCTGCACTTCCGTCTCTCCCTCCGTCATCTGTCTGCCTGTTTCTTTATTGGTTCCAATATGTGAGGCAATGATTTTCTTGCATTGCTTATTGCCCACCAGCTTGCCTGAACCTTTATCGACAAATCCTGTATCATTACAGATCAAAGTAATATCTTTGATGTTGGCTGCAACAAGGGCATCCATCAATTTTTCAGGCGTCCCGTTAGCCATAAACCCGCCGACCATCACGACATCTCCGTCTTTGATCTGAGCGATCGCCTCTTCTAAAGCCACTACTTTATTCATCCTCTGACCTCTCTCTCCACAATCATGGCAATACCTTGCCCGCCGCCGATACATAGCGTCGCCAAACCGTTTTGAACCTTTCTTTTCTCCATTTCATGAATCAATGTCACCAATATGCGTGCACCGCTGGCACCGATCGGATGTCCTAACGCAATGGCCCCGCCGTTCACATTGACAATGTTCATGTCGATTCCCAGCTCATTTACGACACTTAATGCTTGGGCCGCAAAAGCTTCATTGGCTTCGACCAAATCCAGATCTTTTATCGTTAATCCCGCTTTTTCCAGTGCTTTTTTCGTTGCCGGAATGGGCCCTGTCCCCATGAGTTCCGGGGCAACCCCTGTGCTTTCAGCAGCTTTAATCGTTACAAGCGGCGCTAAACCTAAACGTTGCGCTTTATTCTTGCTCATCACAATCAATATCGCCGCGCCATCGTTTAAACCTGAAGCATTCGCCGCCGTAACCGTGCCATCCTTTTTAAATGCCGATTTTAATCCAGCCAAGCTTTCAGCCGTTACGCCCACTCGCGGATATTCATCCGTGTCTACCACCACCGGCGCGCCTTTTCGCTGCGGAACCTCAACCGGGATAATTTCCTCTTTAAATTTCCCGTCTTTCATTGCTTTCTCAGCTTTATTCTGGCTTGCTGCGGCCAATTCATCTTGCATTTCTCTTGTAATATTGTATTTTTCAGCGATATTTTCAGCCGTAATGCCCATATGATATTGATTAAAAGCATCCGTTAATCCATCATGAACCATCGAATCAATGATGGACCCATCCCCCATTCTTTGTCCCCAGCGAGTTGTCGGCAGCAGATAAGGCGCCTGACTCATGTTCTCCGCTCCGCCGGCAACTACAACCTCCGCTTGGCCAGCCAGGATGGCTTGAGCCGCAAGTTGAACCGCCTTGAGCCCCGAACCGCAAACCTGATTGATGGTGTATGATGGTACTTCCAGCGGAATCCCGGCTTGCATGGATATCTGTCTTGCGACATTTTGCCCTAAACCGGCCTGCAAAACATTACCTAAAATAACCTCATCTACTTCCGCCGGGGCTAAATTAATTTTGTCCAATGCCCCCTTTACAGCAGCTGTTCCTAATGCAACAGCCGGTACATCTTTAAACGCTCCCCCAAAAGAGCCCACCGCGGTTCTAACCGCCGACACAATCACAACTTCATTCATACGCTTCCCCGCTTTCTTTCCCGGATTACTGATAAAAACACCGTGTAATAAGATTCACATGTGATCCCAAACGCTTACACGACTAACAATAAACCGCTTACAATTCGCTGTCTAAAACCAATTTTTTATATAAGCTGTAAATTAAATTAATACTATTGGATTATCGTTGCTGCTGAGCGGAAAAAGAACACGGCCGGAAAATTGGTAGGCTGACGTTGTGGACAAACCAAGTGAAATTTGCTATTTTCAAGAAGTAAGCGCTTTAAAAACTATTTTTATCGATAAACTCGTGATGAATTTCACAACATAAGTGAGGAATCTCATAATGGATATTAAACATTTAGAGTATTTTATTGAAATCGTAAATTCCAGCTGCAATCTGTCGATTGCCGCAAAAAATTTATGTGTTTCGCAGCCATCTCTCAGCTTATTAATTCGGAATTTTGAGGAAGAAGAAAATGTCCACCTATTCGAACGCTACAAGGGAAGATTACAAAACTTAACACCTGCGGGGGAAAGGTTTTTTGAAAATGCAAAAATCCTTGTGCAGAATTACCAGAATATGCTGGCCGAACTGCGCGAAGACTCTTTTCAATTCAAGGGAAAAATAGTCATCGGGATCCCTCCGCTTATACTGGGTATTGTTTTTGCAGATTTACTATCCGAGATGCTCACGACAAATCCGGATATAAAATTTGAAATCATCGAAGCCGGGGCCTATGAATTGCGGAGAATGCTGACCTTAAAAGAGTTGGATTTTGCTATTTTACTGCAACCGACCAATATCGATCCTAGCACCATGAATGAACATCTACTGCAAGAAGATGAACTGACCGCCTTTATGAGCTCTAGCCATCCTTTGGCACAAAACGAGAAAATGTATTGGAATCAACTAAATGACGAACACTTGGCCATCTTTAATTCAACTTTTATGATTCATCACAAATTGCTGGAGCAATTTAAAAAAGAAAACATTCAGCCGCGAATTTCCATTATGTCAGCGTCTTGGGACTTCCTTTTACAAGTAACCAAACATTCTAAATTCATCACTATTTTGCCTTCTCCCGTTCGCGATTTTTTCAATATCTCTGACATTATCGAGGTTCCCTTTCATCATCCGATCACTTGGAAGGTCATTCTTTGCCAACCTAAAAAGGACCGGTACAGTCATGTAGAAAGACATGTGAAGAAAATCATCATTGAGCATTTCGGTAAAAATGGTGACCATGGTTTTATGTCGCTTTAGGAGTGAAAATCCCCCCCGTCCTGTGTTTTCATTTTCATCCACAAATAGCTCCGCCAGTATACGCGACCGCCGTAGCCTCATATGAGTTTAATATCCCCCTTGTCGATGCATCTTTTGATTAGCGTGTAAGTCGTGGTCTTATTCCACCCGACTTGCTCTTTCAGGATTTTCGCAATATTTTATCGATATAAGTACAGGAGGTGTCCATTTGAATTTCCGTATCGTCTTGATGGCCGCTGTCACCTTTGTCGTGGGTACAGCCGAGCTTATCGTAGGAGGCATACTGGAGTTGATTGCGACGGATCTGCACATTTCCGTCAGCGCCACGGGTCAGTTTATTACCTTGTATTCCATCGCGTTTGCCTTATCGGCTCCAATCCTCATCAACCTGACCGCCAAGATGGAACGAAAAACGTTATATCTTGCCAGTTTAGGCTTATTCCTCTTGTCCAACATGCTGGTTGCCTTCAGCTCCAATTACGCCCTGATTTTATCCGCTCGCGCGTTGTCCGCCATGAGCGGAGCCCTCATCATCGTCCTGTCCATCACGCTCGCTTCCCGGTTTGTCCCTCCTTCGTACAGGGGGCGGGCGATCGGCATCATTTATATCGGCATCAGCGGCTCGCTCGTTCTGGGCGTTCCGATTGGAATGACGATCGGCAACGCGTACGGTTGGCGAGCGCCGTTTCTACTGATTGCCGGCTTGAGCGCTTTAGCGATCGTGGTCATCTCCATATTTCTTCACAAGTCACCTCCGGAAAAAGCCGTTCCCCTGCGCAAGCAGCTTGCTTCGCTCAAGAACGTCAAAATCGTCAGCGGCCAACTCATCTCGTTTCTGTTGTTGATGGGACATTTAACCTTGTACGCTTACTTGGCACCCTACGTACAATCGCTCTTTCCGGTCAGTCCCGGAACCCTCAGTCTCGTCTACTTCCTGTTCGGTATCGCGGCCGTAGCTGGCGGCGGTTTGGGCGGCTGGATTTCCGACCGTTGGGGTACAAAGCGGTCGCTTATCTTCATTACGGCATGCTTCGCCTGCTCCATGTTCATGCTTCCCTTCGCGGCAAAACTCTCATTTTATCTGTTTCTGGCTGCCGTTATGGTCTGGAGTGCGCTCAGTTGGGCCATCTCTCCGGCTCAGCAAATGTACCTGATCCAGAATGCGCCAGGGGAAGCCGATATTCAACTTAGTTTAAACTCGTCCATCATGCACCTTGGTATCGCGTGCGGCTCGTTGATTGGCGGCGTCGTCATCGAAACGAGCTCGGTGGCCGACAATTTCTGGGTCGGCGGTCTTCTGGCTCTGGCCGCACTTGGCTGCACAGTCTTTTCGCTTACTCGCAGCGCGTAGCGTCCGTCAACTGCGGCGGAGCAAGCGAAGCCAAACGTAAGCTAACTAAATATGGTAATATAATGGGTACCGGCTCATGCTAAAGCAGCTAAATGTTGGGAGGATGGTTATGAGAAAAGTTGAAGTAACGCCATACAACAAGCAATGGGTTTGGATGTATGAGGAAGAAGCAAACAAACTGCGGCTTATCTTCGGCGAGCAATTGGCCGCCATTCACCACATCGGCAGCACGTCCGTCCCAGGATTGGAAGCAAAGCCAATGTCGTATATCAACGGTAAAAACCACGTGAGATCTTCAGGGGTCTCCGGGCGATTTCCTTAAATAAAACCGCCCGCCCTCTTCACTTTCCTACTCTTTCAACCGGAAAGCCATCGTTCATACTGCATTCTTGCGGTAAGCTTCCATAATCCCGTCAAGCGTGAGCCGCGAGGTATCGGAAACCAAATACTTCGCTTGGCGCAAGGAATCCGGCGATCCGATGCCGACCGAAAACATGCCGGCGCCATTGATCGCTTCAATGCCGGCCTCGGAGTCCTCGACGCCGATACAGGCTTCGCAAGGAACACCGAAGTGCTCGGCGGCGTTGACAAAGGTTTCGGGATGCGGTTTGCCGTAGCGGATTTGGCCGGCGTCGACGATATAGTCAAACGCCGAGAGAAGTCCAAGTCTCTCCAGAACAAATTTCGCGTTCCGGCTTGCCGATCCGAGGGCCAGCAACAGATTCGCTTCCCGGATATCCTTCAGCAGCCCTTCAATTCCCGGCAACACATCACTGGGACGAATCGTTTCGATCAGTTGCCCATAAACTGCATTTTTTTGGGCCGCCCACCGCTCCTTTTCGCCTTCGGACAAGCTTAAAGGCCGGGAAGCGGCCGCGAGGATCCGCTCCAGCGATTCCATGCGGCTTACGCCCTTTAACCGCTCGTTTAATTCGCGGTCCACCTCGATGCCAAGCTCCGCGCCGATTTGCTTCCAGGCCAGGTAATGAAATTCCGCCGTATCCGTGATGACGCCGTCCAGATCAAAAATGAATGCTTTCGGCTGCATGGTGTCCTCAACGCTCCCTTCCTTGCTCGAGCCATTTGGCGCTCAGTTCCACCCACGCCCCGAGGCTTAATGCTTTGACCTGCTCCTCCGGTTTCACGGAAGCATCGCCCAGCGACATGCCGTGCGGCCCTTTTTCGAACATGTGAAGTTCGCAGGGCACCTGATGCTCAAACAGCTTCCCAGCCAGTCCAAGGAGGTCGGTCGGCGGAATGACGCTGTCTTCGTAGGTTCCCCAGATAAAGGTACGCGGTGTATCCCCGTTAACATATTGCAGGAGATTAAGCGACCGTTCTTCCTCTTCCGTCAAATTTTCTTTGCCCATCAAAATTTCCCGTATGTTCGGACCGCGAAAATCCGGCATCAGCCCCTTTTCCATCAGTTCGATGACAAAGGCCGGGGTTTCCGTCGCACGAGCTTCCAAAGTGACGGCCGGATAACCGAGGACCAACTGGTTCGGCTTGATCTGTTCCGAGGTAAGCCCGATCTCTTCGGTAATTAACGCATCCTTGTAGTAGACCCCCAAGCTTAAGGCCAAATTGCCGCCGGCGGAAAAACCGGCCACGGTGATGTCGTCCGCATTCACCAGCCATTCCGCGGCCCGTTCCCGAATGATCGACATCGCTTTGGCCAGTTCGCGCAGCGCCGTCGGAAACGGATTGTCGATCTTGACGGAATAATTCAGCACGAACGCATGGTAGCCCATTCTCGCAAACGCAAGCGCTACGGGCTCGCCTTCATTTTGGGAGATCAGGGCATATCCGCCTCCCGGACAAATCAAAATGGCCGGGCGGATCAAATTTTTACGGTCGAACTCTCCGTCTTCCTGTACGTACGTCGTCAAGGTTGCCGAAGAGTGTTCGAATAACTTTATCGTTTCATGAATCACATGAGTTCCTTCTTTCTATAATCGGGTATCCCATTTGCCGCAGAACGGATCCGCGGGGCTTATGCCTTTGAATTCCGACCGCCCCGTCAGTTTACGCACCAGCATAGGCAAGGTAAAATCGTTGACTCCGTACGTGTTGATATAGGTTTTGACCCGCGGCACATCCAGCAAATGATACGGATTCTCCGTCGAAATAAAAATGGTCGGAATGGACTCCATGTAAATGGGGACGTTCACCCCCATCGGATTGATCCATTCGATCCGGACGGTGGTCTGATTCGACTTGGTCGCCAAATTGCACAGATAGATGATCAAATCGTACTGTTCCCGCATTTCCCCGAACGAGCCCTGCAGCCCTTCGTAGATGCCGCTCGGCTCAAACCGGGTAACCGCAAAACCTTCGGCCTCAAGCAGCGGTATAAAAGAAGCCGCCAGCCCGCTCGTTTTTTGGTAACCGAGCGCGTTCGCCTCGCTTTCGATATCGTAAACTAGCACCCGTTTGTAACGATCGCTGCTGATGGGAAGCACGCCTTGTTCTTCCTTCACAAGCGTGATGGACCGGTCCGCGACCTGTTCGGCGATGTTCAAGTGCCGTTCCTGTCTCAACACCGTTTCCGCCGTTTGCGGGGAAGGGATGTTGTTCTTCTTATGCAAAGATAACGATGCCTTGAGCCCGAGGATGCGCAATACGGCCTCGTCCAGTCTTTCCGTCGACAGCAGGCCGTTTTCCAAGCCCTGCTTCATGAAAGCGACGTCCTCGTCCAAGTTTTTGGTGAACAGAAACATGTCACACCCGTTTTCGATCGATCTTGGAACCAATTCGTTTCTCGGCATCGGTATATTCATGCCCGCCATCGTGGTCGCATCGGTCAAGATCAGGCCGTTGAAGCCAAGCCGCTCTCGAAGCAGACCGTTTAAAAGCTCTTTGGCCAGCGAAGCCGGAAGAATCTCTTCATCCTTGAGCGACGGATCCAGCTTCTTCGAATATTCGGGCAGCGCGATATGCCCGACCATCACCGTTTTCGCGCCTTCGTCGATCAGATGGCGGTACACGTCCCCGAAGGTACGATCCCACTCGTCCGGCGAAAAGGTGTTGACGGAGGTGACGAGATGCTGATCCCTTTCGTCCACGCCGTCCCCTGGAAAATGCTTGATGGAGGCGGCCACGTCCTGTTCCTGCGCCCCTTTGACATACGCCGCGCCCATGCGCTTGACCCGCTCCGGGTCGCTGCCGAAGGTTCGAGTATTGGTGATCGGATTGCGAAAGTTATAATCGATGTCGACGACGGGCGCAAACGCATAGTTGGCCCCGACGCTTTTTCCTTCAAGCGCGCACAACCGTCCCAATTGATAGGCGAGCTCGGGATCGTCCGTGGCGGCGATCGCCATATTGGAGCCGACTTTCGTCCCGTCCTTCGTAATCCCCTGACCGCCCGCTTCCAGATTGGCGGCGATCAGCAGCGGGATTTTGGCGTTCGACTGCAAGGCGGAAACGGTGGCCATCACGCTCTCTTTATTCATCGAACGGCACATGAGTCCGCCAACGCCGATTTCCCCGGCCAGTCTTTTCAAAAACGGCTCGTCCTGTTTATAGCCGACCATAAAAAACAATTGGCCGATCTTTTCGTCCTTCGTCAGACTCTCAAAGGTCGATTTTACCCATTCCAAATCCTCGTCCTGCAAATGAAACGGTTTTTTCCGCAGCAGATTGATGTCCATAAATTTCTTTCTTTCCTCTCCGCATGTTTATTACTAGGCCTGCGCCTTGTTCCCCGCTCTCCTCCGGTTTAAATAGACCCGGATCCGCTCCTGGTTGGAGGTATACGCCATGAATCCGACGATAAACACACCGACAATGACGGTCTGCATGGAACTGTCGATCCCCAGCACAACCATCCCGTAGGATAAAGCGTTCATGCCGAGGGCTCCCGCAAAAATACCCAAAGGCAAATTCGTAAATTGCGCCAGATACAGTCCGACCAGAACCGGCCCCATGGAGGAGAACATCAAAGCCGTAGAACTTAAATTACCAGCCGGCGATACCAACACGGTGGAAGCGTTGATGACGGCGGCGGCTCCCAATAACGCGCCAACCACCAGATAGGTTAGAAAAATGTTCTTTTTCTCCTTGACTCCCATATTGACGGCCAGCCGTGGATTGGCGGCCAACGACCTTGTATCGTAGCCGAATTTAGTGTGGCTCAGCAAATAGTAAAACAGCACCATAATCACCGCGAGCAAAATATAGATCCAGGGGGACCTTGCGAAGACGGTCAGGCCCGCATGCATATAAAGCTGCGTCCCCGAGCCCCCGTAAACGACGCCGGATAAGGCCTCGTACATCATGACCACGCCAAGCGATACGATAATGGTCGGTACCCGAATCCATAAATACAGAAGGCCTTCAATCAGACTGAGGAGAACCGCAACGGCGACGGTAACCGCCAGCAGCATGACCGGCCCCAATCCCAGATCAATCGTCAAATTGCTTCCGATAATGCCGGCAAGGATGATGATGATTCCGGGGGCGAAATCCCATCTTCCCCCGGAAAGAGGCAGCGCGATGGCGTAAGCCGTGATCGTCGTCAGCACGCTGCCCCGAATGATCCGGTCAAACGCGCCGGAAGAAACATACCCGGTCTTGTTCATCAAAAGCGTCACAATCAGGATGATGGCATAAACCGCGATCGGAAACAGGAACGTTTTGAGCAGGTTAATTGCCCGTTTCAACATCAAGACTTGCATAATTTCACTCCATTACGGCTCGCCGTCAAGCTTCTTACCCAGGCAAGCACGGTTTAATTTCTGGCCGCCTTGATTTCCTCAAGCGTCCGGTTCGTCAGTTTTTGCAGCGACTCCCAGGTCGCGCCGTCGTTGTAGGACAGCATCACTTCTTTCAGTTCTTCGGCCGTCACCGCGCCTTTCGATTTGTCCTCCGGGATAACATAGTTTTTGAAATCCTGGATTTCCGCCGGCGTAGTGAAGGTAACGTAATTGACGTAGCCGTTCGGTTTCCGGTCGGGGTATGTTTTCCCGTTCAAGCGATCGTAGATTTGCGCAAACGAATTGGCGAGGATTTCGCCGTAATTATTCGTTCCGGCCATCACGATTTTGCCGTTTTCGAGCCCCGCCTCCGTCGAGTCGTTATAGCCAAGAGCCAACAGGCGGATATCGGGCTTCGTGCTGTTGAGAATCGCCGGATACACAAAATCCATGCCGGAGCCGAGTCCGAAAATTGCGTCCACCTCAGGGTGATCGGAAATAATCTTGGTTACGGCATCCGCCGCGTTGTCCGGAGCGAACGAGTGGAATTCGGTCGGATAGACCGTGACCTCGCCCTTCGTGTCAAGCTCTTTCATTTTGTCCGTAAAGCCCTTGATAATGGCGGGAGCGTCCGTAAAAGCGAATTCCGGGAACGAGGTGACCCCGATATGTTTTACGCCGGAAGCATAGGCCTGTTCGGCATATTTGGCGCCCAGTTCCTCCGGGTTTTCGCCGAATTGCTTGATCCCTCCCACAAAATAATCGCTCGTTACATTTTCGTCGGTCTCGCCAAGGGCGACCGCATAATATACGCCGGCTTCCTCAGCCAGACTGACGCTTTGCTCCAGAGCGGTATCGTAACCGCTGATCACGGCGTCGACGCCGGAGGCCAACAGGTTTTCCAGCCCGGTGATATGATCCTCTTCACTGGACCCAACCGTGGCGAAATTAAATTTGACGTTGAAATTTTTTTCCAGATAAGAACTGTAGGCTTTGATTTGCTGGCCTTGGATATCCGTGTAGTTGTAAAGCATGACTCCGATGGTGTACCCGCCTTTGGGATTACCGCTCGCATCGCCCTCTCCGCCGCCGCTTCCACCGCAACCCGCCAGAACGACCCCGAACAGCAAAATGAGCGCGGTCAAAGAGAACAGCCACTTTTTAGTTTTCATTCGTTTTACCCCTTTTCTCTGTTTGATTTGTTTATCTTGGCATAACTTCGCCGTTGGGTCTCCGAAGCAGCAGAAACACGACGATCAGAAATATCATCCCTTTAATTAGAGACACCACTTCGGGCGCAACGCCCACCATAACCAAACCGTTGTTCAGCACCACAAACGTAATGCTGCCGACAAACGCGGAGCTCATTCTGGAGCGGCTGCCCCCATTGAGCGCCATTCCCCCGAGGATCAGCGCAACAATCACGTCCATTTCCAGACCCATCCCCGTGTTTTCGCTGATGACCGCCGATCGGGACAAGGAAAGGATCGATGCGCAGCCGACCAAAATGCCAGCCAGAAGATAGGCGATCACTTTCATTCTTTTCACCCGTACGCCGCTTTGTGAAGCCGCCAGCGGATTGTCGCCGATGGCTTTGTTTTGCTTGCCGATTTTGGTCAAATGAAACAGCACAAAACCGGCCGCCCCCACAAGCACAATGATGGCGATAATCAGCGGCATGTTCCGCCCCAACTCTTTCAGCGCCCCGCTATCGGCCAAAGCGATTTTGCTGGCTGAGGTCGAAACCCGATATGTTACGATCCCCCTGGCCACGAACATTACCGCAAGCGAGGATATCACGGCCATGAGGCCAAACTGATTGGCGATCAGCACATTGACCAAATAACAGGCCACGGATACCAACACCGCCACAAGAACCCCAACCGCCAAAGGAGCTCCCGCGTTCATCGTGTAAATGGCGGCCATTGAGCTTAGTGCGAGAACCGCCCCTACCGATATATCCATCCCGCCATGGGAAAAAACAAACACCATGCCGACCGAGATCGTGAACAGTACGACGAGTTGTTTGAGAATCGTCCGGACATTGAAGTCGGACAACAGCGCCCCGTCCGTCATGAATGTAAACAACAGTAATACGAGCACAAGGCCGGCATATTGGATCAGCGCATTTTGATGCCTTTTTATAAATAGTTTCATAATTCGTTCTCACCGCCTTGCCTATATCATGTAGTCGATCAGCATGGATTCGTTTAAATTTTGGTCACGCCGGAATTCCTTGTTGATTTTCCCGTCCTTCATGACCAAAATCCGGTCGCTCATTCCGATCAATTCCGGAAGCTCCTCCGAGATGATCAGAATAGCGTATCCTTGCTGTTTCAGCGAATAGAGCAGCTGGTACATCGTCGTCTTCACGCCGACGTCGACGCCGCGCGTAGGGCTGTCGAGTATAAGAATTTTGGAGTCGTTTCCAATCCATTTGCCGAAGGAAACCTTTTGCTTGTTTCCGCCCGACAGTTCCCCCACCCGTTGATTCATTCCGCTTGCTTTAATGTTTAGCTCCTCGATTTGCCTCCGGGCGAATTTTTTTTCCGCTCCGGGCAGAATAAGGCCGAACTTGCCCAGCTTCCCGAGCGCGGAAAGCACGAGGTTTTCTTTGATCGAAGCTTCCATGATCAAGGTTTCCCGATCCCGGTCCTTGGACACGTAACCGACACGGTTCGCGATCGCGGTTTGCACGTTTTTCACCTTGTGCGGAAGCAAAGTCCCGTCGCCGTTCTCTCCGTAGACGATCACTTCCCCCCGCTGCGGCTTGATCTCGCCGAAAATAACTTTCCCCACCTCATGCATCCCGCTGCCCGACAAGCCGCCGATGCCCAAGATCTCCCCTTGGTAAAGTTCGAAATGAATATCACGAAGCAAAGAGGTATCGACGCCGTTCACGCGGATCATCGCCTGTTCCCCGCGCGAAGCGCTGATATCGCTTCTGTAATAATCCCCTTCAATGACTCTGCCGACCATCGATTGCTTGATGAAATTTTCTTCGAACTCGGAGCGGTCGATCGTCGTAATCAAATCGCCGTCCCGCATTACGGTCAGCGCGTCGCAAACGTCCATAAGCTCAGGGAGATCGTGGGAGATGAACAGGACCGCTTTGTTTTGGTCGCGCAATTTGCGCATCAGCCGATGAATCAGCAGCCTCCCGTCATGCGACAATGCGGTGGTCGTTTCATCCACAATGAACAATTCCGGCTCGTAATACAAAGCTCTCGCGATTTCGATCAGCTTGCGCTGCTCAAAGTTCAGCGTCAGGGCCGGCTGCGATACGTCCACCTCACCGAAATCGACAAGAGCGAGCGATTTTTTCGCTTCCTGATGCATTAGCTTGCGGTCGATGATCCCGTTCCGGGCAAACCGGCCTTCATCCCCCAGAAAAATATTTTCAGCAATGGATAACTGACCGATGGTTCCGGTCTCTTGCACGATCATGGCGATTTTCTTGGCTCGGGCGTTCAGCGGATCTTTGGGAGCATACGGTTGACCTTCGACATACATGTCCCCTTCCGTTTTCGGAAGCAGACCGCTGATCATGGCGGATATCGTCGACTTCCCGGAACCGTTTTCTCCGATTAGCCCCCGGATTTCGCCGCGGTAAATCTTCATGCTGACTTGGTTCACCGCCGTCACCTCATTGAATCTCTTCACGATGCTCCTGGTTTCCAAAAATACGGGTTTGTCCATGTCTACCTTCCTTAATCCTTGATATCGCTTTCTTACCGCTGCCCCAGTGTAACATGATTGATGATCAACTATAACTGTTTCTTTTATCTTCATCAGGGCAAATATTTAACCAATAATTATCGTCAGCGTCCGGAAAAAGGACCGTAAAGTTAAAAAATCCACCTTTTAGCAGCCCAATAAAACAAAAAAACGCTCTTCACCAAGAGCGTTCATCAGCCATGATCCTATGTCCGGCGTGGATTCGAAACCAAACATTTTAACACAGCCAAGGTTAAAAAATAACTATGATAATTATCCTGATTAGAGTATATTTTTAACCTAAATCGTCATTTTCCAACATTTCACTCTTTAGTATTGTGGATTACATTAATATTTAGTACACTCTGAAATTAGAATCGAATTAAAAAAAACACCCATCAAGGAGTGCTTGGTCTTGGAGTTTCGTCACGAAATCATCAACTTTCCCAAGAAGCTTCCCATTAAATTTTTTCTCCACCGGATCGGCAATGTCAGCCGCCATTGGCATCAGTCGTTAGAGCTTATCGTGGTCATGAAGGGCGACGCGGACATCAACGTGGGCAACGTTTCCTACCGGCTAGGGGCGGGAGACCTCATTCTCATCAATTCGAACGAAGTGCATGAGCTGCATTCCGAAGACGCCACCATGGTCGCCTTGCAGATCAAGCTTGAGCTGCTGAAGGAAGTGGTCGTGGACATCAAAAAAATGTATTTCGACTGCAACACCGTCAAAGCGAACGATCCCGGCTCGTTCAGAAACATCAAGCGAATCGTCGCCCAAATCCTGCAGCATAACATCAACGCCTCCGAATTCGTCGATTTGAAGAACGCCGCGCTCGTGTACGAGCTGATTTATGAGCTCTGCACCCATTTCAGCAGCGACGAACCGGAAGCGGACCTCCAGCCCAAAGAAGGAATGGACCGGCTGCGGCGGATCCTGGATTATGTCAACAGCCATTATAGCGAGCCGATTTCCCTGCAGGAAGTCGCGAAGCAGGAGTTTTTGTCCGTCCCGTACCTGTCAAAATACTTCAAGAAAAAATTAGGTTTGCCCTTTAGCGATTATTTAAAAGATCTGCGGCTGCATTATGCCGTTAACGATCTGCTCAACGAGTCTTTGACGATCGACAAAATCGCCGCCAAAAACGGGTTTCCCAACGTACGGTCCTTCGTGACGGCTTTCGGGGAGAAATACGGGGAACTCCCCAGCATTTGGCGCAAGAAGCACGCGGAGGAGGTTTCGGGAAGCATCGAGGCGACCAAGGAAAAATCCGTAAACTACTATCAGGACGAGCCGCATTCCTATCATGAAGAAATTTCCCGGTTTATCGAAAATAACCTGGGACAACCTTCCTTGGCCCCGCCGGAAAAGGTGCTGCAGCGCTTCTCGACGGCGCTTCGGATCGACGTGACCAGGCAGACCGGGAAGCTGAACCATCGTTTCAAAAATTTCATCGGGGTCAGCCGCGTCAAAGAAGTGTTATACGCCGAAGTTCAGGAAGCGCTGCGTACCGCGCAGCGGGAAATCGGTTTTAAATACATCAAGATGCACGGTCTGTTGGACGACGAACTTATGGTATACGACGAGGATGCCGAAGGAAGGCCTCTGTTTAATTTCCGGCTGATCGACAGCGCTTTTGATTTTCTATTATCGGTCGGCCTGAAGCCGCTTGTGCAGTTTTCGTTTATGCCGGCGAAGCTGGCCAGCGACCTGTCCAAAACCGTGTTCTACACCAATATGAACACCAGTCCTCCCAAAGACATGGCTAAATGGAACCGGCTGGTCGAAGCGTTGACTTTGCACCTGATCGGACGGTACGGCATGGAGGAAGTCCGCAGTTGGCTGTTTTGCGTATGGAACGAGCCGAGCTCGTCCAACCTGCTGTTCGGCTTCAAACAGGACGAAACGTTTTTTTCGCTGTACAAAAATACGTACGAAACCGTAAAAAACATCGATGCTTCCCTTTCGTTCGGAGGACCCGCGGCTTTCTCAACCTACAACAAAAGCGAGGATTGGCTGTTTTCGTTTCTTGCGTTTAGCAAAGACAATGACTGCCTGCCCGATTTTATCACGATTCACTATTACGATATCGATCTCATCGCCCAGAACGATCAACTCAGCATGGACAAGCAGCTCAATCTTAGTCCGGTCACGGATTCATTCAAGCAATTCATCGACCGGCTGCAGCTCCGTCTCCGGGAAGCGGAATTGGCGTCTTTGCCGGTATATTTAACCGAATGGAACTCCACGGTTTCCCATAAAGACCTGATGAGCGACACCTGCTTCAAATCATCGTACGTCATCAAGAACATTGCCGAAAATTACGACCGCCTCGAATCGTTCGGATACTGGCTTCTGACCGATCTGCATGAAGAAAACCGGCTTCCCAGCCAAGTTTTTCATGGCGGCCTGGGATTGTTTACGTATAACAACATCAAAAAGCCCGCATACCACGCCTTTTGCTTCTTGAACAAGCTGGGGAATTACCTGGTGGACCGGGGGGACGGCTACTTTATTACCAAACAAGATAACCGTTACCAGATTTTGCTGTACAACTACCATCATTACGATGACATCTACGCAAACGGCATTTCGATCAGCATTTCGCACAAGGAACGCTATTCGCATTTTCCCGGCAAAGCTAAACGCGAATTCCGGCTGGAGCTGGCCCCTCTTGTCGGGAGCTTCGAAATCAGGCATTCCATCGTGAACCGCGACTACGGCAGCGCTTATGACAACGCGCTCAAACTGGGCCAAGCCGCGGAACTTTCCCTTGGCGATATCGAATACCTGAAGCGGATTTCGATTCCGAGGATCGAGAAGGAAATTAGCGCCTCTTCCGAGACGTTAACCGTTCATGCGGTTCTGCAACCCTTTGAAATCCGGTTGATCGAAGTGTCGGAAAGGCCGGCGAGTACGTTGGAACCGTAAACCCTAAGCTGCTAAATCCATAAAATCTGGAGGGACAATCGTGATGAAATGGTTTAAAAAGCAAAAGGTCATTGTCAAATTCATCGCCCTATCTTCTGTTATTCTAATCGCGGCTTTTTTCGTTCTGATTACTTGGAATTTGAATGTATTGAAGAAAGTGAGCATGGACCGGGGCATGCTGGAAGCCCAAAACACAGGACAAAATTATGCGGATGAGAACGCTAAAATCGTTCAGAACACGGTGGCTTCGCTTGCTTCCATGCGTTCCATATTTAACGACGAAGTGTCCCAAGGAGATACGGACCGCCAGCGGATGATCCGCCGGCTCGGAAATCTGCTCAAAGAAAACGACGCCGTCAGCTCCATATTTACGATCTGGGAGCCCGACGCCTACGGACGGGACGCCGATTTTACGGCGGATTCACTTTTCGCCGTCAATGGAGGGCGCATGGCGACCCTGGTGATTCGCTTCGATGATGGAAACATCATGCCGGTGCCGTTTGGCGATCTGGACACATTCACCGCGTACGATCAAGCTAAAGCGACCAAACGGGCCGTTGTCATGGAGCCTTATAACGCCCCGACCGAGGACGGAAAATCGGAGCTATTGACCATGATCGTCTTGCCTGTTTTGGACCAAAACGAACGCTTCCTCGGGATTGTCGGCGGCGCCTTCCTGCTCGATACCTTCCAACAAGCCGCGGAGCAAGAACACCCGCTTGGCGGAAACGTTTCTTTGCTTTCGGGCGGCGGTTTATACATAGCGAATGGAGAAAATCGCAAAGAAATCGGCAAGCCCTTTGTCTCGTCGGAAGAGAACAAACGGCTGTTTGAAGAAGTGCAAAAGGGCAAGCTCGCGCATGAAGTCGCAGGCCCGGACGGAGCCGCCGTCATCCGCTCCTTTAAGCCGATTCCGATCATCGACGACCAGGTTTGGTATGTGCAAACGGCGATACCAAAAGCCGAAATTTTAACAACGTATACAAACAACCGCATCGAATCCATCCTCATCGGATGTTTGGCCCTGCTGCTTCTCGGCCTTGGCATTTGGTTTTTGGCGCGGCTGATCGTGATCAACAATATCAAACGGATGGTAAAAGCATTGCGGTTTATGGCTGACGGCGACTTAACCCAAACCGTGCCCGTTCAATCCAGGGACGAATTCGGAGAGATGGCGGGGCATCTGAACGAAGCGACTGCCCATCTGCGGAAAATGCTGCAGCAGACGTCCGAGATCGCCCTCACCGTCAGCGCCACTTCAGAGGAGCTGACCGGAGGAGCAGAACAAACGTCACTGGCGGCGCAAACGATCTCCGCATCGATGGAAAATGTAGCCGATGGCATAAACGAGCAGAACGAAGAGGCGGCCAAGGCGGCCGGAATGATGCGGGAGATGACCGAGAGCGTCCGGAGAGTGGCGGCCACGGCGGAAGCGGTGTCGGAATCGGCCGAAGATGTCATCGGTCAAACCGAGCAAGGGGACCGGGTCGTACAACGCGCGGTCGGGGAAATGAACGCGATTTCCCTTTCCATGGCTGAGTCTAACGAGGCGATGAAGCGGCTTAGTGAGCGCTCCGAGGAAATCGGGAAGCTGATCGGACTGATCTCGGGCATTTCGATCCAGACCAACATTTTGTCCTTGAACGCCTCTGTCGAAGCGGCGCGCGCCGGTGAACATGGCAAAGGATTTGCCGTCGTCGCCGCGGAAATCCGCAAATTGGCGGAACAAACGAAGCTTGCCGTGGGCCAGGTGCAGGCCGGCATCGCTGAAATTACGACGGACACCGACCATGCCGCGGCGCTGATCGGCAATACGGCGCTTGAGGTTGAAAAGGGCTTGTCGAGCGTCACCGAAAGCGGACAATTATTTGCTTCTATTATGAAGGAAATGAAACAGGTTGGAGTCCGGGCGCAGGAAGTTTCGGCCGAGGTGGAGGAAATGGCGGAAGGTACCGTGCGCGTTGCGGAAGCGGTCCGCCTCGTGTCGGGCATCACGATGAAGTCGGCGGACGAAACCGCTCAGGTAGCTGCGGCATCCGAACAGCAGTTGGCCACGATGCAGGAGATTTCGTCGGCGGCCGCTCATTTAAGCCGTCTCGTCCAAGAGCTGACGGATCAGATGGCGCATTTTAAAGTATGAACGTTAGTCAATAGAATGCCGGAAACCCCTGATCAATTTTAAGGATCAGGGGTTTCTCTGTTTTTATTGGGTTATTGACGTGTCCTCCCCCTGTATGGCGAGTATCGAAATATCGAACCAAATGGAAAACTCCCCCTGCTGGGAAAACGGGCTCTATCTTCACGGATTGAGGTCTGCAGGATAAAACCCTAGCTTTTTTAATGTATTTATATAAGTTACCAATTCATCCGTATTCATAATACTTTTTATATTCATTAAAGATTTCAAACAACTTGAGATTACGGCTTTCCGCGGATTCTCAGACATGGCTTCACTCTGTACAAATTGTAACAAATCAAGGGCGTGCTGTTTATTATCGTTATTTGCAGGAAGCCTCTCAATTAATTTTTTTAAATTCCCAGTACTTAACATGAGATCATTATAAGGGAAATCTACTTGTCCTATGCTAAGTAAAGACTGTTCAAAATCTTCAATATTAAAAAGCCGTATACGCTTATGTTTAAGTAATGGAAGGACTTCATCTACTAGACTAAAACAATAATTGCAAATTTCAATCATGGGTTTGGGTTGGATTTGGACATTATTTATTTCGTTGGCATTATGCAGAATCCCCGTTAAAAAAATTGTAGCATCCGCAATATAATCCCGATATTCCGGGTAAATCTGCTTCATCCTTGTGAAGAACCAATATGCCCATTGCTGCCTGATCTGTTTTAAGAAAGCAATAATTTCACTATCGTTGGAAACTAGAGCGTCCATAAGCAATGCATCGACTTTTTTTTCTAAGCGATAGTTCATCATAACTTCTAACTGACGAATAAAGATATCTTTGTTCGTTTCATCCTGTCCGATTAAAAGTTGATCCCGATCCACATACATTTTTTCTTCGGAATACACAAGTACATCCCTAAATAGTTCACCTTTGGTTTGAAAGTGTTTATAAAAAGTTCCTCTTGAAATATTGCTTCGGTCAAGAATGTCCTGGATCGATGTGGCATGATAACCTTGTTCAATAAAAAGACGGAGAGCCGTCATTAATATATCGGATTTTTTCACCTGCACCATTCTCATCCTTTCTGTTAACATTATACACCATATACTGCCTGTTCAAATATATACTCCTCATATATTTAATGATTGATTTTTTGCTCATTCAAGTATAATATAGACCTAGTAGACTATGGGTTCAAAAATATACTTGTAGTATAAACGGTGAAAACCGCAGCTCATATCGCTGTATCGATAATGCTGGGCACTGTAATGGGTTCATTTATTCCATTCTGAATAGGAGGAAATCAACATGGAGAAAGAACAGTCTCTTCCTGCGTTAAAGCGAACTATACTTGTGGTCGTTATGCTTGCAGGTGCATTTGTTACCATGTTAAATCAGACGCTCCTCAATACTGCTTTGCCACAAATCATGAAGGATCTATCCATTTCCGCTAATACAGCTCAGTGGTTAACGACCGGGTTCATGCTTGTCACTGGGGTGTTGATTCCGGTTTCAGCTTTTCTAATAGAAACATTTTCAACAAGAAGACTATTTATTACTGCCATGTGCCTGTTTGCGTCCGGGACATTGATGGCTGCTACTGCACCAAACTTTCCTGTTTTAATATTCGGTAGGATTCTACAGGCGGTAAGTGATGGGCTCATGCTCCCTTTAATGCAAACGATCTTTTTAATGATTTTTCCTGTTAAACAACGCGGGTCAGCAATGGGTATGGTGGGACTGGTGATGGCTTTTGCTCCTGCGATTGGACCGACACTTTCCGGTTGGGTTGTTGAGAACTTTTCATGGCGGGCACTCTTTTATATGATTTTCCCAATTGCTGTACTAATAATCATTTTTGCTTCGTTTATGCTTGAAAATGTTACGAAAGTGACTCATCCTAAAATTGATATCATGTCCATTATTTTGTCATCCCTTGGATTTGGAGGATTGTTGTATGGCTTCAGCAGCGCAGGTAATCATGCTTGGAGCAGTTCAGAAGTGGTCATGGCTTTAATTGTCGGTACGGTCGCAATTGGTTTGTTTATTTGGCGGCAACGGACTGTTGAAAAACCGATGCTTGAGTTTAAGGTGTTAAAAAACCGGACCTTCTCATTGACCTTAGTCATCGGTATGGTTGTGATGGTGACGATGATCGGCGTAGAGCTTTTTCTTCCGCTTTATATACAAACGGCTAGAGGCTTTACGCCGCTTGAATCGGGTTTGCTGTTGTTACCTGGTGCGATTGTGATGGGGGTTATGTCGCCGATTACCGGGAGGATCTTTGATAAGATTGGAGCACGACCGTTGGCTGTGATTGGTTCGGTTATCTTAGTGGGTATGACGTTGTTGTTCAGTAACATAACCGCTTCAACGCCATACATCTATATGATGGTAATTTACGCCATACGAATGTTCGGAATATCTCTTATGATGATGCCGGTCATGACGGCTGGATTAAACCAACTGCCCGACCATTTGATTCCACATGGAACCGCAATGAGTAACACGTTGACGCAATTGGCCGCTTCTGTTGGAGCAGCCTTGCTGGTTACGGTTATGACGAACAATACAACGGCTGCCGTTCAGCAACAACTTCCCAATCCAATGATTCATGGGGTCTCAGCTGCCTTTACTTTCTCCACTGTTTTGGCATTCTTTGCTTTAGTATTGTCATTCTTTATTAGACCGATGAAAATCTCTCAGAAAGAAGATACAAAAGACGAAGGCAGTCCTGCCGCTGAAAGCTAAAACGGGTCGGCGCTACCATGCGCCCACCATCCCATCGACCCCCATGCACGAAATTCTCCAAACTTACAATGGGTTCCGGATGGCGGTTGTTGTATCACTAAATATGACAACACACACTGGTATCAGACCGTTAGGTTTGGAGCGTAAGAAAAAGAACCGCCCCATGAAAAAACAGGGGGCGGTTCTTTTTCAAAATCCAACCTATATTACCTTTTTCATATCTAGTCTTTCTCTTCTATATATCTATTTATCTCTAAACCTTACGAGCACTTGCTGTACCCGCAGTTGCTGCAGGTTTTGCAGCCCTCGATGTTGATCAGCGAGGCGGAGCCGCAGGACGGGCACAGGTCCCGCGAAGTGGCAACCGCGCCGGCATGAGCATGGGACGCGGAGCCGCCTTCCGCATGTGCATGCTCGGCATGCTCTTCATGATGCGCGAGCGTGGCCGCTACCGGAGCGGGATCGTGGTCCCCGTACGGCCCGTTCTGCACATGGGTTTCCAGTGCCTTGGCCACGGCGTCCGCGATCGATTCGACGCGGTTCGGGCCGAACCCGATGGCGCCGGAGCCGCCGATGCCTTTCAGGTGCTTGATCAGCAGTTCCACCTTGTGGCCGTGATCTCCATAACGCAGGAACAAGGAGCACACGCGGCCCAACGCTTCCGCCATCGCGAACACATCGGAGCCCGCTTTGCCGACGTTCAGGAAGATTTCGCTCGGAACGCCGTCCAGATCGTTGATCGTAATGTACGCCATGCCGAACGGCGTATTGATTTTGTACGTCGCCCCGTGCAGCACCTGCGGACGTTTCTTGTACTGCTTGTCGAGCAGCTCCTGTTTCGAGGTCCCTTCGGAAACGGCCAGACTTGGATTCAATCCGTTCAAAGTCTTCGCTTCCGCTTTCAAGGCCTCGCCTTCGGACCCGGATTTAACCGCAGTCGCCGCTTCTTCGGCTCCCGTTGCCTCATTCTTCGGAGCGGCGTCCTTGTCTTCTTTTTTCTCCGTTTGAAGAACCTGAACATCGCGGCTTCCGTCGCGGTAAATCGTCACGCCTTTGCAGCCGAGGTCGAACGCCAATTCATACAGCCGCTTCGTCTCTTCGACCGTGAAATCGGCCGGACAGTTGGCCGTTTTCGAAATCGAGCTGTCCACCCAGCGCTGGATGGCGGCTTGCACGCGGATATGATCTTCGGCCGACAAATCCATGGCGGTGACGAAGTAGTCCGGCAGCGGCTCGCCCGGATGGGCGTCCATCCATTCCTGCGCGATCGGCACGAATTGCTCGTCGAAGCCCAGCCGGCTTTGACGGTAGTATTTGAAGGCGAAGTACGGCTCGATCCCGGTCGACGTTCCGACCATCGTTCCCGTGCTGCCCGTCGGCGCTTGGGTAATGATCGTGACATTGCGGACGCCTTTTTCGCGGACGGCTGCCCCGACTTCCGGATACACCTCCGTCATCACCTTCATAAATCCGCTTTGCAGATATTTATCCGCTTCAAATGCCGGGAAGGAACCCTTCTCCGCCGCAATCTCGGCGGAAGCGAGGTAGGCTTCCTTGGCGATGAAGCCGTACAGTTTATCGAGGAATTCCAGTGATTCCGGGCTGCCGTAGCGGATATTCAGCTTGATCATCAGTTCGGCAAGCCCCATCGTACCGAGCCCGACGCGGCGCTCCTTCTTCTGGTTCTTCTCGTTTTCTTCAAAATGGTATGGCGTTGTATCGATGACGTTATCCAGGAAGCGAACCGAATAGCGGGTCGTCGTCGCCAGCTCGTCCCAAGCGACATCGTGGTTCGCTTCATCGTAAAACTTGGACAGGTTCATAGCCGACAGGTTGCATACGCCCCAACCCGGCAGCCCTTGCTCACCGCACGGATTCGTGCAGATGATCGGGTTAAAATACCAGCTGTTCGACATCTGGTTGTAGTATTCCATAAATACGACGCCCGGCTCGGCGGATTTCCACGCCGACTCGATGATCGTATGCCAAATGTCGCGGGCTTTCACGGTCCGGAAATGCACCACCTTGCGCCCGGCCGCTTTCCATTTCTCCAGATCGCCATCCCAGACCTCGGTGTAATCGTCATACGTTGTGTCCGGGAACACGAGCTCCCAGTCCAGGTCTTCCTTGACGGCTTTCATAAAGGCGTTGCTCACGCATACCGACAGGTTGGCGTTCGTCACTTGGCCCATCGTTTGTTTGACGGTAATAAAATCAAGCACATCGGGATGCCAGTCGTTGATCATCAGCATCAGGGCGCCGCGGCGGCTTCCCCCCTGCTCGATCAGGCCGGTTGTGTAGCTGAACAGTCCGCCCCAGGATACGGCACCGCTCGATGATCCGTTGACGCCTTTAACCACGGCGCGGCGGGGACGCAGCGAGCTGAGGTTGATGCCTACGCCGCCGCCTCTCGCCATAATCTCCGTCATTTCCGACAAGGTTTCCATGATGCCGCCGCGGCTGTCTTTCGGCGAAGGGATGACATAGCAGTTAAAGAGCGTCAGCTCGTCGCTCGCGCCCGCTCCGGCGGCGATGCGTCCTCCCGGCACCAGCTTCCAGTCGTCCAGAATATAGCGGAACTTCTCGCGCCATTCCTCTTGAAGCTCCGGCGTTTTCTCGACCGAAGCCATCGCGCCCGCAAGCCGGTCCCACATTTCTTCGGGCGTTTTCTCGATGTTCAGCGTCAGCTTCTCCACATCGGACTCCACCAGTTCGCCCTTGCGCGTCTTGACCGTAACGGTCCGGCCGTTCCGGGCCACGACTTCGCCGACTTCTTTGGTCGGAAACTTCGGATCGTCTTTGGTCAGAACCAGAACCACGTCGCCTACCTTGGCATGACTCGGGTCCGCGTCCTTCCAGGCATACCGGTCCAAAAAGATTTTTTCGCTGAGCCCTTCCAGGCGTTGCTTTTGTTCTGTTTTCAAAGAAAACACCCTCCTCTAAATATGGTCGGCGCAAGCTTCGGATCGAAGAAACCGATCGCGTTCCATGGCTCGAAGTTGCGCGTTGTCGATGATCGCAAAAAAATAGCGGCCACAGGCCTTCAAAAAGCACCGAAAATCCATTGAAAAACGCGAAATCCGGACTTTTTCTTACCAACCTATAACCGAAATGCACACGCTAGAAACGGTATATCATATGTAAAAATCACAACATATTGTGTGCGAATACCATTATACTATACAATATCTCGTTGTCACGGGATTTCAGTATGAAATTTTAGCCAAGAAAATGGGTCAAGCCCGACCGATCGCCGAATTCCTCCCCCATCCTCTTTTTTTCGAGCCGCCTCCTATGAAAATCGCCATGAAAACCGGCTGCTCAGCCGTTAAGTTATGAAGTAACCCGATTTCGTCCATACTACTCCTAACTATGAGCATTCACCTGACGCTGGCCCCGGTCAGCCGACACGCAAAGGGAGGTTTTACATCATGAATCCTCATGCCCCGGGTTCCGTCACTTCCGCAGCCCCTGCGACAACCGCCGTTCCCGGCAGCGTACCGGTCGAGTTTGACCGCAGCTGGTACGAAGACCTGGAAGCAAGACTGGACAAAGGCGGCCCATGGGACGATTGGAAGCTGTTCAACCTCGCCGGCCAGGCCGAAGAGGCTTCGCTCGTCACCAGTTTTGAAGAAATGCTCTGCCTGAAGCATCTTCAGGAGGTCACGCCGCTGCCTCACCAAACCGAGACGGCCCGCAAGGTGCTGTTCGAAATGCGCGGACGGGCGATCCTGGCGGACGAAGTCGGTTTGGGGAAAACGATCGAAGCGGGCCTCATCCTGAAGGAATATCTGATCCGCGGCCTGGTCCGGAAAGTGCTCATCCTCGTCCCGGCCTCGCTTGTTTTGCAGTGGGTGCGCGAGCTGAACCAGAAATTCGGCATCCCCGCCGTAGCGCAGAAGAAGGCGCATTCCTGGCAAAACGACGTCGTCGTCGCCTCTATGGACACGGCCAAGCGCGAACCCCACCGCGAAATTCTGCTGGGAAACGAGTACGACATCGTGATTGTGGACGAAGCGCATAAGCTGAAGAACAAGAAGACAACCAACTATCAATTCATGCTGCAGCTGCGAAAAAAATACTGCCTGCTCCTCACGGCGACTCCGGTTCAGAACGACATGAGCGAACTGTTCAACCTGATCAATCTGCTCAAACCCGGACAGCTCGGCGGACAAACCGACTTTGCCTCCAATTTCGTCTATGACAAGCGGGTCCCCAAGAACGAGGGCCAGCTCAAAAGCGAGCTCGCCAAAATTATGATCCGCAACCGGCGGGGAGACGGACAGCTTGAGTTTACCAAGCGAAACGTCAAAAATATCGACGTCCATCTCTCACCCGAAGAAATGGAATTATACGATGGCGTCACTTCCTTTGTCAAAGACCAATATCATGCAGCGGGCGGGGATCTGAACAGCATGCTTTCCCTGGTGACTTTGCAGCGGGAGGTATGCAGCAGCCGGGACGCCGTGTTCGTCACACTCGTCAATCTGTCCAAGAAGCTCGCTCCCGATTCGCCGCTGCGCGATAAAATCTGGGACCTCGTCGGCATTATCAAAAAGATCCAGGCCAACAGCAAAGCCGAAAAAGCGATGGAACTGATCCGGCAAATGGACGACAAGGTGATCGTGTTCACCGAATACCGGGCCACCCAGGAATATCTGCTCAAATATTTCCGCGACCGGAACATGAGTGCCGTTCCCTATCGGGGGGGCATGAACCGGGGCAAAAAAGACTGGATGATGGACCTGTTTCGCGGCCGGGCCCAGGTCATGATCGCGACCGAAGCCGGCGGCGAGGGGATTAATCTGCAATTCTGCCACCAGATGATCAACTTCGACCTGCCCTGGAATCCGATGCGCGTGGAGCAGCGGATCGGCCGGGTACACCGGCTCGGACAAAAAAACGACGTTCATATCTACAATCTGTCGACCAAAGGAACGATCGAGGAGCATATCCTGAATCTTTTGCACGAAAAGATCAACATGTTCGAAATGGTCATCGGCGAGCTCGATGTCATTTTGGAGCGTTTTGAGAAAAACGATTCGCTGGAAAAAAGCCTTTATAAAATTTTGCTGGAGTCCGGCAGCCAGGAGGAAATCGCCAGCAAGGTCGATTCCCTTGGCCAGTCGCTCCATTCGCTCCGCCACGAACTCGACGCCGCAGGGGACGCGGACGGCAAAAATACGGCGATTCAGCGGCTGCTGGGAGGTTAAAGAACTATGACCATGAGCAGGGAACAGATTCGCGATTTCGTGATGACTTATCTGGAGACGACGGAATGCCGGTTTCTCGAAAAATCGCCCTACCACGTTACCGTCAAACTGTCCCCCCGGGCTGACCGCGATTTGACCAACCGGCCGTACTACTGGGGGTTCATTGAACGGACAGGGACCGAACCGGAGACGATGACCTTCTCGTTTATATTCGATCCCGAACGCCACCGGGAGACGCAGGAAGAATCCGGAGGGGGTGAGACCGCCCAGGAGGATCCCCTGATGTCCCGCCACTTCGGCGCCGTCCGACCGCTGCCGATTCTCGGACCGAACCGCGTTCAGCGGGAAGAGCTGCATTTCGGCAGCCCCCGCCTCAAACAGATTTTTGCCGCGGCCAAGCAAGGCGGGCGCAGCGTTTACCTGTTCGAGGACCCCGGCCCTCTTCAGCGGGAAACGTTGGTCTCCGCCGCCTACGAGCCCTGGCTGGGGGTCCGCTTCAAGCTCGAGTTCTGCTGCGACATGAAGCGGGAGGAGCTGCATTTTATCGGGGTGTCTTTGCGGACGGGGCAGATCGCCGACCCGTTCACCGCCCGGCTGGCCGGGAAAGCCTTCGCTCCCCGCGTTCCCGAAAATATGCATGTGATGCCCAGCCACCTGACGCTGGAGCAAGGGTTAAAGGCGCTCGAGAGCCGGATCGGCGAGAGGCTGAGCCGCTGCGACAGCGCATGGGCGGACGAAGCCCGGGAGAGGTTGGGCGAGGAACTCACGCTCATCGATGCTTACTACAAAGACCTGCTGGCGGATCCCGATGAAGAGCGCAAAAAGGCCGCCGCGGAACAATACGAGGCCCGGCGGGGAGAAATCCGCTGGCAGTACGAGCCGAGAATTGTCGTTTCGGCGATCGGCAGCGGCATCTTTCATCTGCGTTCGCCGGGATAGTCAGACATTGACCTCCCTCGCTAAAATCAAGCAAAAATAGAAGCTGTGCGCGCATCCGCCGCGCGACAGATTGCAGCAACCTTTTTAAGCCGGCCCATGTACAATGGGACAAGCATCGGAGATAGAAGCAGCAGGGACGCGAAACGCGGCGTTCCGCATTTTAAAGGAATAGCGGGTGATCCGTTGGCATGCTCTCGCAAAATAATGAAAATCGTAACCGTTTCCTCCTGGTTCTGATCTGTCTTACCCTGGTTTTCACCGGAAGCAGCGGGCTGCTTCCCGGATTTCAACCGGCGGCAAACGCGGCTTCCGAGAAAAGCCGTTCCGCCCATTCCGCTCCCGCCCAGCTGCGCAAATTCGCCGAAGAGGCTTCCGCCCGGCTGGCTGGAACCGAGCCGTTTACCGCTTGGGCCGGGGCCGCGCTGGTGATCGAGCCGCTCGGGCCGGGGACCCACAGCTGGCTGGTCACATTGACCAAGGGGCCAAAGGGAGCGGTTAAGCGTCTCGGGTATATGATTATCAGCGCCACGCCGGAAGGCGAATACAAATTGATCGAATACGGGCAAGGCATGAACTCGATATACGGAAGCGGCATTCTGGAGGACGGTCTTTCCGGCCTCGGATTGTCCCAAGCGGGCTCATCGGCTGCCGCGGTCACTCCCGTCTACGGCGGGCCGGTCCTGGCGGCCTGGATGATTTCCTCCGCAGCCGGCAAATCGGAGACGGTCCGGTTTGTGGATGCCCTGACCGGAGAACTGCTGCCCGAAAGCAGGGAAAGCTGGACAAAGCAGTCGGCCGGGTACGTTCCCCCCGCCTCGGCGGTCGGAAGCGCGAAACGGGGCTGGACGCCGGAAGAAACGATCCGGCGGGCCGATCCTTTCGATCCTTACGACAATCTGCTGTGGATTACCGGGAAAGACCAGGTTCAGCTTAACGCAGGCAACCTGGAACAGGCCTTCTCCCGACAAAGCCGTTTCGTATTCGCCGCCACCGGTTCCAATCGTACTTATTCCGTTCCGCTGCCCGTTTACGGCTATCAAATCTGGAATCTTTCCCCTCCTTCTTCCGGCAGCGCATCGGTTTATGTTTTATCGGGAACCGACGATTCCCCTCGGTGGATCGCCCTGGACGCCTTGCTCGCGTCCGGCGGCTTTCTGGTGATGCCCGATTAACCCGGCTTCCTAACGATGTAAAAAAAGCAGCGGTAGAGTCCACTCTACCGCTGCTTTTCTTTTTTGCTTCGTTTCCACGGCATCCGTTCCATCCATAGCGAGATCGAAAACGGGATCATCCCGAACCACCGGTTGGCCCACGGTTCCCTCTCCCGGGCCCGTTCCCTCCGTACGTCCCTCGGTGTCTCCACATAGTCGACAAACCGCTCGGTAATATATTTCACCAATTCGTCGCCTTTAGCCATCATATTCCCTCCCGGGCGTGATATCTATCCCTATTGTGCACCGTACCGCCAGCCTCTAAACAAGGGTGCCGCATAAACCGCTCGGTCATGCATGTTTTGGGGAAGTTGGGATCAAGCTAAACGCAGATAGAAGAAAGGCTTGAAGAAGTTTCATACTTATGCGAAGGGTGAGAATATGCTGCTAAAAAAAATCGGGCTTCTGCTCACCGGAATCATCATGGCCCTCAATATGTGCGGTTCCATAGCCATAGCCGGACCGTCAACCGAAAAGGAAAACACCGACCTCCGTCACGCCTTCCCGGTACCCGTGATTCTGATCGATGTCGGACATGGGGGCATTGACGGCGGCACCACTTACGGCAATGTACTGGAAAAAGACATCAATCTGGCGCTCGGCCGCAGACTATACATGGTCCTCCGCAGCCACGGATACCGGGCGATCCTGAACCGGACCGGCGACTACGCCCTCAGCGACGAGAACCGTTGGCTCAACAGCCGTTCCCGGCATATACGGGATTTGGCCCAGCGGAAAGGCTTAAGCGATCAGCTCCCGGCCGCGATCGTGGTCAGCCTGCATGTCAACTGGGCCAGAAACGAGGCCAGGCGCGGCCCGCTCGTCCTGCACCAGGAGGACGGACGGAGCGCCATGCTGGCGGTATGCCTGCAGCACGCGCTGGAGGATCTGTATGACCTGCCCGCTTCCAGGCTTCCCGAACTCGGCAAGCCTTTCTATTTACTCAAGCATATCGAAGCTCCGGCGGTCATCGTGGAAACGGGGTTTATCAGCAACGCCGAAGACCGCGCCATGCTTACCAGCCAGCGCGGTCAACAAAGATTGGCCGAATCGATTTATGCGGGAATCGCCGAATATTTTACGGTAATGTAAAAGGATGCCCCGGACCTGATCCGGGGCTGACTTGTTCGTGAGCCAGCTCCGATATCCCGATAAACTTCACTCCTCTGGCCTGAAGTCTCGGGATATGCTGTTTGATCGTTTGAGCCGTCAGCTTCCCGCCGACCCCGACATGGCCGATGGCGATGCACGCCCTCTTTTTTTCAAGCAGTTCTTCCGCTTTCTTCAACTGTCCGGAAATGTGACGGGTACTGTGCACGTCGTCCAGAAAAATATCGTTCTCCAAATTCGGCAGCCCTTTATTCTGGCTGAGTTCGCCCGCGACAGAGCGGTAATTTGTCCGGCTGTCGACAAAGAATAGCCCCCGTTCGCGGCAGACGTCCAGGATGACGCTCATAATTCTCTGATCCCCGGTGATTTTGGAGCCCATATGATTGTTGATCCCTTTAGCGAAAGGGACATTCTCAATCGCCTGCTCCACTTTGAGCCGAACCTCCTCATCGCTCATTCCGGAAAGGATCGCTCCGGGTCCCAGCCATTCCGGCCTTCCCCGTTTAGGCTCCATCGGCAGATGAACCAGCACATCGTGCCCCATCTCATGTGCGCGAGTCGCATCCTCCCGCGTCGTCGGCAAAAACGGCATCACCGCTACCGTCAGTTTTACGGGCAACCGCAGCATTTCCTCCGTGCCGCCCATCTTATTCCCGAAATCGTCGATAATGACCGCAAGCCTTTGGGGACGCTCGTTCGCTTCCGTTTGCGCATCCTTTTGGATGTCCTTTTGGGCCCCCTTCGGAACCGGTTCAGCCCCCAACTCTCCGGCAGACACCCAGGTGCCTGACAACGGTCCGCCGCCAAGTCCCGCCACCAGCAAAAAAACGAGCAGCGCCGACCGTTTGGCCTTTCCCAACTTGTTGTTGCGCATGATTTCACCTCGATCTGTCATGTCATAGGAATTTGCCGCGATCTTCTCTAGTATGACAGACGTCTGGAAATATATGCATTGCGCCTTGTTCAATCGGCGGAAACGCACAGGGACCGGAGATGCTGCTCGATGATGCTCTCAATCCGGTCCACGTCCAATCTCTCGGGCTGCATCAGCCGGTGCACAGCAAGTCCGTCGACCAGTGCGTACAGTTTCTCCGCCTCCAGCTCCACGTCAAGACCGCTCCTGGCCATCCCGCTCGCCACAAGTTCATGGAGGGCGAAGCGCGACGCTGTGAGCAATCCGTCCTGCACGCTGAGACTTAATCTTTTTAACTCGGGGTAGACTAATGTCTTTGCGCTAAAAGAAAACCACACCTCCATTTCCAGCGTTCTCTCTTCATCCACGGGTAAAAACTGCAGAAGCATCCGTTTCAAGTCATGCAAAAGCGGCCCATGAAGCTCGAATTCGGCCAAGCGCTTCTCCACCCGTTCCACAAACAGGTTCATACAGAAGGCGAATAGCTCTTCCTGACTGGCAAAATAATGACGCATGGAACCGACGGACAGCCCCGCTTCTTCCGCGATTCTCCGCACGGTAGCCCGCTCCAGCCCCGATTCCCGAATGACGTTTAAGGCCGCCTCGGCGACGAGACGTTTTTGTTTGTCGTGATCCACAATTTTTGGCATGGCTTCATTATACCTGCTTTTCTTTTTTGGTACAACGTGCTAAAATGATTTTCGTAGTACAATGTACTAAATAAAATAGACAAGGCTGGAGAGGAAAACCAACATGAACAAAATGACAAAGAATGACAAAAAGCCATCCCGATGGCGTAAAATCAAATGGTCTCTGCTGATCGTCGTGGCCCTGATCGGCCTGGCCATCGGCTCCGGCTTCGCTTACGAAGCCATCGCGTCGAAACAGGCCGCCAAGAACTTCCCCCCTCCTGGGAAGCTGGTGGACGCCGGCGGCTATAAGCTGCATATCGTCAAAGCAGGCACCGGTTCCCCCACGATCCTGCTCGAAGCCGGAAGCGGCGAAACCAGCCTGTCCTGGCGGCAAATCCCGGACGAGCTGGCCAAGGAAGCCACCGTCGTCACTTACGACCGCGCGGGCTACGCCTGGAGCGAACCGGCCGCCACGGAACGCACCGGCGAGAATATCGTTCGCGAACTTCATACCGCGTTGGATAACGAAGGCATCCACGGGCCTTACCTGCTGGTCGGCCATTCGCTCGGAGGCATGTATGCGCGGCTCTTCGCCGAAACCTACCGGGACGAAGTCACCGGACTCGTTCTCATCGACGCGAGACCGGAGGACGACGCCCGCGATACCGCGGATATATTGAAACAAGAAGGATTTGCGGGCAATCCGCAGGCTTCGACGCTCAAGCTGATCAAGCACTCGGGTCTGCTGCGTTTATTTAAAGATGCATTGTTGGAAGGCCAAGTCCCCAAAGAAGATCGGGATCGTTTCCTTAACGTGATCGCCAAGGATAGCTTTTTTGAGGCGAAAGAAGCGGAAGGGAATTTGGCTTGGACGACGGAGGAGGCTCTCCGTGGCCAGCGCCTGGGAGACTTGCCGGTACGGGTGATCGCCCGGGGACTGCCGCAGAACTATGCTCAAGCGGGTATTTCGGAAGAGGCCGGAAGGAAGCTGGAGGCGATCTGGCAGGCCGGCCAGCGCAAGATGCTGGAGCTTTCCACGGACAGCCGGCTCATTGTTGCGGAGAAGAGCGGTCACATGGTTATCCATGACCAGCCCGAACTGGTGGTTGAAACGGTCCGCAGCTTATTGAAGTAAACTTAAAAGCGCGGTTCCGGGAGGTCATTTCCCGGAACCGCGTTCTTCTTTTCGCGGACCATAGGCGAACAGGATCAATAACACGCCTACGGCCGAGCAGATCATATACATCATGGAATAGGAAGACAGGTCGGAGACAGGCCCCATCAAGACGCCCCCCAGCGAGACGCCGAGATCGGCCATGGCAATGAACAACCCCATCAGCACATTGCGATGGGCCGGTGGCAGCACAAAGGACAAGTATGTCGTCAACTTGGGATACAGCATCGCCTGAGCCAATCCCATCAATACCGCGCCCGAATAGAAAAAGACAGCCCCGCCTGCCGCGGAAATGCTTACGCTCAGAGCGGCTACGGCGAGCGTCAGCATGACTCCCATCACAAAGGAAGCGTGCCATTGGCCGTCCGAAGGAATTTTCTTGCGCAAGGTGAAGCGGGCCAAGACGATTGTTCCGGCTTGCAGCATCAAAAAGACAGCGGCATTTCCGCCCGGAATTTGTCCGGCGTACAGCGGGATGAAGGTCGTCACCGCTCCAAACACAACGGAAGCCGCCAGCATCAGAACACTGCATTTGAATAAATGCGCGTTCTTGACCAGTTGCCCGAAGGATTGAAACATGGCGCTCCCCTGGCTTGTCTGCTCCGGTTGCTCCCCCTCTTCACTCGGCTCCATTTTGGCACCGAACCCTACAATCCCCGTCAATACCGCAATGGCAAGCATCACAGTCGCAAACACCCCCGGCGATCCGCCCTGCCATATCCCTAATGCCAGCAAAGGACCGATGACCCCTGGCAAGGAAGCGCACAAGGAATACATGGAGATCCCCTGGGAACGATCCTTGTCCGGCAGCGCATCGATGATGCCCAACTGCAGTGCCATGGAGAAGAAGGCCGTGCAGACGCCTTGCAGTATGCGGGCTGCGAAATATCCCCCAAGCCCGGTTAATGCATAAAGCAATAAAGCGACCCCATTCAGGATCAGAATGAGACGCAGTATCTTGATCGCCCCGTGCTTTTGAATCACCTGACCCGCCCAAGGCCTGAATAACATCGTCGTAAATAAATAAGCCCCCATAATCACGCCAATCGCCGTGTTGCTTGCACCGAGCGACTCCCCTTTTAGCGGGATGATCACATTCAATATGGAATTGGCGCTGAAATATAACAGGGTTAATAGATATAATCGCAAAAACGGCCAGGAAAGCGCTCCTTTCAATTTTCGATCCCTCCATGCTCGTGAATGACTCGATATTTTGTTATGGCTTATGTGATCATCATCCGCAATAAATCCCTGGCATAGGCCGACTGCACGTCTTTTAATCGTTCAATCGGTACGATCTCATCGATCCGCCCGCTTCGTATTAGAATGAGCCGATCGCAAATGTAGGCGGCTGCCTGGATATCATGGGTGATGAAAATATAGCTCATCCCGTAAATTTCCCGTAAATTTTTCAGCAGTTCCAACACCTGGAGTTGAACGGAGCCATCCAGCGAACTTACCGCCTCATCCAGTAAAATCCACCTGGGCTCCGTGGATACGGCCCGTGCAATACACACCCGCTGGGCTTCTCCTCCCGATAATTCATGAGGGTATTTCTTTCGGTAAGCAGCGTCCAGCCCAACTTGTGTCAGGAGAAGGTCCACCTTCTTCCTCATATCCTTTAGTTTCATGTCCGTCAATTTCAGGGGCTCCAGTAAAGCCTGTTCCACGGTATAAAAAGGATGGAGCGAAGAGGTATAGTCCTGGAAGACGGCACTCACGCCGCCCCGTCTCGCTCTGCGCTCCGTAATGCTTCTCCCTTCAAACGAGACGGTGCCTCGATCGGGCTTCTCGATTCCCAGCAGCAGCCGACCCAGCGTGGATTTGCCGCTTCCGCTCTCTCCAATAATGCCAAGGCATTCGCCGGCCTTACATTCAAAGCTGATATCCTCAAGCACTCTCGTACGCTCTCTGGAGAATATTCCCGATTTTTTGTAGGATTTCCCCACGCCTTCAACGATTAGCAAGGTCAACGCCTCCCATCACTTTCGTGAAATGCTCGTGCAACACCCGCTTCGCGGAGACCAACTCCCGGGTATAAGCGTGTCGGGCATTGGAGAACAGAACTTCGGCCGCTCCTCGGTCCACGATCTCCCCCTCCTTCATGACGAGGATGTCGTCAGCCAGCTTACCGACCACGCCCAAATCATGGGAGACAAACAACATCGCGCAGCCGATTCTCTCCCGCAGAGCCATCAATTGCTCCACGACCTCGAATTGCGAGACCGTATCCAAGGCGGTCGTCGGTTCATCGGCGATAATCAGGTCGGGCTCCAGCATAAGCGCCAAAGCGATCATGATTCGCTGCAGCATGCCGCCGGACAATTGATGCGGGTATTTATGCAACACCCCGATCGGGTCCTTTAACCGGACGCTTTCCATGGCGCTTTTGGCTTTGGCGGTGATCTCGCTTTTGCTCCAGCCGTAATGCCGGGCCAGCGTCTCCGCCACATGTACGCCAATGGGGCGTGAAGGGTCGAAAGCTCTCATCCCGTGCTGCAAAATCATGCAGATTTGCTTTCCCCGGATGTTTCGCATTTCTTTTTCGGACAGCCGGCCCAGCTCCACCCCTTCAAACCTAATATCGCCGGACTGGCGTATCCCGGACTTATTCAAACGCATCACGGCCCGGCATGTGACGGACTTGCCGCTTCCGCTCTCCCCAACGATGGAAAGGCAGCTGCCTGGTCTGACTTGAAATGAACTGTCTCGAACCAGGACGTTGCCGGTTGCTTCATCCCAAACTCGCAAATGCGATACCTCCAAAATATTCTTGCGCATTAAGCCACCTCTTCTCCTTTCCGCTCGATCGCGGAGGGGATTTCCTGCCTTTGAAGCTTCGGTTTGGACACGATCAGTTTAGGATCCAAGGCAACCTGGAGGCCATCGGACAAAAAGTTTACCGCCGTGACGATCACGACGATCGCCAAGCCCGGCGCGAGCATGAGCTCCGGCCTCGTAAACATCACCTCTCTGGCTTCATTCAGCATCATCCCCCACTCGGCGTGCGGCGCCTCGATCCCTAGGCCGAGGAAGGAAAAGCCCGAGATTTGCAAAATCATCGCGCCGAAAGCGCTGCTGGAAGTCACTGCTATATCCGGCAGCGAGACGGGGAGAAGCTGCTTCACGATAATTCTAAAGTTGCCGAAGCCTAAAGCTTTGGAGAATTTAATATAGTCGGACTCGGCATATTGCAGGACCGAGGTCCGGATGACGCGGGCAAACCAGGCCCATTTCATCAGTACAAACGCGATCAATATATTGGTAAGCCCCGCCCCCAAAATGCCGATGACCGCCAGGGACATCACATATCCCGGGAACGAAAGCATCACATCGCAGATTCTCATGATCACGGCATCGGTTTTGCCCCGGAAGTAGCCGGCGATCAGGCCGAGGCCCCCTCCCAAAACGACCGAGATGACTAAAGCGACGAACACCCAGAGGACGCTGGGTCGAATGCCGTAAATCAGTCTGGAGAGAATGCACCGCCCCAGATGATCGTTCCCCAGCAGATACCCCCAAGACGGTGAGGCGTAGCGAAGCTCCATCTGGACTTCGTTCGGATCATGCGGCGCAAAGAGAGGAGCAAACAGCCCGGCAGCCACGATAACGAGAATAACCGAAAAAGACAGGGCGGCCAGTTTGTCGTTCCTTATATTTTTGTAAAGATTCAATTAGGGCTCCCTCCTTAACTTCGGGTTTAACGCCGCGTTGATCAGATCCGACAGCGTGTTGAACAGCACGAAAGCCACCGCCAAGACCAGGACGTACGCCTGGATCATCGGAAAATCCCGGCTCAGGATGGAATTCACGGTCAAGGTCCCCAAACCCGGCCAAGCAAACACGTTCTCCACGACGACCGTACTGCCCAGAATGATCGGAACCGCCATGCAAAAGACCGAAACGGCGACCTGCATGGAGTTTCTTAAAATGCGGGCCGTGATCTTTCCTTCCGGCAACCCGCAGGCTCGGGCGTAAAGCACGTAATCTTCATTCAAATTGCTCAGCATGGAACTTCTGACGATCCGAAAATAAATGCCCGCGTAACTGATGACCAGCACGGCTACCGGCAAAATATAACTTTGCGCCGAGTCCATGCCGCTGGTCGGCAGCAAGTCCAGCTTCACGGAGAAATACCAGATCATCAGCGCCGCCAGCCAATAGGAAGGCATCGAGGTCAGAAAGAACGAGATTCCCCGCACCGATTTATCCAGCGCTTTTCCTTCTCGCACCGCGCAGAGTACGCCCAGTACGATCGAGGACACGATGATGGCGATCACCGAGACCAACGTCAACTTCAACGTGTTGAGAAAGGCCGGACCCAGTAAAGACCATACCGGCTTGCCCGTCACGTAAGAGTTGCCGAAGTCCAGTTGAAGACAGGCCGCGAGCCAATCGAAATAACGAACCACGAAGGGCCGGTCCAAACCGAGGGACGCCTTCGTCTCGGCGATCAGCTCCTCCGTGATTTTCGGCACCCCCTGCGCGTGCAGTACGACCTCCACGGGATCCAAAGGCGAGAGATGGTTTAAGCCAAACGTTAAAAAGGAGATGACCAAAAGCAGAGGGACCGATAGCAGGATTCGTTTGACGATATAGGTAACCATAGCCCGCTCCCCGCCTACTTCGTTTCGAAATACATTTGTTCAAACGGCAGCTCAAACTGCGTCTGTTTAAATGAAACGCCTTGCAAATTGACCGGACCAACGACGGTAATGCTGCCGTTTGTAATCGGGATAAAGACCGCTTCATCATGGACGATCGTCAGAATGTCGGCATACAGCGATTTGCGCGTTTCCTCGTCCGTCGACACCATGACTTGGTCTATTTTTTGGTAAAGCTCATCCTTTTGGGCGATTCCGCTCGTTGTATGATAATACGAGGCTTCGGAGGTGAAGGCTGACACCGTGCTTTGCGGATCGTAAGCGAGTCCCCAGGTTTGATTGAACAGCAAATCATAATCTCCCGTCGATCTTCTGTTCGCGATGGAAGAGGATTCCTCCCCGACAAGATCGAGTTGCACACCGATATTCTTCAATGTATTTTGAATCAACTCGCCCTGGCTTTTCTGGGTGGAGGCATTGACGTCATAATAAAGTTTCATCGCAAGGGCGCTTCCGTTCTTCGTTCGAATTCCGCCCTCCGATTCCCGAATCCAGCCGGCTTCGTCCAACAGCCGTTCGGCCTTTTCCAGGTCATAACCGCGCTGCTTCAACTCGACATCGGCGTAGTTCACGTTCTTGGAAAACAGCGTATCCGCAACCGATTCGGTGCCGCTAAAGATCTGTTGGCTGATCGTTTCTCTGTCGATCGAATACCAGATAGCCTCGCGTACCGCTAGTTCGTGCACCGGGCTGTCCGTATTGCCGCTGTTCGCTACGATCATTTTCGTATTCATCGGCTCGCTTCGGATGACTTGATACTCCCCCGACGCTTGCAGCTGATTCATCGCTTCCACATCGATACTGTCGGCGCCGCGGTCGTCCGTAAATGTAAAGTTCACCTCGCCTTTCCGCAAAGCCAAAAGCGTCGTTTCCCCGGCCGGCAGCACCTTCGAAATAATCTTCTGCAACTTGGGCGCGCCGCCCCAATAATTCTCATTGGCTTCGAAGACGGCATATTGCTCGGTCTTATGCTCGGTGAGCTTGTAAGGGCCTGTACCGCTGTAGCCGGTTACGCCGTCCTTGGTCTCTCCGTTGATGAAATTTTTGGGCGAGATAAAGACGTAAGGACGGGTCATCGACAGCTCGACCAATGCCGGGTAATACGGCTCGGACAGCACCAATTCGAACGTGTGCTCATCGATCGCCTTCGTGCTTGCAATTTGGGTCGACAGCTTAATCCAGGAATGCTTGCTCGAGTTTCTTTGCACCGCATCGATATTCATTTTTACCGCCTCCGCGTTAAACGGCTCCCCGTCATGAAAAGTCACGCCCTTCCTTAAGTGAAACGTGTACACTTTCCCGTCCGGGGAAATATCCCAGGATTCCGCCAGCAGCGGTTTAATGCCCTCTTTTGTGTTTTCGACCAACGATTCATACACCATCCCCTGTGCCGGCATGGAGCCCGGATACAAGTGCGGATTCATATCGTTGATATCCTTAGCCGTGGCGTAAATCAGCTCGTTTTGCGGACCGGCGGCCGATTTCGCCTTGCCTCCATTTCCGCCGGCGCATCCGGCCAGCAATGTTACGGATACTAGTAATCCGGCTAACAGAACAGCTATTCTCCTCTTCAAATTGTTTTTTCCTCCTCAAGTACATAAATTTGTACCACTGTTAGTAAATCGTAATAATTACGATTATTTATCGTGTAAATTATATCCATCCGCCCCGTTATCGTCAACATAAATCATTTTACTGCCGTCCTACCTATACTCCGTAAACAAAAAGCCCGTAAACCGCCTTAGGCGAATTTACGAGCTTATTATGGTGTTTCCTATAGACTTCTGTTCAAGCCAAACTGTTGGAAATGCCCACAATGATCCAGGATACGATCAAAATGGCGTTTCCCGCGAGCAGCAGCAAAAATCCGTAAATCACCGTATTATCTCTCTCCTCTTGGCTCCCACCCGGGCCGCCGAAACTTTGTTTATTCGATAAATTAACTATAAAGAGGAGCGCGGAAAAAGACAATTAAAAAAGTTCATGGAACTGGTATGATGGTAGATGCAGGAATTTCTCAAGTGGAGTGAGTCAAATGGAAAACGGAACTGTCTTGCTGGTTGATGACGAACAGGGCTTGTTGGACCTGTTGACGTTTACGTTGCGGAAATTCGGGATCCCTAATCTGCTGACCGCAACAACCGCCCATGAAGCGTTAGAGCTCATTACGCGCCATGACGTGTCCCTGATCGTCCTGGATGTCATGCTCCCGGACGGGGATGGATTTGACGTTTGCCGACAAATCAGAACGATCACCGAAGCCCCCGTGCTGTTTTTGACCGCGAAAAATCAGGATATCCACAAGATTACAGGTTTTGAACTGGGGGCGGACGACTACATCACCAAGCCGTTTAACCCGACCGAAGTGGCGGCGAGAGTGCAGGTTCATTTGCGCAGAATGGCCAAGCTCCAAACGCTGTCCAAAGCGGTTTACGATTTTGGGCACTTTCAACTGAACAAACAAAGCGGGCAATTAATCGTTCAAGGGCGGGAAGTCTCATGTGCGCCGATGGAATTCTTATTGCTTGCTTTCTTTTGCGAGCATCCCAATTTTATTTTTACGGTGAGCGAATTATATGAAAAAGTGTGGAGGCCTTATCAGGAGGGCGATGAAAAAACGGTGGTGATCCATATTTCAAGAATCCGGAAGAAAATTGAGCCCGATCCCGGACAACCGCAGTTTCTCGTCAATATGAAAGGACTGGGCTATAAATTGGTGAAAAAAGCGAGGAATGTTCAATGACGATTGTTCGACGCTCCATGCTGCTGTCCCTTGTATTTTTAATGGCTTCCGTATTAGTCATCTCCGTCGGGTTTGTGGCCGTTACCGTTGTGTTAATCTTTCTGATGCAATATTTCCCGGCCCTTCAACTTCTGGATATCAAGGTTTATCATATCTTGGTCTTTTTATCAATTATAGGCTTCTATATGTATACGGCCGGTTGGTTGATCGGCAAGCCTTCCCTCGCTGTGGTCGGCTGGATGAAAGGGCTCTCCGAAGGGAAGTACGACTCCCGTTTTTATGGCGAGCGGTATTCTTTTCTTTGGAGGAAAAAAGACAAAATTAAACTGATCTATATCCCTTTCAAGGATATGATTGTTCGTCTTCAGGAATTGACGGCCACGCTGGACCACAACCGCCAGGAACTTGAGCAGGCCAACGAATTAAGGGAACAATGGATTTCGGGCGTATCCCATGACATTAAGACCCCCCTCTCTTACATCAAAGGATATCTCGATGTGATGGTTAGCCCGCAAATTGAATTGGCCAAGGAGGAGAAGGAGCGCATTTTCCGGTTGTTATCGCAGAAAGTGCAAGAAATAGAGGGATTGATTCGAACGTTTCAGTTCAAGCATGGGAAACCTCGGGTGCTGAAGGCAAGAAGCGATCTTGTCCGTTTCTTGAGGGAGCTGACGCTCGACGCGGCCAACAATCCCAAATCCGCTGCCTGTCAGTTCAGCTTTGAATCCCAGGTCTCCGCATTGCCGTACTATTTTGATTCCAAGCTACTCAAAAGAGCGGTTCAAAATATTTTGATGAATGCCGTATTGCACAACCCGCCCGAAACGAGTATCACCGTCCAGGTAAGAACGACGGATCAGAACATCCAGATCATTATAACCGACAATGGCGTAGGCATGCCTTCCGAGGTCGTTCAACGTTTCGACCACCGCCAACCGGGCGATCTCCAGGATAAAGACGAGGGAATCGGCTTGTTCGTCGTGAAAGACTTGATCGAGGAACACCGGGGAGAACTGCAGGTTCACAGCCGTCCGAACCGGGGAACGACCGTCACGATCCTGCTTCCGCTTGATGCCGTCAGGTAAATTCGTTTACCTGACGTTTACTTTGTTCACTTACTCTGTGGAAAGAATATGAACAGAGGTGAACAAAGAGAATGGCACGGTATATCCTCGAAACAGACGCTTTATGCAAACAATTTGGCGAACATCTATCCGTGAACCGGGTTGATTTACAAATCCCCGAAGGCTCGGTTTACGGGTTTTTGGGACCTAATGGAGCCGGGAAATCGACCACCCTCAAAATGCTGCTCGGACTGATCAAGCCCGACGGCGGCACCATCACGATTTTTGGCAAGCCCTTCCCGGAAGCGCGGATTGAAATTCTGAGGCAGATCGGATCGCTGGTTGAATCGCCGTCCTATTACGGACATTTGTCGGGATATCAAAATATGAAAATCGCAGCCACCTTGTTGGGAGCTTCGGAGTCGCGCATTGCGGAAACGCTGGAATCGGTCCGTTTAACGGATCAAGCCGACAAAGCGGTCCGAAAATACTCGCTGGGCATGAAACAAAGACTCGCCATTGCGATGGCGATCCTCCATCGCCCCAAACTATTGATTCTTGATGAGCCGACCAACGGCCTGGATCCTTCGGGCATACAGGAAATCCGCGGTTTGATCACCGCTATGCCAAACATGTACGGCATGACTGTATTGGTGTCGAGCCATCTATTGTATGAAATTGAACAGGTCGCGGATCATGTGGGAATCATAAATGAAGGAAAACTCATTTATCAGGGCACCCTGTCCTCCCTAAAGGAGCTAGGCGGGGATCGGTCACTGGAGCAAATCTTCCTCGGCATGACCGGCATGGGGAGAAGCTTATGATCAGGCTGCTTCGCGCGGAATGGATGAAATTGAGAACGTTCTGCCTCGTACTGCCGATCGCCGCGGCGGTTTTGCTATTAGGGGTGATTAGCGCGTTCTGGTATATGAATTTTCGGGAAACGCCCGGCGGTGCTTACGCCACGATGTCCGTGATGTACTTTTTTCTTTCTTTTACCCTTATGCTTAGTGTCACCTTGCTCACCAGCGTCATGGCGTCTACGGAGCATGAAACGAAAGTCTGGAACCGGATCTGCACGATCCCTGTAGCGAAGCCAAAAATTTACTTAAGCAAATGGATCGTCGCTTGCCTGCTGCTGTTCATTGAAGTATCGCTGATTATCGCGGGCACGATCGTGCTCTGGAAGCTGTTGTTTCATGAACCGGCACCGCTCGAAATCATCGTCAAACAGCCGCTCTATTGTTTTTGCGCCGTTTTAGCGTTTATCTCCATTCAAACCTGGTTATCCACCGTGTTTGCCAACCAATCGATTGCAATAGGAGCGGGAGCGGCCGGTTCCATGGCCAGTTTGTTTTTGGCGCGTTCGACGTTTCCCGTTCTCCATTACATGCCGTGGACGTATCCCGCACTGTCCACCCCTCTCCTTCCCGGACACGGGCGGTGGGTACTTGCCGGCCTAGCCGTCGGAGTCGTTTTACTGGCCGCGGGATGTTGGCATTTTAACAGGAAAGAATGGTAGGAGGAAAATAGAGATGAACAAACTACTTACCGCGGAATTCATGAAAATTCAATGGAGGCTGATCGCCGTCCTTATTCTCATCGCCCTGATTGCGGATGTATCGTTGGCTAGCAGCAATTGGGGCATGCTTTCCGCAGTTTACGAGCCGAGTTGGCCGAATTACCTGATGTATATCATAAACCTGCATACGGCGTTTTTCTTTCCGCTGTTATCCGGTACCATCGCGGGTCTGATCTGCTTGTACGAGCATAGATCGGGGGGATGGAAGCAGTTGCTTGCCACACCTTACTCCCGCTCCAGCATCTATTCGGCCAAGTACGCCGTGTTGCTCTGCATGCTGGCGATCATACAGGTACTGTTTATCGCGGCGGAGATCGGCAGCGGCATGGTTGCCGGCGTTGAAGGCCGGGTCGATTGGCTGTTCGTGGTGAGCAGCGCCGTGTTGGGCTGGTTCGGCATCCTGCCGTTAGCCGCAATCCAGTTATGGTTTTCCAGCCGGTTTAAAAACTTCGGCATTGCCTTCAGCATCAATGTCGTCTGCGTCCTGCTGAACATTGTGTTCTCCGGCCTCCCGTCTTCGCTCGGCATGTGGTTTCCGTTTGTTCTGCCTTTCTATACCATGATGCCGCAGGGCACCCCTTTCTCGCCGCGAGTTCAGGAATGGAGCTTGTACGCGATGGTCGGCATCAGCTTTGTCTTCTATTTCTTATTGGGTAAGTACATGTTCCGAAGGAAATCATGGATCGCGTAAAGCTTTGGGAAGGAGCGGTGGCAAAAATCCAATTAACGGGAGTTTCTCCCGTTAATTTTGCTTGTTTGGCGCAAACGTCACCCTTTAACTGGAAATACTCCCGCTAATTCCGCTCAAAAAGGGGGAATTAGCGGGAGTGCCTAAGATTAGCTGGAGGTTTTCCAGCTAATTGCGAGTTACTGTCAACATAGCCCGAAATAACGGGAAGTTTTCCCGTTATTCTTCAGGGGCATGTTGCTCCAACGAACTCATTGCCTTATCCCTGAAAACTCCAGCTATAGGGAGTCATCGCAATGGACTATGGTGCCGGGAATCATCGACAGTCTCTTTGCGACAGCTAGTCTTCTTGCGGCTTGCTATCCACATCGCCGCGCAGACCAGCCCAAGCGCCAGCGTTGTTATTGCGCTTCCTTCCAGGCCGAAGCTGCCCCCGCTCAGCCAGTTTGCACCTTGCAATTCCATACTGTAGATTCCTTCAACCGGATGTCCGCTGACCGGAACGCCGAATACATAACCCTGGAACAAATTCCAGGCGGTGTGAAAGGCGACGGCGAAGTAAAGATTCCCCGTCAAGAACGTCACACCCGAGAAAACCAGCGACACGAGCGCGATGTTCAGCGCACTGATCCAGGTGAAGCCGCCGTTTATCATATGCCCGAGCGAGAATCCGGCTGATATGATTATCATGGCCCAGAAGGGAGACAAGCGGCTGGAGAGAAGCTGCTGAATGTACCCCCTGCAGAGAACCTCTTCGGAAATTCCCGCCAGGATGGAAACGACGTACAAATCAACGGGATCAATCCGTCCCCAATGCGGATGCATCCCATCTCCTTGTAATTTGGCGATATCCAGCAGCAGCATAATCGCTATGACGGCGATCAGCAGCGATGCTCCGCTTAAAAAGCCGGTTAATAGCCTTTTGCCGTCCGGACGGACGAGGCCAATCGAAGCGAGCGGCTTGTTACGAATAACTTTGACGACAAACCCGACAACAAACAGGATATACAAGCCAAGCCCATTAAATAGGCCCACCCATCCGTCTTCGGAATCCGTCCATAGCGACAGACCGAGCATACAGATTCTCTTCAACACAAACATAGCCGCTACCGCAAGCAAGACTTCCCATCCCGCGCGCAATTGATTGGACTTGTTTATAAAAATAAACCGCATCGTCTGGCGACCTTCTTCCTAATAAAAAGTCACTTTCTTGAGAAGCCACTACGCATTGTCTGCAACGCCTTACGGGAGGAAGTGGAAGAAGTGCCAATCGGCCAGCAGCAGGGCAAATCCGGCGAACAGCACTCCTGTGACCGCCCGCCCTGCTTTCTGCCATTTGGATTGCGGTATTCTTCTGCTCTTGACCAGGGAGAACACATGCAGTCCTGCGGCAAGCAAGGTCAGCACCCAATTTAAGGCAACGCCAAAATTCATCTGGCTTACCGTCACGTTTTCGTTGATCATGGCGTTCACCAGCAGGTAGAGAATGTTGACTACGAGAAGTGCCCCGCACAGAACTGCGGCCGCCAGCAAGCGACTGCCTGCCGAGCTTTCCGATGCGGAAGAAGCGCCTTTTCTTTTACGCTGAAACCATCGGATCGACAACACGAATGGGGCCAGCAGAAAAAATACGACAGTCGTGAGAGCCCATACCAAATAGCTGATCAGCGCGGGAAGCGAGCGGCTTCCCTTGAGCGGCAATATATCCGTGGCAATTCCTTTGCTTAACCTAACTACTTCTCCGTCCGAAATTTCCGCATACAGCACGGGGGCCAATCTTTCAAATCTCGGATTGTCGGACTTGGCGAACTTGTATACATTCGGACTTGTTTGTTTAAGCTCACCGGACATGCCCATCACGCTCAAGACAAGATCATGCTCCCCTTTCGCTTCCACCTTGATCAACCCCAGATAATTGGTAACCTCGTGATAGGTGGAGTAAGTACCGCCCGATTGCACGTAGTATCCGGCCAACTCGCCGGACGGTGACAAATCGGCCGCCGGGACCGGTTCCTCAGTTACCCTCGCCTTGTCCTGCACCAGCAAATTGATAATGCCTGAGGTAAGCTTCTGCTCGATCTCGGTGTTCGTCAAAACAACGATGCCAAGCTGCTCCTCGGGAACGACCGCAAAGTTGCCGGAAAACCCCTTCACATTCCCGCTGTGCCCGACGACATGCGGCTCTGCCCGGTATTCCCAGAATCCGTGCGCATTGGAGAGAATCTCCTCGTTCGGCGTATAACTCCGGGAAAGCATTGTCCGCGCCGTATCCGGCCGGGTGAAGAGCGGGCTATCCGCGGCGTACAGCGCCATGGCGAAGCGGGCCAGATCCTCCGCCGTACCTTCCATGACTCCCGCAGGATACAAGGGGACATAATAGTGCGCTCTCGCTTCGAAGCCACCTTCCTGCTTCACCGCGTAACCTGCGGCTTCCGCCTCCCGCAAATCCGGATGATCCGCCAAGGTAGGATGGCCGGATGTGCGGTTCATACCCAGAGGCTTCAGAATATGGTTCATTTCATAGTCGGAGAAAGATTCCCCGCTCACCTTCTCCACCGCCAGGCCGGCCAAGGCCGTGGCAAAGTTGGAGTAAGCGATCACTTGGCCGGGTTCATAGATTTGTTCCGGCTGGTTAGACAACAACGTCTCTTCCAGCGAGTTCAAGCTCTCCGCCGACCGCGTAAATGTACTGAGCGGATGCTGCTCATAACCGGCCGTATGGCTCATAATGTCCAGCATCGTGATCGGCTTGTCGTAACGCAGCTTCTCCGCGACCTCTTTAGGAAAATACGCCCGGATATCTTGGTCCAGCCGCATCTTGCCCGCTTCCACCAACTGCATCACAGACGTCCAGACGAACGTTTTGTTGATGGAGCCGTAGGCAAACACGGTAGCGGCGGGATCAACGGCTGTCCCGCGCTCCAAATCGGCATAACCGTACCCTTTGGAGAAAATAATCCGGTCGCCCTTGGTGACCACAACCGCGGCGCCAGGTGTTGATTTGCCGATATATGAGTTTACATAGGCGTCGATCTCCCGCTCCAGCCGGTTGTAAGGAATCCCCGAAGGGGTTTCCCCGGTTGGGGTGGTATCCGCCGCAGAGGCCGGAACCAAAAAAACGATAAAAAGAAGTATGCTTATCATAAGCGCAAACAACGGCTTCCGCATTCCCGTGCTCATTTTGTTGTTCTCCTTCCGAGAGAGGATTTCATATTGTTTCATTGCAGATATAGAGGGTATTTAATAACTATAGTTAATTTTTGCTCGTCCTCCGGATTTCCGCAGCTTATTGATTCCAGGCACAATATGACTCATCATTGCCGTGCGATACATCTGTATCTTCAAGAAATAAGCTGCCATCCTGCTACTCCGTTATTAACACATAGGGGGTAACCCCTTTGATTCTGCGCGCCACAAACAGCGAAACCAGACAGGAAAAGGCTACGATGACCGTGCATAACATGGCAATATACGGCATCGGGACGATGAAACGGACTTTGGAAATTCCTGCATCCGCAAGCAGGAGTTCCAAAATGGCGTTGGTATACAGGGCGCCCAGAGCGCCGCCCGCCACAACACCGGCAATCGTTACGGGAATGATACTTAGCGTCAACTGGGCTGTCAGTTGAAATGAAGTGTAGCCCGCCACTTTGAGGATTCCCACATCTCTTCTCCGCTTCAGAATGGATGTCTTGATCACAAGAAACAGAATTAATACGACCACCAGTACCGATATGGATAGAATGACTGTCATCACGGCCAACAAGGCCGAACCATATACTTGTGTCCCGCTTTCCTTGGTTTCGTTCACATCCGTTAAGGAACGGATCAGACTCCCGTACTCCGCCTGGACCTCTTGCATAAAAGCCGTTTTACTGTCCCCCTGCAAGTATACATTGATGGACATCCCCTTGTGCCCGGGGATCAGATGATTCAGGCCCGCCAGGGTCAATGAAGCTCCCTTTCCTTCCGCACTGAATGACTGATTCAACCCCGTGATCAAATATACATAGGAACCGTTAACGGCTTCCACCTTGATGGAGTCCCCGATCGTTTTGCCGAGCAGCCCCGCCAACTTGCCGGTGACGGCTATCTCATTGTCATATAGCGGATAGCGTCCTTCATAGACCGTTTTGTTGTCCAGATATTCGAATTGATCTATAATTTCCGTACTTACGTTCTGATCTTGAATCACTGTTGGAATCGACTTCATTAAAATAGCTTTGTCCACCCCTGTCATCTGCCGGAGCGCTGCAAGTAATTGTAAACTATCCGTGCCGGACTGGACCTGGATACCGACATCGGGCGTTTCCGAACTGAGCATGCGGAACAGAGCTGTTTTGTCCATGGCCGTGTTGTAATACAGAATCACCGAGAAAACGGAAGCGAATGTGACCGCGGCCATAATACATCCAAGAAGCAAATTTTGGCGTCCGGCGGCTAACGTCGTTTTGCAGGCGAGCAACCAATGAACGCCGCCTCGGGTACGGCTCAGCGGGAGATAATTGCGCTTGAAATTATGGGACTTAATTCCGCCCCGCAAGGCTTCGACGGGATGAAGCCGACAAATGGGCGCAGCCGAAAGGTACGCCACCGCAAAGACCAGGAAATTCACCATCCCGACGCAGGCCAGCGTAAAGACCGCATGCGCGCTTCCGTTCCATACCAGTCCCGCCAATGCAGAGACCATGTTCCCGTATAGGGGCATAACCGCGCAGGAGACGGCCACACCAGCGACGCTTGCCGCGAATGCAAGCCATATAAACGGCACGACATACATGAATACAATCTGGAGACGAGTGTAGCCCATCGCTTTCAGAACGCCGATATCGACCATCCCCGTTTCGATACGGTCCGTTACGCGGAACTTGATCACAAGAAGTGACACCAACACAATAACCGCCGCAAAGACGACCAGAATCAGGCTGACAAAGTAAACGATGAATGCCCCGCCATCCTCGGCCATATGCGTATCCGCAGCCCAAAAACTGGGAATCACGGTCTCGTTGGACTGAGGAAACGCTCTGTAGTAATCCATTAAGAGCGTGCCCGATTGCTCGCTGTCCGTTAAGATGGCGGACATTAGCGTTCCTTGGGCTGCGGGTCCCGCATCCTTGGACAGCTGAAGGTAGCCGGCTTGCGGCAAATATAACTTCAGCATATCCAGCTTGGGAGTCCCCATTAAAGTCGACTCAAAAAATCCGGCCACGCGATAGCTATACTGCTTATTCCGATAAGTAACGGGGAAGCGATCCCCCAGTTCGTAACCGCCTCTCACTTTGAGGCTATACGGAACATATATCCCGTCCTCATACGCGATGGAAGCCGCCTCAATCAGCTTCACCGGAGCGATATTCCGGGCGGCATCCGCATCAAGCACCATGGTACGAATACCATAACCCAAGTCATATTTATAGAAAGGAATCGTAGCCGAGGACAGCAAGATTACGCGCTCCGTCTCCACCTCTTGTACCCCCGGATAAGATGACAAAAAATCCCGGTAAGCCGCCTTGTAGCTCGCGCTGTTCATCGTAATGCTCACGTGCGGGTCGTGCAGCTCCCGCACCTTATCCGCATAAAAACCGTCCATGTCGGTGAGCGAGGACAGACCTAGGTTCATCAAAAGTCCGGCGATCATGATCAGAATAAACAGGAAAGCGGCAGTGCTTTTTGACTTTTTGTAATGGTAAGAGGCCGGATTCAATACGTTCAACTTACCACCCCATTTCGGCCAAAAATTCGTTGAGTCTCTCCCGCCGTCCCTCGTCTTGTCCGTCCTGGAACGCCCCCAATGTCAAGTCACCGTAAATGGTGCCGTCGCGCAAATACAGGATACGGCTGCCCCTTAAAGCCGTTTTCAGATCATGCGTGACCATCACGATACTCTGCCCGTCTCGGTTCATCCTCGTCATCACATCCAACACAATGTCGCCGGACGCGGAATTAAGGGCGCCTGTAGGCTCGTCCGCGAACAAGACTAACGGGTTGTTTATACAGGCGCGGACCATACCGGCCCGCTGGGCTTCTCCGCCGGATAACTGGGACGGAAATTTGCCCCAGGAAGAGGCGGGTAATCCGACTTGGGTTAAAAGCTGCTCCGCTTTGGTCGTAAGCGCCCGCCTGTTTCTGTTCACCAGCAGTCCGCTCGCCAGCACATTATCCATCAAGCTCATGTGATCCAGCAGGTGCGTTTGCTGAAACACGAATCCGCAGTGAGTTCGGCGAAAAACGGCAAGCTGGTCTTCGGTGTACCGCGTAATATTTTTCCCATCAAAATAAATCTCGCCCAAAGTTGGTTTGTCCATGCCGGAAAGCGCATAGAGCAATGTCGATTTGCCGGAGCCGGAGCTGCCCATAATCACCGTAAAGTCTCCCTCCAGTATATCGAGGTCCAGATTTTTGAGCACATGCTGCTGATTTCCGCCCGTGGAGAAGGTTTTGCATAGTTTCTCCGTTCTCAATATCTTATTTGGCACGAAACGATCATTCCCTTGTCGACGAATTGCACCCTCGGCTGTCCGCTACATTACTATCCTACAAGATTAATTCTTAGTTAATCTTTGTCTAATCCTTAACCATTCCTTAAATAGGTCAGGCCAATTTGATGCTCAAGGTGACGGTAAAACCGTCGGTACGGTTATGACACTCGATATCGCCTTGCATGCTCCGCATCAAATATCGGGAAATAAACAGCCCCAGCCCGGCCCCGGTCTGGCTTTCGATGTTGTGACCGCGGTAAAACTTGTTAAACAGTAACGGCAGTTCCTCCGGGCTAACTCCTTTTCCGTAATCCATTATCTCGACCTGCAGCCTGTCCCGATGAATATATGCATTGATTTTAATCCTGGTTCCCGCGTATTTGTAGGAGTTGCTCAGAACGTTGTCGAGAACTTGCTGCAAACGCAGGGGATCCACCAACATAAGGCATTCCGGAATAGGTCCGCATTCAATCCGGTCATCGTAATTTACGTTCCCGATCATTTCTTGCAGGATCGAGCTGTACTCCTCGGTCACATTCACCTTCAGCTCCTGCAATTCCTCCAGGGTCGCATGGAACATATCGGTAACCAGCCGATTGATTTGCTCGGCCTTGGCATGAATCATGCCTAGCTGGCTGACCGTCTTCTCATCGTTTGCGCGCACCAGCATCAATTCGCTGATCGCCTTGATGGAGGAGACCGGCGTCTTGATGTCATGGCTCAAGCTGGCGACAAGCTCCTTCTTGCTGCGGTTGGCCTCATATTCGCTCTTCCGCGCCGCCGCCAGCTCCTCACGCATCATGTCAAAGCTTTCTGTGAAAGCGCCGAATGGATTGTTTTTTTCCATTTCAAGCGGGTAATCCAGATTTCCGCGGGCCACATGCAGGGCGAATTTTTGCAGCTTTCGGAACGGCCGGAATAGAGAACGGTTTAAAAACAGGACATAGAGCGCGCACATTGCTATTAAAACGCTAAATGTGGTCAGAGCCACCGACGCCAAATGCCGTTTGCTGCGCTGAATGGTTTGCCCGTAATCATCGTGGATGATCAGTTTTCCCGCAGGCTGCCCCGAAACCACCACATCGAGCACCGCATCCCTGTTCCTGACGGCATCGTTCACGGTTTCGGGCAGCCCGCCGGTCGTCCGGTAGCGCACATTCCCGAGTGAGTCAAGCACGACAAATTGCTGCGGGATGCCGCTGTAATCGCCTGCCTCAATCTCGTTCCAGCGGCTTTCCACCGTCTTTAACAACCGGTTCGCCATCACCGTATCAAACCGGGGGTCGACGTCCGTTTCAATCACCCGGAGCGCTAACGTGAAACCGAGGATCCATACCGCAAGCAGCGTCAGGAGCATCCTCTTTATTCTCATCGCTTGCCGTCCTCCAGCACATATCCCGTACCCCACACCGTTTTGATATATTGGGGACGGTTGGGATCATCCTCGATCTTTTCGCGTAAGTGACGGATATGCACGTTTAGAGTTCCGTCACCGGTAATCGAGTCGCCCCATACTTTGGCGAACAGTTCCTCTTTGGGCACCACCCGGTTTTTATGCTGTGCCAAATAGCAGAGCAGACGGTACTCCAGTGTTTTGAATTTGACTTCCTCGCCGTTTACCCGAACACGGGAAAGAGCCAAATCGATCCGCACCCGCCCGAATTCCAGCACGTCCGCCGCGGGATGTTGTTTGCCGTAACGCCGGAGCACGGTTTTGACCTTGGCCAGCAGAACGCTTAGTGTATACGGCTTTTGGATATAATCGTCTCCTCCGATATTTAGGGCGATCAGCACATCGTCATCACTGCTGCGGGCGCTGATAAATAGAATCGGGAGATCCATCGTCCGCCGCAGTTTTTTGCACAGCTCAAACCCCGAACTCCCGCCAAGATTGATATCGAGAAGAATCAGCGAGGTGTCATGCTCCCGAAGGAACTGTTCGCATGCCTCCGCGCTGGTCACACAAGCCGTTTTCACCTCAAACATATTGAAATATTCGCATGTCGTCTCCGCAAGTTCACGCTCGTCATCCACAATTAAGCAGTCATAGTTCATAGTTACGCTCCAGGATTCTCCAGAATTTGAATATAATCATCCCTTTAAGATAGCATGAAACGGGACTGAGCGGAAATGTTACCCAGCACTTCGGCAAGCAATGGCGTCCTTTTAACTGTCGTGGCTTCAACGTTCAAGTATTGGGAGGGACGGGTACGGGATTTTCCGCAATAAAAAAAGCCCCCAAGAAGCGGAATCCCGCATCTCAGGAGCTTTTTACACCGAGCTGTTCCTCTTTGGCTTTCGCGACAGCCGCATCGCGGTCGTTCACTTGCAGCTTGAGATAAATCGATGAAATATAATTGCGGACCGTCCCTTCCGACAGATGCAGCCTCTCGGCAATCGCCTTGTTCCGGAGCCCTTCCGTCAGGCACTGAAGAATATCCCGCTCCCTCTCGGTTAAGCCGTAAGGATTGGCCACGTTGTTGTCCGGCTGCTGAAAAAGCTGCTGCGCGACATGCGGCGAGATCATCGTGCCCCCGCTATACACGAGTCTGATCGTCGCCGCGAGTTCCTTCGGATGCACCGACTTCAACAGGTACCCCTCCGCCCCCAGGCGCAGCGACTCTGCCGCAACATCGACCTCATCCAACGTGGTCATCATGATGACGCGGACCTCCGGCCATTTTTCCTTCACCAGCCTGGTGGCTTGAAGGCCGTCCATTTCAGGCATGTGGATGTCCATCAAAATGAGATCCGGCAACTCCCGCTCGCAGGCCTCCATCGCCTGCCGCCCGTCACCGGCCACACGCACCTGCATATCCTTTTCTTCGCCAAGCAGCAGCCTCAGACTTTCGAGCACCAGCAGCTGGTCGTCTACGATAAGCACCCGGATGCGCTCGGTCCCCTCATGGGCCCGGTTAGGTATGGCGCAGGTGACGAGGGTTCCTTGTTCTTCATGGGAGTGAATATACAGATTTCCTTGCAGGGCGGACAGGCGATCCCGCATCGCGTTCAAGCCGAAACCATATTGCAGCTTCGAGCTTCCCGCGCCGTTGTCCTGGATTTGCAGCATGAGCGAAGCCGCATCGTATTGAAGCGTTACTTCAATCCGGCTGGCTCGTCCGTGCCGGCTGGCATTGGTCAAAGATTCCTGAAGGCAGCGGTACAGCACGAGCTTGGCTTGCTTCATGACCGGGTAAGGCTGTCCCATCGTCCGAAAAAACACGCGAATCCCCGTACTTGTTTTGAATTCTTCAATCATTTGCATCAGCGCCTGATCCAGCGGAACCGATTCCTCCACAGGGTCCATGCGATGGACTTGGCGCCTGATCTCATCCAGCCCGTTTCTGGCCAAGCTCAGCAATGCGCCAAGCTTCTCCTCCCCTTCCGGCGAACCGATTTGGGGCCGCAGCGCTTCCATGCCCAGGATTAAAGAAGTATAGCTATGCCCGATCGTATCGTGCAGTTCCCGGGCCAAACGGTAGCGTTCCTCCAGCAGCGTCATCTTTTCGATCTGGGACGAATACTGCTCCAGGATCGTGTACTGCTCTTTCACAACGGCAAGCTTGTTGCTGATGTTGTTAATGGCGGCCGCTCCCTTTTGCAGGGCAAAACCGACGCCGTAAAGCACCAGCGCGTCCGCTACGCTCTGCCCCCAAAAGGGGCGCTGTAACGCAAGCGGACTGCCGGGTGCCGTCGCACTTATCACAAAGATGCCCACAGCTAACGGTAATGCCAAAGCGTGCCCTCTTCCGCGGGTATAAAACCCCAACATAAGAAGGACAGGGAGAAACAATCGAAGCAAACCGAAGTTGTAAGCCAACAGGATCGAAGTTCCTCCGGCCAGGATCAGCGCGGCCGCAAGATAATGCGGGAATTTGTAATGAACCAGAATGAACGGTATTAAATGACTGGCCAGGAGTACGGGCAACACGAATCCCAACGGAAAATCCGGCTGATCTTGATACATAAAGATCAAAACCGCGGTGACCCAAACGCCGTGAATGCACAGCATGACCCAATCCGGCCATGACCATTTCCCGCCGGTTTTAAAACGTTCCAACATACATACATTCCCCTGTCATGGTCGAATAAACCTTTCCCTGTAGCGCTTTTCGCATTGTCACGAAAGGTAGTGACAGTTTGTAACTGGTTAATATGACAGTCTGTTCGGTAGGATGACATCATATTACGCGACTAACATTGAATTATAGCCTATTCCATACGCGAAAACAAAAGGAGTGTGCAGAAGTGACCGTATTGCAAATCGATCAGCTCAGCAAAAAAATCGGCAGGAAAACGATCGTTGATGGCCTCACCTTAACTTTGAACAAAGGGGAGATTCTCGGGCTGCTGGGACCGAACGGCGCCGGCAAAACCACAACGATTCGTATGATCGTCGGCCTGATGAGCAGGACCGCGGGAAGGATCATCATTAATGGCGTCGATACGAAAACCGATCATGCGAAGGCGATGAACAGCATCGGGGTGATTGTTGAAAATCCCGATCTTTACAAGTATTTATCGGGATATGACAACCTGGTTCATTTTGCGAGAATGAGCCAAGGCGTAACCGAACAACGAATCAAAGAGATCATCGCTCTGGTTGGCTTGGAACACAGCATTCATGACAAAGTGGGGACTTATTCGCTCGGCATGCGTCAGCGCCTTGGCCTTGGAATCGCTCTTATCCACAAGCCCTCCCTGCTCCTGCTGGATGAACCTACAAACGGTCTGGATCCGGCGGGCATCCGCGAACTTAGGGCGCATCTGATCCATTTGGCCCGTCAGGAAGAAGTAGGCATTATGATATCCAGCCACCTGATGTCGGAGATGGAGATGATGTGCGACCGCGTGGCGGTTCTGCAGCAGGGCAAATTAATCGGCATCCGCGACTTGTCCGCAATGGCGCAAACGGACGAACTTCAAGTCCGATTTGAAGTGGACCGGCCCGAGGCGGCTGTTCAACTTCTTCAAACCTTGACCGCGGGTCTGGAGATTTTAAGAGACAACGATCATATCGTCCTGCGAATCGCAAAAACCAAAATACCCGAGCTGACCCAAAAACTGATGGCGGCCGGTATCCAAATTTATGGCGTCCATACGCTCAAACCCTCTTTGGAGGATACGTTTCTGGAAATGACGGAAGGAGACAAGGCCAGATGATCAACCTGATTCGCAATGAAAATATGAAGATTTACAAAAGAAAGCGCAACTGGATTTTAATCGGCATCGTCGTTTTGTTCACCCTGATTCAATTTGTAAATCTGAAATCTTCCGGCAGTTCCGTTGTCGGGGAGGATTGGCGCAATCAATTGGAACAGGAAATCGCCTTTCTCAAGCTTGAAATGAACGAGCCGGACGCTTTACCCGTTGAACTCAAGCAGGCTCAAAAAAGCATCCTGCTCAACCAGTATCATCTGGATACGGACCTGCCCCCTTCAACAAACACCTGGAGTTTTGCCGTAGACCAGGCGGGAAATCTGATGGTCGCCGTTTCGTTCATTTCCGTCATTATTGCCGGGGAAATTGTGGCCGCCGAATTCATCGGCGGTACCATCAAGCTATTGCTGACGCGATCCGCGAGCAGGACCAAAATTTATATTTCCAAGTACATGGCTTGCCTTCTTTTCGGGCTTGCCCTGCTGTCGATCGGAGCGGTGATTTCCGTAGTCCTTGGAGGCGTGGTTCTAGGTTTTCAGGGATTGGGTAGTTCTTACCTCTACGTTCAGAACGGCGTTGTGGAACAAACAACGATTATTCAGGCCCTATTCGAAGCCTACTTGCTGCAAATTCCGTTTCTTCTGCTGACGGTTACTCTAGCGTTTATGATTTCCGCGGCGTTCAAGAGCTCAACCTTCTCCATCGTCATCTCCCTGTTTGTGGCCGTGGCGGGATTTGTTATTGCAACCGTGATGAACGGCTGGGGATGGACCAAATATTTCGTTTTTTCGCACACGAATCTCACCCAATATGTTCTCGGCGATCCCTCCGTCACAGGCATGTCCTTCGGGTTTTCGGCCGTGTTTATTCTGCTTCATCTTCTTATCATGCACCTGGTCTCTTACCCAGCTTTTGTCAAGCGTGATGTGGTTTAAACACGAAATTGGCCCAAATCAATCTTTAATTTGGAGGTTATTATGAAATATATTCACTATTCGCTCCTAATCGTCGCTTTGTTGCTGCTGTCCGCCTGTCAATCGGAGGCGGGAACGAAGACCGAAAGCAAAGAATTGCAGTTGAACGCCGCCTCGCTGAAATCGCTGGTCATCGACCACCGAAACGGCGATATAGAAGTTATTGGGGATGCCCGGAGCGAAACGATTCAGGTTTCCGCCGAAATCAGCCACTCCGGAAATATCGACCCGGACAAACTTCAGTTAAGGCTGGAAGAACGTGATGGGGGAGCGTACTTGAACGCTTTTTTCAAGGGGCAGTTTTTAGCCAGCGGGAAGGGGAGCGTCAGTCTGAAAGTAACTATTCCGGCCGCTCTATCGGTTGAGATCCTATCGCATCAAGACGGCTCGATCCACATCTCCAATCTTGCATCCGCCGTAAAGATTGATAATGTCAACGGAAAGATCGATATTAAGAACATTGGAGAAGAGATCAATATCCATAACCGCGACGGTGACATCGATGTACAAAACGCGGCGTCCGACCTATATGTCACCAATGTGAACGGCGCGATAACCGCGGAACGGATCGGCGGCTCCGCGATCATCGACGTGGGGGACGGCAAACTCGACATCGACCAGGTCGACGGCGATGTCACCGTCAAGCAATCCGGCAGTGGGGAAGTCCAAGTGGGCCAAGTGAAAGGAAGCGTGAACCAGAAGCGGTAGTTGGCCGGATCGTAGGGCTTGGACCTTCGGAGGAAGGTTTGTGCCCTGTTCTGGCGCCTGTATTTTAAAAGGGCATGCCGATCACCCGCAGTATTATAATGTTTCTACTCTGTCCTTAATCTTGTCGATCAGTTCTCTCTATGGTATTATTTATGTAACAAGACCAAGTGCTGCGAACACTTGGCCTCGACAATTGGCTTGGATGGGGATTCCCCTCTGAGTATTCAAAAGGCAAAACCCACCTTCGGCGTGCAACCTTAGGGTGGGTTTTTTACTTTCTCTTGTTGTTATTCCCGATGTATGTTAAAAGTGCAAAAATAAATGTACCAAAAGCAATCATGATGAGAATCGCATCTTTAACCTCCATGGCTCACCTCCCTTCGAAGGGAGACCATGCCCACCCAAGATTCAATTGTATTTCCATTTTATCCTATAACGAAAACACGTACAAGCGTTCCTCTTTTTTGCGATTCTCTTTCATTTTCAGGAGTTAATATTAATTCTTCCAAACATACTTTCTAAGCTTATACCGTTTCATCCTTGAGAACGTCAACAATCGTCCTCTGTTTCAATCTCCGGCCGCCCAAGATGTAAGCGAGCGTAATGGAAGCCATAATCAGCGCGGCGAACAAGATTAACGCCGTCAAGGGCATATGAGGAAGGTATTCGCTTAACTTTACCATATTGATCTTGAGGAAAGACCAAATGATAAGAACGGCGACCGGAATGCTAAATAGTATGGGGATTAAACCGAACAACAGGGCTTCGAGCAGCAGCAATCGCCCGATTCCCCGGGGTGATATTCCTACGGATCGCAGCACGGCAAACTCCTTCTGCCGCTGCTGCAAATTTCCGGAAACAGTGGAAAATACATTGGCTATCCCGATCAACGCAAGAAAGCCCGATACGCACACGATAATGAACTTCATCATCTGCCGGCCTTTGTCGCCCGATTCCTTTATCTCAATGATATTCCGAATTTCGTAATCTCCCGACCCATACCATTTATCGCACACATTTTTCAACTCGGCCGTGACGCCTTCAATCCTATCTGCGGATTCCGCCACAACCGGAATGGAAACATATCGCGCACGCATAGCTCGGTCCTCCACCATTTGACTGACGATGCCAAGGTAAACGCTGCGCGGCATGATCTGCACCAGCTCGAAATTGTCGTATCTCTCTCCGAGGGGCGGCATTTCATCCGTCAAGTAACCAACTTCGGTAGTGAAAGTATAACTGCCCTTGTCTTCCGAATAGACCTTCTCCTCCAAATTCAACCGTTCACCTGGATGAAGCTTCAGAAACGGAATTCGAACAGTCTCGCGCCGGTTGCTGCGCAAATCGTCCCGAACCTGGTTGACGACGATGGTACGCGGCACGTCTTTATCGTAAAACAAGCGGGCGTCCGCGCCGATCCGCCGACTGTACTCGGCAAAACTTTGATCATCCAGGGCAACCAAAATCGTCTGCAAACGGTAGCGTCCGTTTTCCTCATACAACGAGTATCGACCGCTGTCGGCAATCCTTGAAAAACCGCCTATTCCGGCAAGCGCGTCGCTTTGCCGATCCTCCTTTACCCACATTGCCGCAGGAACATGACTTACAAACAGCGCGCTTTTCACCCCGGGGACGGACCGTATCTGCTCTTCCATTTGCGGGTCCATCATATTTCCGTCCAAAATTTGCAGCCCGATATTTTCCTCGGATTCATGAAGGCTATCTTCTCTAAAAAGGGTATTGGCTACCTCAAGGATTGAAAACATATGCAAAAATCCGCTCAGCAAGCAAAAGGACAAAGTGAGGGAGATGACCGCGGTACGGTACGATTTTTTTCTGGCACGCAAGGTATTTTTCGCGAGTTCTCCTTCAATCCCGAAGAGTTTGCCGCTAAGCCAAGGCTTCCGCAATTTCTTGACCCGTATTTCACCTCCCTGACGAATCGCGTCGATCGGTGACATTTTGCTGATTTTTCGGGCGGGGATGAACGCCGATAGCCATACGGTCAGCAGAGCCAGCAGTACGGACGGAAGCGCGGCTGGCAGGCCAAAGGCAAGCCGGATGTCTTGAATTTCCCGCAGCTTCTCTTGCGAGCTGATATAAGCAAACAAGCCATAGTCCAGAAGCCAACCGAAGAACAAACCCAATGGAATCGAAACGACCGATAAGATCAGCGATTCAAGAATGACCGAACGCCGGATTTGTCTCGGCGAAGCGCCGATGCTCTGCAGCATTCCGAGCTGCCGAAGCCGCGCATTTGCCGAGATGGCAAAGGCGTTGCTGATAATCACGACGAACAGGCCGGTGACCAGAAGTGCCATAGCCGCAAACATCAGCGGCCATGAGAATTGCCAAATTTGAAATTGGCTTCCGTGCCCGGAAGGGAACACAAAATAATGGGCTAACAAACTGCTGTTCATTTTCACCATGTAATCGCCGTATTCATCAGGCTTATAGCCTATGGAGCGGGCGATCGCGACAATATCCTCATACGCCGTACCGGGATTGTTAAAGCGCATATAGATGGTAAGCTTGTCTTCCGGAGTTATCGACGCCTCATCCAGATAACCGTAAGCAAGATAGGCAGGGGTGGTGGAACTGGTGGTGATATCCAGTTTCCCGACCACGGTATAGCTCCGCTCCGCCTTGGGGACAAAGCGTTCTCCTTTTTTGTAGATGGATCGGGATTCCAGTGTTTCGCCGTTCAGTACCCGGCTGCCTACCGGGAAGCGAATCGTATCCCCTACCTTTATGTCGGGATGATGCTCAAAGTACTGTTTGGAGAGGGCTAATTCCCCGGGATGATGCGGAATGCGGCCCTCCAGGATATGTTGACGCTCAGACATATCGCTCCAGTAGCTTGAGGTAAGCCTGCGCATAACCAGGTACGGTCTGCGCGGATCCTCAATTTGTGCAACTTCCCATGCGCCTTTGATCATAACCTGCTCCACATTGGGGTGACCCGTCACATATTTCAACTTATCGCCGGGGGTGTCATCAAACAGTTCGGCATGCCAGTTGCCTTCTTTATGAATCGTCAGACGGATTTCGTCCTTATACATCGTATGCAGAAAACCACAGAGCGCGGACAGCAGCGTTGTAGCGATGAAAATCGCAATCAGGATAGCAACACTGCTTTTTTTGTTGCGGCGCACATAATCCAGGGTGTACTCGGCAAGGATATTCATCGTTTCATCACCTCATCGGAGACGATTTTTCCGTCTTCGATCGTGATAATGCGATCGGCTTCAAGCGCGATTTTCTCATCATGGGTGATCAACAGAACCGTCTGCCGATAGCGGCTGTGGGATAGTTTGAGCAGTTCGACGGTCTCCTCGGAGTTTTTCCGGTCCAGGTTCCCCGTCGGTTCGTCCGCCAGCAACAGAGCCGGCCGATATATCAAAGCACGGCCGATAGCGACGCGCTGTTGCTGCCCTCCGGACAACTGGCTGGGCAGGTGGTTTAGCCGATCCGCCAGACCAAGCGTTGTGACGATTTCGGAAAAGCGTGCTTCATCCGGTTTTCTGCCGTCCAGGAGCAGGGGCAGCAATATATTTTTGCGCACATCCAGCGTAGGGATGAGATTATAAAACTGATAAATCAGCCCCACCTTACGGCGGCGGAATACCGCCAGTTTCTCCTCGCTCAGCGTTGAAATGTCGGTGTCTTCAATCCATATCTTCCCGCCGCTCGGGCGGTCTACGCCTCCCAGCAAATGAAGAAGCGTTGATTTTCCCGACCCCGACGCGCCCACGATGGCAACGAATTCGCCTTTGTTCACCGAAAGATTGATCTGATCCAGCGCTGTAACTTTCGCCTCGCCCGAACCGTAAATTTTAGTTACATTGTCACACGTTAATAACTGCATGGACATGGCCTCCTTTACAGCCTTCATCGTATCAGCCTTAAATGACATTTCAGTGACAGTGGAGATAAAAAAAAGCCTTTCCCCGGCACTTGGAGTCAGGCGTAGAACTTCACCGTAAACCGGGCGCCGCCGTGAGGCGCGTTTTCGGCCCGGATGCTTCCGTTCTGGTTGGCGATGATGGAGCGTGAAATGGCGAGGCCGATGCCCGCACTGTCTTTAGCCGCATTTTTTCCTTTATAGAAGCGGTCAAACAGGTGCGGCAACTCCTCCATACGAAAGCCTTCGCCGTTGTCCTCCACGACGATTTCCGTATAAAGCGGGTTTTGTGAATACCGGAGAGTAACCGTTCCTCCCGCCGGCGTATGCTCGCTGCAGTTCTTGATCAGATTCAGGAAGGCTTCCGCCGTCCATATAGAATCTCCCTTAAAGCTCGATCCGGATTCGCCTAAAATATCGAGCCGCAATTGCTTTAAACGAAGCGCCTCTTCCAGCGGTTCAACGGCACGGAGCAGCATAGCATATACATCCACCGGCTCCCGCTTGAATTCCAAGGTGCCCGCGTCCAACCGCGACAGCTTCAGCAACGAGGCAACGAGCATTTCCAGACGCCGAAGCTGCCGGCTCAGATTATCCACGTAGTCCGCCTCTTCCCCCTCGCACGAATCCGCCAGAAGCTGTGTCATTAACGACATGGAGGTCATGGGGGTTTTGAGCTGGTGCGAGATGTCCGCCAAATTTTCGGCCAGGGCCTGCCGTTCCCGCAAGGCCTTCTCCCGGGTTTGCCGGAGTTCCGTAACCGTCTTGTACAATTCATCCTCCAGCCGGGAGAATCCATCCTCCTGCCGCACCAGCAGCATTTCCCGGCCGAGATTAACCTGTTCCAGATATGTAGTTAATCCGCGAATACGCCCTTGTTGCCTTTTTGAAAGGAACAGCAGCCATATGAGTAGCCCCACTCCCGGAATCAGCAAGATTCCTGTACCGATCCCGACCAGAGTTAAAGCATGCCGCTGATGGAAAACGGCGGGGCCGTAGCCGTATTGGCGAAGGATTCGGTCTCCCGCGGCAAAGTCCGTGGGGGACGCCGCCTTCAGCGCCTGCATCATCCCGTCCTCGGCTTGCGGGTTTATTTGCTGTGCAGCGCCCAGCATTTGCGCGATCGTCCGGTATTCCTGCCGGGCGAGGACCCGATCGGCCAGCAGTCCTAATACCGTCCCGAGCAGGAGGCAGGCGGCCAATATCGTCAGACCCTGCAGAAAGGAACGCTTGGTCATCACGAGAGCTCCTCCATTCGGTAACCGATGCCGCGAATCGTTTTGAGGCAGGCGGGATAATTCAGTTTCTCGCGCAGCCGCTTCATGGTCACGGTAAGCGTATTGTCGTTGACAAAATTCCCCTCGGCGTCCCATAGCCTATCCAACAACTGCGGCCGCGTCAGGGTCTGATTTTTGTTTTCCAGCAGGATGGTTAGCAACCGGTACTCTCCCGCGGTCAGTAACAACTCCCGCTCCGCAACCCATACCGCCGCCTTCTGCTTATCCAGCATAATCTCTCCGCAGCGCATGACGGTTTGACCGACATCTTTCGTCCGCCTCAGCACCGCGTTGATTCTGGATAGCAATACCGACAACTGGAACGGCTTGACGATATAATCGTCCGCCCCCGAGTCGAGCCCGTGAACGATGTCCTGTTCATCGTCCCTCACTGTCAGAAAGATCAGCGGCACGTCCCGGACCGCTTTGACCTCACGGCAGAATCCATACCCGGTCCCGTCCGGCAAATTCCAGTCCAGCAGAACAAGCGCGAGATCGTCGTTCTCGCCAAACATCGCCCTCCCCTCCGCCAAAGTCGCGCAAGCCAATGGCAGGAAGCCATTCTTGCGGAGCGCGACGGTCAAGCCGAACGAAATCGTCTCGTCGTCTTCTACAATCATGATTTTCCTCAATGTATCCTCCGTCCTCTATAGGCAAGCAATATAAAAATCCCGCCGAAGCCTTTTAAAAATCCTGCAGGATATTCTTCTAGATTCGACTTGTATCGCCAATTCTCCTTGTATACAGAGGAAGGACGATAAAAGTGCTTATCGAAAGGACCCTTTCCCCGCCAGGCCGCCAGACGGATAAAGCACTAGACCTATAATTATGCGCTTGCATGGGGGATCACGTACAAAAATACCGGCCATCCTGACGCTGTCCAAGGGGTGACAACGATTTGGAAGATAACCGGGTTTATACATCAGCGCTACTTGAGCTATGATATTGCAGCAGCAGGCAACGTTTGCAGGAGCCACGGGGGTGTAAAAGGGTTCCTTTCACACGCTTGGCCTCCAACTCATGGTTTGGTTCAAATTAAAAGGACTTCTTCCCGTTAATTTGGTACGTATGCGGCTGCAGAGGCGAATTAGCTGGAAAACCTCCTGCTAATTCGTCTGAATTTGTGTATTTCGGCCATGGGGCCGCGAAATAGATGGAACTTTTCCAGCTAAATCCGGTCCAAGAGCCCTAGAGTAGCACATTAACGGGAGATTTTCCCGTTAATGATGTGGACTCCGACGGTGGGACTGTATATTTATAATTGTTTCTCCTTCATGTAAATCACGAGCGCCAGGCTGAAATCATAATTGTAACGATAGGTTAGCGCAGGTCTCCCCCCGCTGGATGGAGCGGTCTTATCCTTAAATATCTCATATCCAAACGGCAAAATTTCGCCCCTCCCTACTTCCGCCACTTCATGAATCGGTAGTCCAGCAGGTCCACCAGCAGAAACAGGACGAAGCCGACCAGACTGAACAGCAGAATCCCGGCGTACATTTGCGGATAATCCAGCCTGAGCCAGGCGTCCATAATGAAGAAGCCCATACCATGCTCGGTGCCGTAGATCTCCGTAAAAAACAGGACCGAAATGGCCGTGCCCAGCGAGATGCGGATGGTGCTGAGGATGACGGACAAGGCCCCGGGCAAGGTGACATGCCAAAATTTCTGACCAGCCCCTGCGCCAATGCTTGTCAGGACATCATAGGTACTCGCCGGAATGGCTTTTACCCCGTCCCGTACGGAAATGATTATCTGAAATAGCAGGATCAGCATAATCATAAGAATCTTTGAAGTCTCGCCGAGCCCGAAGAACAGCATCGCCACCGGGAGCAAGGCGATCTTGGGCACAGGATAAGTCAAATAAACTACCGGGTCCAACAGCTTGTTCCAGCGTGCCGAACGCCCCATCAGAAGCCCGATCATCAGGCCGACGACCAGCGCCAGCAGGACTCCGGCAAAAATCCGCATCAGGCTGTACCCGACATTCAGCAGTATGTCCCTTCCGCCGAGTTGTCCCATCGCCTGATAGACCTCGAGCGGACTAGGCAGTATCGGATGATCCACCAGCAAATACGCCGCGTACCAGAGCGCGTTCATCCCCAAGAACACCAGCAATAATCTAATCATATGGTTGAGCCGCCGTTTATTCACCATTTCTCCTGCATTACCTTTCTGATTCTCTTCATCTGGGCAAAAAAGGCGTCACTGGCCCGCTTCTCCGCATGCTCCAACCCAAATACCGCCTCATTGTCAATCATCTCCGGCGCCTCGCTCTTGTTTGACGGGAGCACGATGACCTTCTGTCCGAGCAGAATGGCTTCGTCCACATCATGCGTCACGAACAGCGCTGTGGTCGGGTTCGCCCGCCAATGCTCCAGAAACAACTGCTGCAGCGCTTCCCGCGTCATAACATCCAGCGCGGAGAATGGCTCGTCCAGCAAAAGAATAGACGGCGCAATCGCAAACGCCCGCGCAATCGCGACCCGCTGCTGCTGCCCCCCGCTCAGGGACAGCGGATAACGCTCCCCCAGCTCCGGAATGCCCATCGCAGTCAGCCAGCGGTCAATTTGCTCCTCCCGGGCCCGCCTGTCCTGCTCCTTAGGATTAGCGATCTTCATCGCCACCCTGATGTTAGCCTTCACCGTCTTCCAGGGCAAGAGACCGTAATTTTGCGGCACCAGCCCAATCAGAACGTCCTGTCCGCGCAGGGGCTGTCCATTGAACATTAGCTCACCCCGGTATTCCGGAAGGAGGCCGGACACGGCGCGAAGCAGCGTGGATTTTCCGCTCCCGGATGGCCCAAGAATGGTGTAAATTCCATGCTCCGGCAGGGTGAAATCCACTCTCCCGAGCGCCAGTTCCCCGCTCTTGTATGCAACCTCAAGTTCCTTTACGCGCAGTCCGCTATTTTTTGAACTGGACATCGGAAATCACTTCTTCGGGGGTGATGTTTTTGGTCAGCAGTCCCTGTTCGCGGGCCCAGGCAAACGCCGCCTCGACCTCTTTGACATCGACCTGGTTGGCCGGGATATAAGCCGGCACCTCAATTTGGTCCTTCAAGGTTTCCGGGTAGCCGACCTCCTTGATCACCAGATCGATGTAATCCTTCTGGTCATGGGATTGCATGTACGCCACCGCATCGTCATAGGCCGCGTACATGGCGCGGATCGCTTCCGGCTTGGCATCAATCGCGCTTTGCGGGAAGGCCAGCACGAACGGGTTCACCTGGGCCTGCTTCGTGGAGCTAAGCACGCGCAGGCCTGACGCTTTTCCCATCGTGACGAACGGCTCCGGTAAAACCGCCGCGTCCGCTTTGTTATTTTTCAGCAGCTCCAGCCGGGTGGGAATTTGCGGCACTTCCGTTACATGGACATCCTTCTCCGTCAGACCGGCCTGCTTCAGCATCATGGCAACAGTGTACTGTGTGGAGGTGTTTTTGGACAGGATCACGGTTTTCCCCTTCAGATCCTTCACGTCCTGAATCTCGTTATTGCCGGTCAGCAGATCGAATTCCCCGAAGGTCGTGCTGGTGATTTTTACGTTCAGTCCTGCTTCATTGTAAATCGAAATGGCGACCAGATCGGCGCTCAGCCCGTCAACTTTTCCTGCTTGAAAAGCTACATCGCGGTCTTTGGCGCTTTTGAACGTCTGAATGTTCAGGTTCACCCCGCGCTTCTGATCGAAGCCCTGCTCATGGGCAATAATGAACGGAATGGCGTCAATCGAAGGCAAAAGGCCCAGCGACAGCTCCGGCAGTTCCGCCGGTGTGTTGCCCGCTGCCTCCTTCACCGCCGGTGCGTTGCCCGCGCCGCCTGTGTTGGCATTTTCCGTCTTGCTGCCGCACGCCATGCCCACTATGCTGACAACAAGCACCAGCGCCAACAGCATCATCATTTTTCTTGTTGCTCCAAACTTCATAGTTGTCTCTCTCCCCTATGTGTTCTATGTAGAATTAGTATGGCAATGTGCCTACTTTACTTAAGACGTCTTCCGCCACTTTGCGCTTTTATTCACAAAACATATTGAAAATAGGCCATATGCCCGTCCGATCGTCTCAAGTAATGTCATTTTACACCTATTACTGCATTTTGTATATTTACAAATTTAAATAGTTTGCTGTAGTTTAAACCCACATGCCGCATAAAAAAGCTCGTAACCGCCTAGGCAGCTACGAACCATCTTTGCAAAATAAGGCGGCCCGAGAGGACTCGAACCTCCACGGGAACGATTAACACTCATTATAATTTGCCCCGAAGCAACTGTTTTCTTAAATGATTCAGAATCGCTCTGTTTATCGAAGAAAATCTACGATGTCGTTATAGTCTTTAGCTTTAGCTATTTCAATCGCTGTTGATCCTTCCTTATTTCTAATTGCTTTATCCGCACCATGTTCTATAAGCAATCTCACTATTTCTAGCTCTCCAAACACTTACTCACATCGCCCTGCATTCTTCTTATTCATCGTTTCTTCTTATGTGTACTTCGTATCCTATGTCTATAATGTCCTCCAGATAGAATTTATTATGTATATCAGGAAACGACAGCTTGTCTGACTCCATCATAACTAAATAATAATATCGATTTTTCCAAACGTACTTTCTAACTTAGGTACAACTAAATCCATGAATTCAATTAGTTTCTTTGTTTTAATATAGAGCACCATGCCATCGTGCTCACCAATGTCACCGTGTTCTTCCGTATATGTAAGAAAATAATTGTACTCTTCGAGTGGTGCTCCCTGGTCCACTAGCATACAACTGAACCAAAAGTTTATTTCAATGGCTTTTACTACCTCCTCCCTTGAAGACAATTTATACCAAAGAATACGTTTTAAATGATCTGGTTTATTGTAATGGGAAAGCCAAAGGGAGTTCTCGCTCTTGATCCTTTCATTAATAAAAGATTGTGTCTCAGATGGTTCATCCATCAACTCATATATGGTGTACGATTTATAGAGAGCCTCTTTGATTTGTTGTTTTGTAGAAGAATCCACATTTTTTAAGTCTGCCGTTCTAAACTTCGTGAGCAATTGCTCCATAGTTATCTTAGGGTCAGTTACGTAAGAACTGCTCACTAAAATTTCATAGATCTTTTTTTCCATTTTTCCATCTTCGTCATATAAAATATCTGCATGGAAGGCCTCAATAAGGTCTTCTGAGATCTCATCTTTGTGCTCATCTTTGTCTCTGTCCAACTCACGGTAAGCGAACAACAATTCCTGGTTCTTCCCCCAAAAGGAAAAAATCATATCAACGATTTCACTGCACGGACCATAACCCCATTCGTATCCCACTTCAAACCTGATTGGATCCGTATGAATAAACAACTTCATGAGAATCTCCTCCATCCAACCACTGCTCCTTCACCTAAAGGGTCTGGAGTATAATGCACTATGGTTATATTGTCAATTCTTCTATTTCATTCAACATATACGTTGCGTAATTCAATAACGTTCTCTCATCAAATCTTAATTTTTCCACTTCATTGTTATTGTAAGTTGCAAGGCATTGAGCGATTACATTTTTATACTCGGACGGTACGAAGTCCAGCGCCCATTCTCCTGCCTCTTTTTTTGAAGAAATGACCGAATCTCTTACATAGTATAGAACTCTAGATAGATTTAAAACGTAATAAACAGGGTTGTGAATAATCCCCTCCAGCGCATCCTCAATATCAGATTTAATGGATTGGATATAATAGCTCTTATCTATAGGCTTTATTACGTCTTTTATTTGTTGACCAAACAGGACAATTCCACGGTGATAAGTGATGACGAAGTGAGCAGCCAAATCCGGATCTTCCCATCCCCCGCAAAAATAACCCTCATCCGTTCTGTACTTCTCTCTATGAAATGAGGAATAATGAAATTCGAAAGGGGTTGGATAGACAAAGTTAGCAGCGTATGTTTCCAAGACTACGCTTAATTCAAATCCCTTTTTTAAATTCATCTCATCTTCGATCCTGATTAAATTTCTTGCAATTTCTTTGTAGATACCGATGGGTTGTTTTTCTCTTGTAATTACCAATACATCTATATCGCTTTGAGCAGGATTAAAGCATTCCATGGCCATAGATCCGTGCAAATAAATTCCTATAAGGGTGTCCGATAATTTTTCTTTCAAAAGATAAGTCAAATGGTCCAAAACAACGGTTTGGTTCATCTCCATCTCTGCCTCCTTCATTTGGGATTGTCCTGCGTATAGACTGACATTCTATCCTATTCCTTGTTTGAGGGATCGATTCCTGTTTAATCTTGTCGAACAGTTCTCTGATTTGTTCTCAAAAGACAAAAATACACTCTCTGGCGTGCAACAAAGGATGGTTCTTCTAATCCCCTATTTTAAAACTTGCACATAACAGAGCAACGTAATCAAGCAAAAAATCCTCGGGGGATTATCCGGGAGGTAGATCAAACCTATTTTTCCTTCACATGAGAGTGAAAGAAAGAAATGGGTATGGAGGTCCCCCATACCCATTCCATTCCAGTGACACGCACCTCTCTTAAGGCTCGATGCCCCATTGCAGTTCTCCGCCTACGTATCCGGTGATTTTCAGCGTTTCGGCGTAAGCCGTGGCCACAGCGTCAAAGGAATAGTCGTCGCTCTGGCTGTAATTGCTCCAATCCGCTTTGGAAATGCGGATCTGCAAATCGACGCTCTGTCCCGGTGACAGCGTTCCGGCCGTTTCCGTAAATCCGATCTCCGCGTAATGATCGGCACCGGCCAACGCCGCAGGCAAGCGTACGAAGCGGCCGGTCACGTTGGCGCTGCCGACCTGGCTCCAGTCGCAGAAGAAATTCTGCGGTTGCTCCCCGTCAACCGTAAAGTAATACCGCAATGTGACATCCTTAAGCGGTAGAGCTTCCGTTCCGGTATTGCTCAATTTGACTCGGGGATTCAAGGTGTTAGCCGCAGGCTGCAGCGTGCCGTTAAAAGCCTCGATCCGCAGGCTGCCCGTCGTTGTCGCCGTGTCCGTGATCGTGACGTTCATCTGCGCATCGGCTCCCGAGCTGAAGCGGAAACCGAGACGCGTAACTCCCTTAGGCTGAGCGGCCAAAAATTCGCGGAGTATCGTCACCTCAGACCCGGATACGAGGTAATCCATCCCTTCCCTAAGCGGGACGGAGCCGTTGTAGATACCCGACAACGTATTGCCGTTCAGCGTCAAAGCGACGGATATGTCCGCCTGATTGTCCGGTTTTCGGTCAAAAACGGCCGAAGTTGGCGAAATCGCGGAGTTTTGTCCCGGCTGTTCCGGTTCCTCCGGTTCTCCCGGCGGCCGGGCCGTATCGCCGTATACGACCCCATATCCGTTGGTACCTATATATACCCGGCCAAAGATGCGCGGATCGCCGGAAATGGCCGTATTGGCGGAAGCATACTGGTGCCGTTCGTCGTTGATCCGTACCCAGTTGGCCCCGCCGTCATCGGACCGGAAAAAGCCCCGCACGCCCCCGATTTTGCCGCTCGTATAAAGCGCCATGATGTCCCGTCCCGGAGCGGCCTTGCCAAATCCGATAGTGCTCGCCTCCTCTACATTCGCCAGCTTCGTGAAGGAGGCGCCGCCGTCGCTGGAATGCCACAGACCGTTTGACCCACCGTCAGCGCGCCCCCCGGCGATCCAGACTTCTCCTGCACGTCCGGGCATCGCCTTCAGGTCAAGATCACCGGAGTCGGGCAGTCCTACCGCGTTGGTCTGCGTAAAGCTGGCGCCACCGTCGCGGCTGACGTAAAAGTTGCCGCCGGAGAGCGCGTAAAACAGGCCGGAATCAGCCCGGTCCGAAGCGACCAGCGCTCCGGCGGGAACGCCGCGGCTGGCGGACCAGGAGTTACCGCTGTTGTTGGAGTAGTACACACCCCTATCGGAGGTGCTCCAGACGAGATTGTCGCCGCGGGCGGACAAGGCGATCTCGCCCCCGCCGGAAGTCCCCGGCGGCTCGCTATTACCGGCATACCAGTTCGCGCCGCCGTCGCGGGAATAGCCGATCGCCTTGGCGTTCGGGGCATCCGCGCGATTGACCGAAGCGACGCGGACGATGAAGCCGGGATCGAGCTCGGCGTAATCCATATCCGCCGTCCCGCCGGGATTTGTGAACATTTTTGCCGGCGCTTGATCCAGATCGTCATGGCGGAAGCCGGTCACGTCCAACATTCCACTGAGCAGATGAGCGCCCGATGGCGGGCTGATCAGGGCCGTCACCGACGTCTCTTCAATTCCCTCGGCCATCACTTCTAAATCGATTTTACCGCCTTGATCCCAGTCCGTTAAATTGGTTGTCCCGTAAATGGTCGCCCCCGTTCCGTACATCATACGGTCGGAATTAAACGGATCGATTTCCAAATCGCCAATCATCCAGCCGAGCTTCGGGCTGATTTCCGGCGGTGACGGCTGATTCTCGAAATCGAGCCAAGGCGCGGCGGAAATGTCGTGGTTGTAACGCAAAGCACGGCCCGGATAACCGTTCCAATCCCAGATACGGCTCCAGGTCACTCCGCCGTCGGTGCTGCGGAAAATAATCGCGTCGGGCCACCAGGAGTTCAACGTAGCCACCATAACGGTTCCGGGCTTCCTGGCATCGACGGCCAGCCCGCCGTATCCGTAATAATTGTCTTCACTGCCGCTCGGAACGGGGCTGATATTCGTCCATACCCCGGTGGAGGTATTCAGCTTCCACACCTCGCCCTTTGTTCCGTCGTACGGCCCGGCGCCGTTGCTGTATGAAATATACAGATAGCCATCGGAAGCAAGTACGCCGTGATGCGGCAAATACCCGGTCGGCTGCCCCGGCACCGCTTCCCAGGTCACCCCTTCATCCGTCGATCGGTAAACGCTTTCATTTTTGTCCGCAACGCCGACATAAATCGTACGTGTGGGCTGGCCGGGCGAACCGGCGGATGGATCAAAAGTAATCCAGGCGATCCCGACGATATCGCTTTGGTATTCATTGTCTGGATTCTCTACATATGTGCCGGGATTCGGAAAGGCGTTTACTTTGCTCCAGGTCGCTCCATAGTCGCTGCTTCTCCACAAACCGTTACCGCTGCGGGCGCCGAAGTAAAGGATGCTGTTCCGGTTCGGATCAACCGCCAGCCGTTCGCCCATCGACCGGCCCGGCATATTGCCGCCGACCTTGAACGGCAGCTCCGTCTCCTCCCAGGTCTCACCGCGGTCGGCGGAGCGCAGAATGCGCCCGTTATGCGGATCCCAACTGTTCGTATACGTGCCGACTGCGAGATACAGCCGATCCGGATCAACCGGATCCGTAGCGAGCGCGTCGACGCCGCTTTTGCTCCAATCGTCCATACCTACCCAGGCAAGCAGTTGCTTCCAAGCGCCGGTGTTCTGATCCCAGCGGTAGGCGCCCCCGATGTCCGTACGAGCATAGATGAGGTTGGGTTCGCTGGCGTTGAATACGATGCCCGGTATAAAGCCGCCGCCCCCTCCGGTCTTCACCTGCTTCCACACGTAAGGTTCACTGGCCGTAAGTTCGCCGGCCGCCGCCCGCACTGGCGACGCGAAGCCGGAATACGAGGTTCCGGCGATCATAAACGCAATCGCCAGCACGGCTAGTTTTTTAAACCGATTTTTTCGCTTCCCCATTAAACAACCTCCCTTATAGTTATTGGGCTATCTCCTGGAGTCTCGATCATTTTCGGGTACAAAAAATAAGCCAATTATCGTTTTTGCGCATCCCACCTTTACCGAATATCGTTTCTGTCATCCCCCGGCAGCTTGATTCTAGATTGTTTAAATATTCCAGTTATAGATTACCTTATATTTACATATAATTCAATCTACTATATTAATTTAATATATTACCATTTTGAACAAAAAAAGATTTGCCCCGGGCCCTATCGGCTCAGAGCAAACTTATTTTGAGGATTATCTCGCTTTCAGCTGTAAACAGGTCCGCATCGGCTGCCGTTATCGCTCGAACTCGCGGACAGACCTGGCCAGTGCCGCGAGTTTCCCGATCCCGATACGGATTTGCTCCTCGTTTGCGAAAGAATAGCTGAGCCTGATTCGGGATTCCAACTTGCGCAGGGGATCGCAGATGATTCCCGGCACGAAGCTGACCGAATGACGGAAGCATTCCGCCAGCAAAGCGTCCACCGACAGCTCAGCGGGCAGCCGCAGCCACAGGTTGAGGCCGCCTTGCGGGCTGCCCCAGCTCCAGCCGGTTTCGGCCAGCGCCCGCTCCATCGTGTCGCGGCGGATTAACAGCGCGGTGCGTAGTTTCTCCAAGTGCTGTTGCAGCCGCGCGGATTCGAAACAGTGCAGGAACAATTTCTGATTGACCAGCGGCGTCCCATTGTCGGCCAACGATTTGGCGGTAACGAGCGGCTCCATCACCGAGGGCCGGGCAACCGCGGCGCAGATGCGCAGGCCGGGGGCCACGTATTTGCTGAAGCTGCGCAGATACACGACCCAGCCCTCCGTGTCGAAGGAGAACAGGGGCGGGGGCGGGGGCGCGTCAAAATAAATGTCGTGGAAGGCATCGTCCTCGACGATGAGGCAGCCGTTCTGTTCGGCCAGTTCGACCAATTGCTTGCGCTGCACCGTCGGAACTGTGTACCCGGTCGGATTGTGAAAGGTAGGGTTCATATAGAATAACCGCGGCTTATGGCGAATCATCAGTGTTTCCACCTGCTCCAGATCGTAGCCGTCTGGGTGGATGTCCACAGGCAAAAAGCGTGCTCCCTGCTGGCGAAAAATATCGAGGGCTGCGCTGTAAGTCGGACGCTCCACCAAGATCCAGTCCATCGGGCGCAGATAAACGCGGGAGAGCAAATCAATCGCCTGTTGGGCACCCGTCGTGATCATGATCTCGTCGGAGGTGGCCAGAAAGCGATGTTTCCGTAGAAAGTACCGGCTTAACAATTCGCGCAATTCCTCATCCCCTTGAACGGACGAATACGTGCCTAGCAACTTAGGATAACTGTCGAACACCTGCTTCACGTATTCCGACAAGAACAAATTGGGCAGCAGCGTCGGATCAATCAGTGCCTGGGAAAAGTTGTAAGCGGACGAAACCCGGTGAATATCTCCCAAATGATTTCTCAAATATGCGGGCACACTTAACCGCGTGTTGGTCCGGTCGTTGGACCCCGTATCGCCGCCAAATGGATTGCCGCTGACATAATAGCCGGATTTCTCGCGAGCGTATACAATCCCGTTCTGCTTCAGCATCTGATAAGCCCGCAGAACAGTCAGCCGATGGATATGAAATTCCTTGGCAAGTAACCTTACTGAAGGCAACTTGTCATGAGCTTTCCATTCTTCCCGTTCAATCCGGTCAATGATGTAATCGTAGACCCGCCGAAACAACAGCCCGGTGCTATCTCGCGGACGCAGTGCTTTGCTCATCTATTTTTCCTCCTTCTTCATACGACTGCACCGCGTGCACCGCATTTTTCCTTGCTCTACAGCACATTTTATCCCAACTTCTATAGATACAGCAATCTGTTCTAATATACGTCGTCTGTTCTATTCCCGGCCGTGTATGATAGGTTTTAACAGCGAAAGGGGAGAAAACAGCGTGATCATTTTCAATTATATCGTCGTGTGTCTCGTGTTCGGGACTACTTTTCTGGCTATCAAGGTGGGGATGGATGCCGCTGCGCCGCCGTTCTTCTCGGCAGGGACCCGGTTTCTCGTTGCCGGTCTGGTGTTGTATCTGTTGATGGTTCTGCGAAAAAAAGCCAGCTTCACTCTATTTCTCCGTAAGGAGATGCTGCTTTCGGGGATCGGTCTGACCTTCGGTACCTTCGCTTGCTTGTATTGGGGCGAGCAGTACATTTCTTCAGGTATCGCCGCCGTTCTATCAGCGACGGGGCCGCTGATCATCCTCGTTCTGCAGGCGGTGCTGTTGAAGCAGAAAGGGGGCCCGCTGTCCGTGATCGGGGTCTTGGTCGGATTGGCCGGGGTCGCTTTGCTGGTGCTGCCTAGTATAACAGTATCTACCGGGAAGTGGTGGGTCATCGGCTGCCTGGTCGTGTTGCTCGGCGAAGTGTTCTATTCTGCGGGTACGCTTTACTCGAAGTGGGTCACTGAGCTTCTTTCGGAAGTGTCGCCAATTGCGCTTAATTCGGCTCAGATGATCTACGGCGGGGCGCTGCTGCTGCTCCTGTCCGCTTTGACTGAGCAGGTGGAAATCGGCAATATGCTACGCCCGGCAGCGCTGGGGTCGCTGCTTTATTTGATTGTGTTCGGTTCGATGATTGGACATAGCTTGTTTTACTGGCTGGTGGCCAAGACGAATCCCGTATTTCCGTCCACCTGGCTATACGTTTCTCCGCTGATCGCGCTTACCATCGGCGCGCTGTTCTATGGTGAAAGCGTCAATTGGGTATCCGTGGCGGGAGGTGTCACGATTATTGTCGGCACGATTCTTACCAATTGGGACAACCTTAAGCCTCTACGGGCTTACCCGTCAAAGGTAACAAAAAATGAGCGAGATCCATGCTAATGGATGTCCGCAGATTTCTTCAGTTCAAGTGATGAGCAGCACTTACAGATTCCCAATATGCAAAAAGCCCCTGAATTATCCGCAAGGACAATTCAGGGGCTCTTTCATTCTTATCGGATGCGGTCGAGAGGACTCGAACCTCCACGGGGGGTTAGCCCACACGGACCTGAACCGTGCGCGTCTGCCAATTCCGCCACGACCGCGTTTTCGTTGTGCTGAATTCGCAGCAACGAAATTTATAATATCATGCATCCGCAAGAGAGTCAACAAGCAAATTAATCGGCCATTAATGATTTGACGATATCGTACCGAAAGTTGGCCGCCGCTTCGACCTGCCGGAACCCTTCCTGCAAATACAGATTTTTGGCCCGTTCGTTCTCGGCATTCACGCATAGCATCGCTTGAGAATAACCGCGCTCAACCGCAAACGCCATGGCGGCTCTCAGCAGCACTCTTCCGAGCCCTTTTCCTTGGTATTCGGGAAGAAGTCCAAGCGGCCCGATGTTCATGGTCGGCGCCCCCTCAAACTCGTCATCCGCCCCGCGAACGATGCCTACGGCACGTTCCCCATGGTACAGCATCAGCATTCCGCCCTTCAGGTTATCGTCTTCCGCAGCCATTTGCGCCACCATTTCCGGAGTGACCGGCATTTCATTCCCTTTTAGCTTGGCGAAAGCCGCATTGCGGACCTCCGCCCATGCCTCCTCATCCCGCCCGGCTCGAAAAGCTTCCAGCCGATATCCGTCAGGCACCCGGAAAGTAGGCTTTTCCAAATCGTGATGAGCCAAAATAAAGGCATACCGCTCCAGCTTGAAATCCAATCTCTCCAACAGCTCCATCGCTCTCACTTGCAGGGTCGGCACAAAAATAAACAGCTGGTCGAGCCCTTCCCCGTGCCGCACAATCGACTTCAATAGTTGCTCGTATAGCGTTAGGTCCTCCGCTTCGGTATGAAATATCCGGAACCTTCCCCGGCGCCCCTTGCGGTGATAAGCATCCTTGATGAGCGAGGCCGCTCCAACGAGGTCCCCTGCCGAATTCAGCGCAATATAAGTAGGATGGTCTTCATGAATGGCAAAGTCCCGCAAATCCTCTTCATATAAAAACGAATCATCCACGTCCTTCCGGTGCTTTCTGCAATAGTCCAAAAACTCCCCAAGCTTCTCCATACCCAATGCTTCAACGCTCATATCCTTCATCATCCGACTCCGTCCTTCCCGGTCAAAGCTATTAAAAAAACTCCAGATCATCTCTGGAGTTTACAAGGCGGTGTATGATGCGGTCGAGAGGACTCGAACCTCCACGGGGGTTAGCCCACACGGACCTGAACCGTGCGCGTCTGCCAATTCCGCCACGACCGCGTTTTTTCGTTGTGCAGGAAGCGCAGCAACGAAATTTATAATATCATGTCTTCTTAAAAAGAGTCAATACATATTATTTTTAATTTTATTATCCCTGCATTCCTCAGGCGTCGCCAATTTCCGTATCTCCTCGCTAAGCCTTTCGTTTACGGGGTAAACACTCTCCAAAAAGTTCAATATCGCCAGCGCCGATTCCGGGACGTGCTCATAACCGAGCAGCATCCCGCCTAAAAGGGTGGCAAAACGCGGAAACCTTTGTTCAAGTCTGCGTTCGTTCCCGAAAGGATCCGGGAAATGATCGTTTTCTTTTTCAATCAGATGTAATACGGATAAGATCGAACCGATCGCGCTTCCCTGCACAAACCGGAGCGCGGACAATTTTTCGCCCCTGGCAAACCGGCAGAGGCCGACATACAGATTGGTTAAAGCTTCATTGATCGCGTAAGCAAGCTCCTCCTGTCTTGAATCGGGGATCAGCCTGTCATTCGCAAGGGGAACTTCAACTTCCTCCTTTCGCGGATGTTTCCAGACGATTCTTCCGCCCCGATACGGAATGTTATCCAGCTCCCTCGCCTCAAATACCGCGTACTCCCCATAAATGCCGTCCCGGAACATGATCTTGTGGCCGTCCACCGTGTTCATGAACGAATAAGCCAAAGGATAAACGTCCTCCAGCCAATCCAGGTTGTTCAAAAATCGGGCTTTACGGCCAGGCTCCACGATCACAAAAAAATCCAGGTCCGAATATTCGTCCAACCTTCCCAACTCCGACCCGACCGACCCCAAGCCCAGCAGCAGCAAGGCGCCGTCCTTCCCTTCCAGCGAGTTTCCGATTTCCTCCAGCCGGTTCAGCAGCAGTTCCCGTCTTTTCATGTGCACCAAGCAACCTCCCTTTCATTGACAAAATAGAAAGGGCCCACCCTCGCATGAAATACGAGGATGAACCCTTGGGTTACATTGCCTTCAATTTATAACAGAAATATCATAGCGTATGAAGAATGTCAAGTAATACATATCAGCCCCTTAAATGGAATTCGGGAATGAGTGATGAGGTTATCTCACCTTTACCGTCATTTCCAGTTCTTTTATCTCTTGTTTCACGATCTCGCCGTTTTCGTCCAGTTTAAACGCTCCGCTTGTTGCGCCCGGCTCCGCGTATTCGGGTTTGAAGGCCTTCATCGTAATCGACTTCACGTTTTTTCCCAACGGGCCGAGCAGGCAATTGTAGTACATATCGCCGGCTTTGTTGTTCTCGTCGGTACCAAAGCTCGAAAGATCATCCAACCGGTTGCCTTGATCATCCACAAATTCATACATGAAATCGGAAGGCTTGCCCTTTTCAAAGCCTTTCTCGATCAACTGAATTCGGGTTGAGGTGGAGGTTGCGTTTAATTGGCTCAGAACAACGGTACGACTGCCCAATTTTTTACTTACATTCGGCTTCAAGACAATCGGTTTAGCCGTGCTTTTTTGCATCGAGAGGTCAAAAGTATAAGGCTTATCCACACCTTCCAGGGTGATCTTCGCCGTCAGTTTGAACTTGTTCGGGAAGGTATACTGTTGTCCGCCAAGCCAGGAGGGGTCGGACATTTGAAGGACAGCCTGATCCGGCGTATTTCCCTTAATCTTCCTAAAGGTCGGTCTTTTGCTCATCGTGCCGCCCCCCAGTTCATAAATGTCTTTTCCGTCAATGAAGATCCGGATATCTTTGATTGCGCCCTTCTCCCAAAGCGTATCCTGGGTCTTTTCGTCAAATTTGGAGTCGGTGATACCGCCGACCAAATTTTTGCCGCTGCGTTTCAGGGAAATTTTAATATAATTTCCGTCATAGAACGCCTCGCTCACACCGAGTGTAATGCCGTTCTGCGTAAGCTCCGCCGCTTTTCCCGCCTTCTGCGCCGCGGCGCTGTAAGCTGCGGAAGCCTTTCCGGCCGCCGAAGCATGGACGTCCGTTGCTGCCGTCACCCATCCCGCTCCACCAAGAAGCATCCCGGCTAGTGCGGCGGTGGTCATCACCTTATAAACCTTCTTCATCTTAAAATCCTCCGATTCACGTAATTTCAATTCAACTACTTCACCTTTACCGTCATTTCCAGTTCTTTTACCTCTTGTTTCACGATCTCGCCGTTTTCGTCCAGTTTAAACGCTCCGGTTGTCGCTCCGGGTTCCATATATTCGGGTTTGTAAGCCTTTAATGTAATTGACTTCACGTTTTTTCCCAACGGGCCGAGCAGACAATTGTAGTACATATCGCCGGCTTTGTTGTTCTCGTCGGTACCAAAGCGCGAAAGTTCATCCAACCGGTTGCCTTGATCATCCACAAATTTATACATGAATTCGGAAGGCTTGCCCTTTTCAAAGCCTTTCTCGATCAACTGAATTCGGGTTGAAGTGGAGGTTGCGTTTATTTGGTTCAGGACGACGGTACGACCGCCCAATTTTTTACTTACATTCGGCTTCAAGACAATCGGTTTAGCCGCGCTTTTTTGCATCGAGAGGTCAAAAGTATAAGGCTTATCCACACCTTCCAGGGTGATCTTCGCCGTCAGTTTGAACTTGTTCGGGAAGGTATACTGTTGTCCGCCAAGCCAGGAGGGGTCGGACACTTGAAGGACAGCCTGATCCGGTGTCTCTCCTTTACCACCAAACATGGCCGGTCTTTTGCTCATTCTGTCTCCACCCAGTTTAAAAAAATCTTTGCCATCAATAAGGATCTGGGTATCTTTGATTGCGCCCTTCTCCCAAAGCGTATCCTGGGTCTTTTCGTCAAATTTGGAGTCGGTGATGCCGCCGACCAAATTTTTGCCGCTGCGCTTCAGGGAAATTTTAATGTAATTTCCGTCATAGAACGCCTCGCTCACACCGAGTGTAATGCCGTTCTGCGTAAGTTCCGCCGCTTTTCCCGCCTTCTGCGCCGCGGCGCTGTAAGCTGCGGAAGCCTTTCCGGCCGCCGAAGCATGGATGTCCGTTGCTGCCGTCACCCATCCCGCTCCACCAAGAAGCATCCCGGCTAGTGCGGCGGTGTTCATCACCTTATAAACCTTCTTCAACTTAAAATCCTCCGATTCACGTAATTTCAACTCAACTACTTCACCTTTACCGTCATTTCCAGTTCTTTTACCTCTTGTTTCACGATCTCGCCGTTTTCGTCCAGTTTAAAGAGTCCGCTTGTTGCGCCCGGTTCCATAAATTCAGGTTTGTAGGCCTTTATCGTAATCGACTTCGCGTCTTTCTCCAGAGCACTCAGCACATAATCTTCGTACATATCGCCGTCTTTGTTGTTCTCATCGGTGCCCATTCCCGAAAGAGTTTCCAGCTTACGCCCTTGATCATCCACAAATTCAAACATGATGTCGGAAGGCTTGCCCTTTTCATAGCCTTTCTGAATCAACAGAACACGGGTAGAGGTCGAAGTCAGATTCAATTTGCTAAGGTTATAAGTCAGCTTGCCCGATGTTTTCGTTAAATTCGGCTTCAGGACTATCGGGGATCCCGTGCTTTTTTGCATCGCCAGCTCAAAAGTGTACGGTTTCTCCACGCCTTCCAGGGTGATCTTGGCGGTCAATTTGAACTTGTCCGGGAAGGCATATTGTTGACCGCCGAGCCAGGAAGGATCGCTTAATTCAACGATAGCAGCGTCTGGCGTAGGTCCTGGCCGCCAACCCAGGCTCGGTCTTTTGCCGAGAGATTCTCCACCGATCGTATAGATGTCTTTGCCGTCAATAAAGATCTGAATAGCTTTGATTGCCCCCTTCTCACGGATATATTCCTGGCTCTTTTCATCAAATTTGGAGTCGGTGATACCGCCGATTAGTCCCTGACCGCTGCGCTTCACCGAAATTTTGAGGTAATTCCCGTCATACAGCGCCTCGCTTACCCCAAGCGTAATCCCGTTCTGCGTTACCTCAGCCGTTTTTCCCGCCTTCTGCTCCGCGGCGCTGTAAGCTACGGAAGCCTTTCCGGCCGCCGCTTGGGCGTCCGTTGCTGCCGTCACCCATCCCGCTCCGCCAAGAATCATTCCCGCCAACGCGGCTGTCGTCATCACTTTATATCCTTTTTTCATTTTTTAAGCCCTCCAGATTTTTTAATTTTGAAGATCATATAATTTTTCCAATCCGGTCCGATCCACCGGGATAGTGATTTCCAGTTCTTTTATATAATTTTTGATAATTTCGCCGTCAGAATCGAGTTTGAATCTTCCCGAAACCGCCCCCGGGATCTCCATCTCAGGCAGGAACGCTTTAATTGTTACCGATGCCGGCACATCGGTAAATCGGTCGAACAAAAATTCGCTGATCATTTCGTTTTCGCCCTTGAATACCCCCACGCCGCTCACATGATCGAGTTCCCTGCCTTGATCGTCCCAAACCTCAAAGATCAGATGATGTCTTAAAAGCCTGGCCGCTTTATCACTGGATAGGACGCTCAGCCTTACTTTGGTTGTGATCGGGGTGAACTGGATTTGTTCAATCGTAACCTTGTTTCCTTTCCACTCCCTTGTATCCAGGGGAGATAGCGCCAGCGTATCCGCATTTTTACGAATGGGAAGTTCAAAAGCAAAGGGCTCGGAAATGCCCTCCAGCCGGAATTCGATATTCAACTGAAACTCGTCCGGTAAAATGGGGATTTCGTCCAATGTCGGAAAAGCGGTCAGTTCGTAGATGGCTGAATTCCGGTCGGGAGTCTTCTCCCCCCCCCAGTGGAGTTTTCTTCCGCCCCCAAAGTCATAAATCGATTCCCCATCGATATATACGTCAACCGAATTAATCGCACCCTCGGGATAAATCTCCGGCTTCCCGTTCCCGGTAAATTTGGCGTCACGAATCCCGGCGGCGAACCCTCCGCCTTCGCGCGTTACGGCCAAAGATAACCGGGTTCCGTCATAGACCAATTGCGGAATGCGGAGCGTGACTCCCTCATGGGTCACGCTGGCATCGAGTTTAGCCGCAAGTCCTCTTTCGTCTGCCGTCCGCAGCCCCAGATCGCCGGCCAGCTTGAAAATACTGCCGATCAGCGGAATATTCTTCATCGATTCCGCCATCGCCGGCGAGACCATGGCGCCGCCCAGGCCGCCGACCAGAATGATCGCGGCGGCTGAGGCCGCAACCAAGGCAATCCTGCGGGTCTTGCGGAACCCCGGGGTTCGGCCGCTTCTGTCCTGCATCGGAAGGTCGGCCAAGGAGGCATAGACTTCATCCTGCCGGCGGCGGACGATTTCGGGAACCTCGGGCAGCGGTTCTTTGCCGATTTCCCGCAGTTCTTTTTCAACATCACATACTTTCATAAGCCAGCTCCCCCTTCCGAATTTGCTTTACTTCATCGGCCAATATGCCCCGGGCTCTGTGCAGGCGCGCCCTTACGGCTCCGTCGGAAATATCCAGCACACTGGCGATCTGTTTGATCGGCAAATCCTGATAATAAAATAAATGGATAACGATCCGCAGAGATTCATCCAGATTTTCCACAGCTTCCCGAAGATCGAGCCTGCGGCTGTCTTCGTAATAAGGCGCCGAGCGATCCGTTTCAGCAATCTCCGGCAACTCCGCCATAACGACGGTTCTTTTGCGCATCCGCAACAACTGGTTACACTCGTTGATTAAAATGCGGATAACCCAGGTTTTAAAATATTTTGGCTTTCGCAATGTCGACATTGATTTATACGCCTTGAGCGTCGTTTCCTGAAACGCATCCGCACAGTCTTCATCACGTCCCACAATGGACTTCGCCAAGCTGTACAGTTCGGGTTCCAGCCTCCGGAACAGCCGGATAAACGCCTCACGATCTCCCCGCTGCGCTCGCTTGACTTCCAGTTCCATATCTTGCTGCACGAATTTCATCTCCTTTTGAGGGCCCTCTGTAAGATTAGATGGACCACTACATCAAAATGTTATATTAGCGAAAAAAATATTTTGTCATCTTGGAGAAAATTGTTCTCTCCCCGCTACGCCCTCGTAAAAAAAGTGATTGAAATCACCTGGCCGTCTTGCCGCTGGCGTTATGCTTCTGGATGTCAGGTATATGCTTCCACTATATTTTTCCATAGGAGGTTGTTTTAAGATGACCACATCCGCATCCCCTGTTGGCACCCAGCAGCCATCCATGTTTTGTTTTCAGTGTCAGGAGTCGGCCGGAGGAACCGGCTGCACGATTAAAGGCGTCTGCGGGAAACCGCATGATGTCGCCAACCTGCAGGATTTGCTGATCTATGTATTGAAAGGCATATCGTTTCTTTCGATCGGGCCACATCTCCCCGATGCGTTGGAGCGGCAGGTGTCCGTCTTTATCATGGACTCGTTATTTGCTACGATTACGAACGCCAATTTTGACCGCGACGTGTTCATCGCCAAAATCCGGGAAGCGCTCGCGCTGCGGGCCGACGTCCGAAGCCACTGGGACGAACGGCACTCCGGCGACGGCGCTGTGCTTCCCGATGCCGCGGTTTGGCTGGCTGACGACGAAGCCTCGTTTGACGCCAAGGCTAAGCAAGTCGGCGTCCTCGCCACAACCGATCCGGACATCCGCTCTTTGCGCGAACTGCTGACATACGGCCTTAAAGGTATGGCCGCTTATACGTATCATGCACTTCACCTGAACCATGCCGATGCGAACATCGATTTGTTTATGCGCCAGGCCCTCGCCGCCACTCTGGACGATTCCTTAAGCGCGGACGATCTCGTCGCTTTGGTCATGGAGACGGGCAAATTCGGCGTGGAAGCCATGTCCTTGCTCGATCGGGCCAATACCGGAACCTATGGGCATCCGGAAGTAACCCGGGTGAATATCGGCGTTCGCAACCGGCCGGGCATCCTCATCAGCGGGCATGACTTGAAAGACTTGGAGGAATTGCTGCGGCAAACCGAAGGTACCGGGGTCGATGTGTACACGCACAGTGAAATGCTGCCGGCCCATTACTATCCGGCCTTCAAGAAATACGAGCATTTCGTCGGCAATTACGGGAACGCCTGGTGGCAGCAAACGACGGAATTCGCCGCGTTCAACGGGCCGATTCTGATGACCACCAACTGTATCGTCCCGCCAAAATCCAGCTACATCGACCGGATCTATACGACCGGCAACACCGGATATCCCGGCGTACGGCATATTCCGGAAGGCCCGGAAGGGCAGCCGAAGGATTTCTCGGAAATCATCGCCCACGCCAAGCGGTGCAGCCCGCCAACCGAGCTGGAGAACGGCGAAATCGTCGGCGGCTTTGCCCATCATACCGTGACCGGGATCGGCGATCAGGTCGTGAATGCCGTGAAGACCGGCGCAATCCGGCGCTTTTTCGTCATGGCCGGCTGCGACGGACGGATGAAGTCGCGCAATTACTACACGGAATTCGCCCGGGAACTTCCCGGAGATACGGTCATTTTGACCGCCGGGTGCGCGAAGTATAAATACAACAAGCTCGATTTGGGTGAAATCGGCGGGATTCCCCGCGTTCTGGACGCCGGACAATGCAACGACTCCTATTCCCTGGCCGTCATCGCTCTGAAACTGAAGGAGATTTTGGGCCTTGAGGATATCAACGAGCTGCCGATTTCGTACAATATCGCCTGGTACGAGCAAAAAGCGGTGATCGTCCTGCTCGCCCTGCTCTACCTCGGCGTCAAAAACATCCACCTGGGTCCGACGCTCCCCGCGTTCCTTTCGCCGAACGTGGCCAACATCCTGGTTGAGAAATTCGGCATCGGCGGGATTACGAACGTCGAGGACGATATGAAAATGTTCCTGGGCGCGTAACAGCCAATCATTCTATTATGCGGTAGGCACAAAGAAAAGGCTACGATGAATGGAATCATCGTAGCCTTTCGGTTTGAAACGCCCGTTTACTTTGCCGCTCAACACGCCAAGCGCCTGCAATTACTCAACCATATACCACTTTCTCTGGGATTCAAACATTTTTTTATATTCGCCATCCCTACTAATAAGTTCACTGTGCTTGCCGTCCTGTACAATCCTGCCGTCCTTTAATACGATAATTCTATCGGCGATCCGAACCGAACCCAACCTGTGAGTCACGATGATTGCGGTTTTGTCTTGGCAGATTTTCGCAAAATCGTTATAAAGCCGTGTTTCCTCCAAAGGGTCAATAGCTGACGTGGGTTCATCCAAAATCATCAAATCACTATCCCTGAATAATCCGCGTGCAATAGCGATCCGTTGCCATTGACCGCCGGATATCTCTGTCCCGTCAAAATTGCGCCCGAGCATCGTGTTTAAACCGCCCCTATAGCTTTCGTCTTTCATAATCACCCCCGATTTATCGCAAATATCCATGAGCATCGCTTCGTCTGTAGGCTTGTCCATCTGACTTATGATCAAATTTTCCCGCACGGTCATATTATATTTGCAATATTTTTGAAACACAGCGGACGTATGATCATAACTCAAATTTTCAACAGGCATGTCTCCATAAGTAACTTCTCCTTTAGACGCCTCATATAACCCCATAATTACTCTGCATAATGTTGTCTTGCCGCTGCCGTTTTCACCGACGATCGCCAAAGTCTGGCCGCTGGGTATCGTTAAACTGATATTATCCAAGGCCTCCTTGTCAGTGATTGGATAGCTGAAACTTACATTACTCAATTTAATATCAACTTTTTGAGGCCTTGGCATCCTTTTTTCAGGTTCATTCCTCTCATTGACGAAGTCCAAGAAGTTTTCAACAGTTCCCACATTTTCGGATGCCCAACCGATCCTTTCGGAAACTAGTTCGCTCATAAAACTATAAAGTCTGTAAATCGAGGCCAGTACGGCCGCAAACGCCCCAACGGAAATTTCTTGATTCATGACAAATATAAAAAGCATATAGATGATCATGCCGTAACCTATGACAGTTACAATATCCAAAATCAGATTTAGCAGATTTTTTTTAAGCTGAGCTATAAAAACAAGCCGATTTAACTTTTTGAGAGAAGAGGTGTACAAATTGGTAAAGAAATCCGTTGCCCCAAGCAGTCTCGTCTCTTTAAAGAACTCCTTGTCTGTCATGCATCTTTCATATTTCTCATACTCTCTTCGGATCGGAGCCGATTGTTCCTCCAATTTTTTAAACGAGAGGATTTGCGCAAACTTAGAAAGAACACAGGGGATGAAGACGATCACAATACTTAGACCTAGAATAGGTTTTAGAGTGAACAGATACCACCCCATAAAACTAAAATAAATCGTATAGAAAAATACCAAGTCCAAAAGAGTTAAACATACCCAAACCAAGTTTTGGCTTCCTGTTATAGCTTTATTGATAAAGTCCAGACGATGAGTGTCCTCAAATTCAACCACATTTAATCTATCTATACTTTGATGAATGAGTCCGTTCGTTCGTTTTCCAACGCTTTTATTGAGAATGAGTGCATGGCAATTATCCACCCCGTTCATTAGTTGACATAGTGCATACGGCAATCCCATACCCATTAAATACAAAATAACGGTGCCCAAATCGATTTTCTCCGCAACGAAATTTTGAGCCGCGTCAAAAAACTTTTGCATGAATACTACTTGCAGAGCCCATGACGCACCGTGAACGGTTGTAAAGAAAACATGCAACAAAAACATGGAAGGATTCGCTTCAAACATGATTTTTATGCCCTTAAGGCTGTTGATTAAAAAGCCTTTACTCTTCATTTTTCCCATACTTTTAACCTTCACCTTCCAAAAACACCGACTTCGTTTTCGGTTCATACCAAGATTTCTGGCTCGCAAACATCTTACTGTATTTACCGTTTTTCAAAGACATCAATTGTTCATGAGAACCTCGCTCCGCAATGTGCCCCTCGTCGACAACCAATATTTCATCCGCCATTTTGGCGGCGCCCAATCTGTGGGTTATAAATATTGTAAATCTGTCTTTATTCACATGACTAAACAGTTCGTAAACCTGGCTTTCGGCTAACGGATCAAGCGAGGCTGTGGGTTCATCCAAAATATTTATTTTAGAGTTTGAATACAGCAGCCTGGATATAGCCAGTCGCTGCCACTGCCCACCCGATAAATCCTTGCTGTTTTCTTTTATCTTGCCAAGGTAGGTGTCGATCCCGAATTCCAAACCGTTTACAACATCTTTCAGTCCCATTTCCGAAACGATGGTTTCTAGTCTCTTCTCATCCGTCTTCGTAAGATTTCCAAGGAAAATATTGTCCTTTAAGGTCAATGGATATTTGGCATAGTCCTGGTACACAACGGAGATCAATCCTTTGATCTCTGCGAAGGAAAAGTCCCGTATGCTTTTCCCGTTTATCAAAATTTCCCCTTCAAATTCGTCATACATCCCTGTTAGCAATTTAGTGATGGTCGTCTTTCCCGCCCCATTTACTCCCACAAAACAATAATTTTTATGGTGACTCAATATAAATGAGCAGTGTTTTAATATGTAGTGTTCCGTCCCCGGGTATTTAAAGCTGACGTTTCTGAATTCCAAGGATTCAAACGCAAAAGAGTCCATATCGGCCGGTAACACACAAGCATCTTTTTTTTCGCTAAGCCTAGTAAAGCTTGAAAATTCTTTTAAATATTCTTTTAACCGTGCATAATCATACATAGTGCTGGACAACTGCCACGACATATTCTGAACCAAACCATAAATGGCGTTGACGAGAGCTATAAAGATGCCTAGAGAAATTTCCCCGCGATGAAGCGAAGGCAAAAGCAAGGCCACAATAACAATTACGATGAACAATGTGACCATAGAGCCGCTTTTCATATGTATATAGCTTTTAATTTCGATTTTATTTTCGATCTTACTTGACTCGTCGTAAAGCTGATCGAACTTGTCACGAAGAGGCGTACTGTAGGCAAATAACTTGCGTTCCTCGGCAAAGTCGCGATTAATTAAAATGCTTGATAAATAATTATATTTCCTTTGAATCTTTTTGGCTTCCATGCCCATTTCATAATTTTTTTTGCCCGTTCTCATCGCAATATAAAACAAAGGCACACTTATAATAATGATGACGATGCCGCTAATAAAAGTAGATGACATAACAATGATAAGCAGTGAAAATGAGCTAATTAAAAGCGTTGCTCCCCTAAACCAGTTATTTAATCCCGCCATAAAATTCTTTATCGGATCTGAGCACACCCTGTTTATTAATTCCTGTGTATCATGGTTTTCAATATGCTTATATTCCAAACGAGCTTGCTTTAGGGCGATCTCTTTTTTTAAAATTGCATTTAGCTTGTTTTGAGCCGAAGTATCTATAATTTGTGTGACAGAAGGAATTAGATTTGTAAATATGACATAGCTCATTATTAAAAAGATAGGCATATAAATAGATGAATAAGCAACCTTCCCCTTAAAAATATCCGTCGCCGTATTGATGAAATTAGCTACAACCAGGGTTTGATAGGCGGGTATCAGTGAATTTAGAATGGTTATTAGAATGGAATAGATCGTTTGCAACGGGATTATTCTTAAAGGTACAATTAGAAAATCCAATGTCGTATAATCTTTGGATTTAAGCATTTTGCCTCCCATTTTTCTCTAAGAAAATACGCTAAGTCTCCAATATGTAGAGACTTAGCGTACTTTTAGTTGAATGATCTGTGATATTACCGTTCCATACGCAAATGCTCTTATTTACTATAAGCCTTTAGTTTGGCGGCCTCGCTGACGGCAGTATCGATATCGTTTCGGATATCTCTTCTTACAGAAGCCCCGCTCTGACCGAGCCACAGAAAAAACTCTTTTGTCCCTTTATTCCCCGTAACCGGACTGTGCGTAATACCCAAAACGCGGAGCCCGATATTTTCTGTAAAACTAACGAGATCCATGAGAATTTGTTGATATATACCCGGATCGTCTATTCTTCCCGATCTGCGGATTTGCGGGTCCGCAACCTCAAACAAAGGTTTTACCAAACATAGTATTTCCCCGGACGGCTGCAGCAGTCGAACAACAAGCGGAATCGCCTGTTTCAAAGACAAATAAGAAAGATCCAGTGTGGCGAATTCTGGCTCGGGCTTTAAATGCAGCTTCGCAACGGAACCAATATTTGTCTTCTCCATGTTAACGACTCGGGGGTCAAGCCTTAACTTCCCCGCCAATTGACCATACCCAGCGTCGATCGCATACACTTTCGCCACGCCGTGCTGCAATAAACAATCGGTAAATCCACCCGTTGAGGCTCCCGTATCCAACGCGATTTTGCCGGAAACATTGATTTGAAAATACTCCAATGCGCCTTCAAGCTTAAGGCCGCCTTTTCCGACATATTTCTGTTCATACCCTTTAATGGCTATCTCAACATCTTCTCTAACTTGCTCTCCTTCATAGACCGCAGGAGTGCCGTTAATCAACACCTTATTTGACATGACCCAACTGGCCGCTTCCTTCCGCTCCTCAAAAAAGCCCCGTTCCAGCAGCAAACGCCATAAAGGCAATTTTCGTTTGTTCAACCCATTCCTCTCCTCTTCTTTAAAGTCGTCGATGTGAACTTTGAAGAAGGCGGAGCTCGTATAGGCCGGTCGTAACGTTATATTTCAACTAATAGATGGTACATGTAGAATCAACTCCGAATACATATTTTCACTAAGTCAACTATACATTTGCACGGTGAAAAAGGTTCAAATGCACCACAACAAGAGAAACCACCAGTAATAAATCACATGATATCACAACATTTTCCATTAATATAGATGTATTTTCACATTATCACGCTTAAAATTCATCTATTTTGTAAAGTTATTTTCAGGGTTTATTGTTTCATTTGCACATTTCATATTAACATTTCAATACCACTTGACGTATGAATTTATTATCGTTATAGTGTGAATAGGTTCACACTTCACGGTAAGGAGTATTCTATGCCGACAAATACTTTCTTTCGTTTAAATGAAGCAAGGCGCGAGGAAATATCTAATAGAGCTATGCATCTTTTTGTTGATCATCTTTACGAGGATATAACTATGAAGATGGTTTTGGATCGTTTGTCCATGCACCCCGGAACATTTTATCGGTATTTTGAAGATAAAGATGATCTTTATTGTCTCTTAATACGTAATGTGACCCAGAAAAGAGCTGCGTATTTTAATAACAGTAATGAAGATTCCCTTCTCCAGTTTTTCTTTACCGGCCTATTTGGTAACGTTAATGGCATTGTGACCGAGCCGCTGAATGAGTTGGAAATCAAACTCACTGAAACACTTTTATACATTCCTGAAGACATTTTGCTTAAAGTATATCTGAATGTGCTAAAGGGCGAGTCATTCCCCTTAATCAAGGACATTTTACGCCGAATGAGGGTTGATGGATATCTCCGGCCTGATATTGACGACGACCTGATCTCTTTTATGTTTGAGTCAATGCAGTTTAATTTAGTCATGTTTTTTAGGGAATTCGATATTAAGGACTCTAAGCTGCAACATAAGATTAGCAAGTACTTTACTGACTTTATGAGCCATGGGCTGCTTGAAGATCATAAATATTCTGAAATGGTTAGCGAACTCAAGAAAGCCAAGGAGTAGAAATATATGTATTTCACATTCGCCACTTTTATTAATTAAGGGGGTACAAGAAAATGAAAACTTATGACGCATTTCCAGAACCAATTGGCGGCTATACTGTCGGTCGAACCCAGATGGATTTTGAGTACACGGCATCAGATCACTCAAAAAGAGAACTGACGGCGTTTGTGTACTATCCGTCCGACAGTAGCGAAGGTAAGACTACATCAACGTACATGTTTCCTGAAGTCTACGAAATGCTTGATGAGCAGCCACTTCTCACTGGGTTGAAGGATGCTTACTCTATAGATATCAAGACCCAGTGTTACGACGACCTTGCTCTCTCCGGGAAGGAAAAGCGCTATCCGGTGTTATTCTATGTTTGCGGCGGGGGCGGTTCTCCAGAATGGGGTACCGTGATCTGTACAGACTTGGCAAGCACGGGATATGTTGTGGTAAGCATCGGCCATCAGAATAGCACGATGTATAAGCGTAAAGATGGGCGCCTGTTTAATGTATCAAAGGATTTTTCGGATGTCATTATGGCGTTTTCTGAAGATCCGGAGATGGTGACGTTGGCTGGTAAGATGGAGATGCGGCCTGACGATGAAACTGCCATTGAGATGTGCCGTAACGTGCTTACACTGCCGGTACTTGCCAAGTTAACAAAGTATAGCGAATTACAGGCAGAAGATATAAGGTATGTCGCCGATTCTCTTTACAAACTGGACTCTGGAGAGCTGAATTCCATCTTTAAGGGCAGATTGTTGCTTGACATCGGCATGGGCATTGTCGGACATTCTTATGGAGGACCTACGACGGCGCTGGTTTGCCGGGACGACGACCGGTTCGCCTGCGGGATTGGCTTGGATAGCGGTGCGTTCGGCCTTCAGGGCAGCGACCTTAAGAAACCCTTCTTGCTGCTGTTTTGTGAACCGAACTATAACATGAATGCGATAATTGGCGCTAACAATAGCATGGAAACCTATTATTTCTCCGTTGATCGTGTTGGGCATTTAGATTACTGCGATATCGTGTTTACCAGTGTTAATGAGGAACTCAGAGGCGAACGGGATGCTATGGAGATGCGAAATCTTGTTACAGACTATACGAAGAACTTCTTTGATCATTACATACTGCAGAAGGCTGCAAGTATAGAAAGTCTGGCATACGATGGCGTGAATTTGATCAAGAAGACCAGCAACTAGTGACATAACCGAGAGGTTGCCGATAAACGCATGTCAAAGAGTTAGCCGTACAGACATAAAGCCGATAACCCTATCACGCGATTATCGGCTCACTCCTTACCAGACTCCTTGATAAGTCCAGGATTCAAATACTCCTTAAGCGTTTCAATAAACGTATTCAGCGCTTTGGTCTGGTAGACCGACCTCGTCACGATGGTAAACTCCCGCTTGAACGGAAGCCCCTCGACTCTGATCATTCCGATGTAACCGTTCGTCAGCTCTTTTACAATAGTCCACTTTGACAGCAGACTGATCCCCAATCCGGCCTCCACCGATTCCTTGATCACCTGGGTACTTCCGAATTCCATGATCGCTTTCGGTGTAAATGGGTGCATTTCAAAGAAATGATCTGCCGCCTGTCTGGTTCCGGAGCCTTCTTCCCGAAGAATCCAGGTTTCGTCCGCCAAGGCGGAAAGGGGCAAATCGCCGTTCTTTTTTAATAAAGGGTGCGACGGTGAAGCAACAATGACCATCTGATCCTCCGAAACGACTTCCGAATGTAATTGAGGATCGTTGAAATAGCCCTCGACAATCCCGATATCCAATTGATAGGAGTTCACCAAGTCGATGATTTCTTTCGTGTTGTGAATAATGATGGATGGCTTGATCAAGGGGTACTCTTTTTTCAGCTTGGCGATAATATGCGGCAAAATATATTCACCGAATGTATAGCTTGCGCCAATCGCAATCGGACCGCTGGCACTGCCCGCCAAATCATCCACTAAGTCCTGCATTCTTGTATAGAGTGCCAGGATCTCTTTGGCATGGTGATACACAATCTCCCCGGCTTTATTCATTCGCACGTGTTTATTGTTCCGCTCCAACAACCTGGTCCCTACCAACCGTTCCAATGTTCTAATGTGTTGGCTGACGGCGGGCTGCGTCATATGCAGTTCCTCTGCGGCTTTCGTAAAATTTTGTTTTTCCACGACCTTGATAAACACTTCTAAATATTGATCCATTTTAAACCCTTCCGCCCATTTTGGTTTTTAATGAGATGCAATCCATCCGTACGATGCTAATTCATATAAATTCACTTATCATCCCTATTATATATCGTTATTTTTCTTATGAATATGACGGAGGTACACTGGGGTTGTGAAAATAATTTGGGGTGATAATATGGAAGTCCAACGTGCAAGTATGTTAAAGAAGGAGAAATTCCCCTCGCCGAAAAAGAAAGCTTCCGCGGGCTTGTTCTGTTCAGGTATTGCCTTCACCGTTGTGATTGCCGCAATGGGGTTCGCTTTCTCACGGGTTCCCGGGTTCGATCATGTTGGCCCGCTAGCCTGTGCGATCGTTATCGCGGTGATTTACCGGCAATTTTTCGGTTACCCGGAGGCATTACGGTCAGGGATTCAATTTTCAGCCAAGCGTTTGTTGCGTTTTGCGATTATCTTATACGGTTTGAAATTAAACATAGATACTGTTCTACACCAGGGTCTTCCCCTGCTTGTTCGTGATATGGGAGTCATCGGATTTGCGATTTTGACAACCGTTTGGCTGGGGAAAGTTCTTAAAGCGGAGCCATCATTAACTTTGCTTCTCGGGGTAGGAACCGGTGTCTGCGGCGCTGCGGCTATCGCCTCCGTATCCCCGATATTGAAAGCGAATGATGAGGACACCGCCATTGGAGTTGGCATTATAGCGCTGGTAGGAACCGTTTTTTCAGTCGCTTATACCATTCTTCGGCCGTTTTTGCCGATTTCAGCCATCCATTATGGGATTTGGAGCGGAATCAGCCTTCATGAAATTGCGCATGTCGCCCTGGCGGGGGCCCCTGCGGGACAGGATGCCCTGGCGATTGCTCTTCTGGCCAAATTAGGCCGAGTTCTGCTGCTGATTCCCTTATGCTTCATATTGATCTTTTGGATGAACCGGAAAAACTCCGGAAACAGTAGCGGTACGCGAATTGAATTTCCTTGGTTCCTTCTCGGATTTATTCTGATGAGTCTATTTGGCAGTTACTGTTTAGGCCATTCCATTCCTGTGTCCCAAGGGGTCATGGACGGAGTCTCCAATCTGACGACCTTTATCCTCTCATCCGCCATGGTCGGGCTTGGATTGAATGTAAGTCTGCGCGACCTTCGGGCAAAGGCTCTTAGGCCGCTCATCGCCATGCTAATCACCTCTATCGTGTTATCGGTCGTTACGTTGTTTGTTGCTTAAGAAACGAAACAAGCTCCTGAACTGTCGCATGGACAGTTTCAAGAGCTTGTTGCTTGTTTATGGTGATGAAACGCGACCTAACCGTTTGTCTGGGCCAACTCCAGCATCATTTTTACAATTTCGACGCCATAAGTGGGAACGCTCGCCCACGATCCGCCCAAAGCCTCCACCGTAACCGCCTTTCCCTGCAAAGCGGGAAAATGCCTTGGGTCAGGTGTATCCAATTTCGGATAACCCGGCGCCCCCGCATACAATGCCAGATGATCAACCTGCGCCTGAACCCCTTCCTCCCAGCTGAAAAAGCGCTGATGCGCCGTATGATCCGTGTCGGAGCCGCCTGTCTGGTTTTTTAAACCGGCCGGATTGTTAAACGTTTCATCCAAGATGCCTCCGAATTTCCCAAAGCCCGTCTCCTTTGCGGCCTGACAGTACACGACCGTCGGATCGACTCCCGCTTTCAAAGCTTCCTCCCATACAATGTCCGCCAGGTTAATAAACACTTCCGTTGCCCCTTTAGCACTTGCCCATGCTTTAGCCTGCTGGACCGTAGCTCTTGGAGCGGACAAGATGTATGTATCGCCAACGGTCCTTTCATCGCCGTTATCGTTTTCAGGCTTCTCGTTATTTTCGTCTGCCGGCTTCTCGTCAATGATTTCTTCTGCCGGTTTCTTGGAAGAAAGGGTAACGGTACTGTCTGCGGAGTTCCACGTCATATCCATTCCGGCAAGTTCACTCACAAATCTTAAAGGGACATACGTTTTTTCCTTTATGATAATTACGCTGGTATCCATCTGTATCTGCGCTTCATTGACTACAGCCACTTTGTCGCCAATCTTCAAATCGACATGTGTATTGTCCTTCCACAGAATCAAATGTTTCTGGTCCCCGCTTCCCTCCCATTTGACGCCAAAGCCCAAGGATTCCGCCATGAATCTTACGGGCACCAGAATCCGGCTATTTTCATCGACATGTGGTTTCGCATCCGAAAATTCGACTTCCGTTCCATCGTATATCAAATGGATATTACGCTCTTCGGTACCGCTGTTTCTATTGTTGGAGCCATCGGCGTTAGCCGCCGTCTCCTTGTCCTTATTCTGCGCAGCCGGTGAATTTGCGGCCTTTGAAGGAACGTCTTTTGAAGGAGCGGTCTGCTTTGCCGTATCGGGGGCGGCTGCGGGTGTCGATCCGTCCAGATTGTCAGCCAAACCGTTCAATTCCGCCATCGTAACAAAAGTGTAGCCTTGAGACCGGTAGTAATCAATAATTTGAGGAAGTGCCTTGACCGTCTTGTCCCGTTTTCCTCCCCCGGAATGCATCAGCACGGTGATCTTGTTGCCGGAGCTGGACTTCACCGTTTTGAGAATGCTGGCAACAGAGCTGCCCGCCGCCCAGTCCCGGGTATCGACCGTCCATAGAGCCTCGGCATGTCCCAATGCCTGAATTTCTCCCCTCACCCGTCCCGATGTCGCCCCATAAGGAGGACGCATCATGGTCGGAGCGGAGCCGGTAGTTTCCCGAATCGCTTTATCCGTCTTTACAATCTCCTGGCGAACCTTCTCTTTGCCAAGCTTGGTTAGTTCCGTATGTCTCCACGAATGATTTCCTAGAGCATGCCCTTCTTTTACAATGCGTTTCATCACGTCGGGATACTGTTTCACCCGATTTCCTACTACGAAAAATGTACCCTTTACCTTTTTATCTCGCAAAATATCAAGCACTTTCCCTGTATATGTTTTATCCGGCCCGTCATCGAAGGTTAAGGCCACCATTTTATTAGCTTTGTTTCCCGATGAGGAGTCCGGCTTAGATCCCGCGGCTGCCGAATAACCCGTTCCGGCTGAACTGACTAGTAAAAAGATCATTACGGTAGTAACAATAAGTCTGCATAGATGATACCTTGGCTTCATGAAAATAAACCTACTTTCAGTATATTAATCTAGTGAGCATTCTGCATAACCGCAAAATGCCCATGTACTGAAAAAGTATAGAATATTTTTTTCCAAAATGATAGAGAACTTGTATCCAACTTGTAACTTTTGAGAATAGGGATCAAAGGAGGGGGAATGGTATGACCATGAAGAAATATCCTTTGCGTAAAAGCTGCAAGAAAGTCTATACGAAGCGATCGGTATCGGAATTTGAAAGCGTGGCCGGCGCCTGGAATTCAAGAATCCATTGCTTCACCCAGGCCAATTCGTGTTCGGTTTGCGCTTTTTTGAAACGAATGACCTCCGCCGTGAATCCATTTTGAGAATGGAGCAGATCGAATCGGCGGTTTCGCTCCATCTCCTCTTCCAACACGCTCAGCCGTTTGCGTAAAATATCGAGCCGCAACTCGGGCTCCAGGCGGTCGAACAAGGCGACGCGAACCAGAAACTCCATCTGGTTGGCCGCCGCTTTCCTCGGAAAATCCCGGACGAGTTCGTCGAATATCTCTTCTCCCGTCTCCGTTAGCAGATAGACGTGCCGGTCAGGCTTACCGTCCGCTTTCTCGACCTCTTTCGTCATCGCTCCCATTTCCTGAAAACGCCGCAATGCGGGATACAGCAAATTGTTATTGATCTCGAACGATTCCCCGAGCGCCTCTTGCACGTTCTTTTTGATTTCATAGCCGTGCTTGGGCCCTGTCAAAAGCTGCCCCAATATCAAGATATCCGCATACATCTAAATCACCTTCGTGCTATAGTCTAGTGAAAAAATGATATAAATTTTCTAGTATTTGTATTTTATGTTATAATATTTTCATATGTTAAATTAACATAGGTTATTTTAACATATGAAATGAACATGCACAATCGTCGCCACACTGTTCAGCAAAGGGGGGGTTCGGTTCCGAGACGTTCCTTTTAGAAATTCAAATTCAATTAAATATGGGAGGGAATCTGATGAATGCTAGCCGCCAAGTGATCATACTGGACGAAATTTCCAAACTCGCGACAAAACAAGAGCAATGGGAACCGTTTTCCTGGTACAAGGATATGAGAGAAAATACCCCCGTTTATTACGATGCCGAGCAGGATGTTTGGAATGTGTTTTCGTACGACCATGTTAAACGCGTGCTGTTCGACCACGAACTGTTCTCCAACAAAAAAGAACGAAGTCTGATTCCGGTTCCCCGCCAAATGGATAGCCGGAGCAATGTCAACCTTGTCGATCCGCCGGAGCATCGCAAACGGCGCGCTCTTCTCGCCCAAGCATTTACTCCTCGCAGCCTCAAAGATTGGGAGCCCCGCATCCAGGAAATCGTCGATGAACTGATCACGGACATGGAGAGAGCTCCAGTCGTCGATATTGTGCAAAAGCTGGCGATTCCATTGCCGGTTACCGTCATTGCGGATCTGCTCGGGGTCCCTTCCCGGGATCGCGACCGGATCAAAGCGTGGTCGGACATTCTTTTCCTCCCTTATAATTTGGAAGCTTATGACGACATCGAAGAGCAAAAAGGCCTGGCGATGAAGGAGTTCGCCGAGTATTTGTATCCTATCGTCCTGGAGAAACGGAAGCACCCGGCGGACGACATCATCTCCGACCTGACCAAGGCCGAACTGGAGGGGGAACAGCTGACGGATGAAGAGGTGGTTATGTCGGCCATCGGCCTGCTTGGAGCGGGCAACGAAACGACGACCACGCTAATCTCCAACATGTTCTATTGCATGCTGTTCGATCAACCGGGCGTTTATCAAGAGCTGAGGGCCGATTTGACTTTGGTCCCCAAGCTGGTTGAGGAAGTACTTCGCTTTCGCTTTGGGGCGACGATCGATCGGAAGGTGGCCCGGGATACCGACGTTTTCGGTCCCGAAATGAAAGCGGGGCAAGTCGTTGTAGCCTGGATCGGCGCCGCCAATCGGGACGAGTCGCATTTCGCCCGAGCGGACGCATTCGATATCCATCGTCCCGGCAATCAACAGCATTTGACCTTCGGGGCCGGTCCCCATTTCTGTCTGGGCGCCCCGCTTGCCCGATTGGAAGCGAATATGGCCTTGGCCTCGTTTGTGAAACGGTTCGCCGATATCCGTAAGGTAGACGGTTTAAATCTTAACGATCATTTGACCGCTTCGGCCACGGGCCAGTCCTTGAAGAGTCTTCCCGTGGGACTGAGCCTTTAAGTAAACGCTATTGATATTAGAAAAAGGACGCTCCCCTTTTCGCTTGGGCAGCGTCCTTCCCGTGAAATCGTCTTGCCGTACCTATCTCCCCTTGATCATTCAGTTATGCCAAGGCTTCGTTTATACGCAAAGATCTCTTCGACAGCTTGCCGATAGCCGCCCGCGTCCCGGAAGGAATCGCCGATTTCCCCGCATGCCATACGGATGGACGGATCGCCCAGCACCCGTTCCGCGGCCTCTCGGAGTTCCCCCGCGGTTAGGCCCTCTTGTTTTAACTGGATACCTGCGCCGAGTTCGGCCACACGCCGGGCTATGACAGGCTGGTCGGCGCTTTGGGGCAACACGATCAGCGGCACGCCATAGTACAGGCCTTCGCTGGTGCTGTTCATGCCGCCATGAGTGATGAACAATTTAGCGCGCTGCAGCACCTCAAGCTGCGGTACGTAGCCCGCCACGGTAAAATTCGCCGGAATGTCCCCCAATTCCTCAATTCGGGTTCGGCTGCCGACGGATAAAATAACGGTGTACTTTGTATCGGCGAACGCCGCAAAACAAAGTTTGTAAAAATCCGCCGCCTGGTTGAAAACCGTGCCGAGCGATATATAAATCAGGTGTTCCGTGTCCACATACGGGAACGCAAATGAATCGTTGGAACGCGGCACGACAGACGGCCCCACAAACTTATACGTCTCGTCGAAGCCTGCCCCCTCGGGTTGGAAGCGCCTCGTCGTGTAGACGATGGTCATTGGCGCAGGATTGCAAAAAACTTCATAGGCGGCGTTTACTTGCACACGGTATTTTGCTTGCACCTCACTGACCAGTTGCCGGAATTCCCGCTCGGCTTGTTCATTCACAGCTGTCGGAAAATGGCGCGACAGGCTCTCCTGCAAACGGTCAAAGCCGCTTTGTCCCATGACAAAACTCGTGCATGAGTTGATCGCCGGCAAGCCGAGAATTTGCGCAAGCAAACGCCCGCAGCCGAACATCGAGTCATGGATGAGGTAATCGAACCGCCCACCTTCGGTTTGCTCCAGGACGTTGGGAATGACGATATCGGCGGTGCGTAACAGCCCGCCCACTCGCGCCCAAGGCGTTCTTCCTCCCGCAAGGAACGCTTCCAGAAACTTCCTGACGTCGAACGTTATCACTTGTGCGCCCGCCCGCTCCACACGATCGCGATAGGATTCGGCAACGAAGTACACCACCTCTTCGCCGCGGCGGACAAGTTCTTGCACCACTCCAAGAGTCGGATTGATGTGACCCTCGGAACCTCCGTTAATAAATAGAACGCGAGCCATAGCCATCCCCTTTCATAGTTCTTCTATTCGTCTTTCCCGCCGGGCAGCTTCAATCCGTCCTCCAGAACTTGGACTTTCCCGGAGCCATCGTGTTTTTGCCATAGCGGCTGCACTCCGCCTTCACCGGCGTCCGCTGAGATTGGCGAAGCATTTGCCGTAGTAGATAGTTGCGGAGACGCCGATCTGTACTTTGCTCCGGAAGCTTGGCCGGGATCCGCATCATTCCCGCATGCCGCAGTCAACAACAAGCAAGCGGCACTGATGACGCATATTTTAAAATTCACAAAAGACCACTCCAAACGTCTATGATACTTTTATAGACGCATGAACCTAAGAAAAGTTCATATTGAGGCATTTAAGTTAAAAATATGGAAGAATATGCCGATAACATTTATATGGTCACGTATTTTTTTATGGAGTTGTACGAGGAGGTATAACATGAAAATCGAAAGTAATGTTATCTCATCGCTGCCAAGAATCGACATTCAAAATCGGGGTAACAATCAAGTGAAAATGGAGTCGGGTCCGGCCCTTCCGGGATACGACAGCGTGGAAATCAGCGAGGCGGCCAGACGGTTGGCCGAAGGGATTACGGATCGTGAGTTGCCTGTCGGCGCGGTAAAGCACCATTCGATAAGACCGTTTTTTACCGCCGAAATGGATTCTTCCTTAGAGCGATTGCTCAGCGGAAAATCGCCTGAAGTGGAAGAAGCCGTAAATTACTTAATCAGCTCCAACTTTGTTCCGGACGGCTCGGTTTCGGATGAAAGCGAACGGGCGGCGTTGCTTGAGAGCGGGCTGGCCCAGGCGAAATTTATTGCCGACAACTATATGACAGAGAGCGAAGCGGCTGAATTTCTAGCCACCATGGATAAGATCGCGGCGTATGCCAAAACGAGAAAGGTCGATCCCGATACCGGTGAAGCGAGCTATATCGATCTCCCCCGCAAACCTGAAGGCGCACCCGATGATTATGTCAATATCGACTCTTTGATGAAAAAATATGATCCGGAATCCGCCAATAAAATCGCCGAGATTCTCAAAGACGCGGCGAATGGCGGCAGCGGCGAGGGCTTTGCGAAAATTCTGCTGGAATTTAACCAAAAGCTGGCGAAAAACCCGCAATGGTCGAGCAGCTACCGCGCTGAAAGCGACAATGTGAATGCGGTATTGAACAACACGAAAATCGACAATCGATTTGCAGGCGCGGACACCTCGAGTATGGCCGCGTTCTTGGAAGATATGAACAGCAAGTTCCAGAATACCTCCTTTGAGAACAAAAACTTCTTAACAAGGAATATAGAATATTTCGCACTTATCCTTGATGGCACATTTAAAGTTTAAACCTAGCGAACCCCGTCTTCTTGTGAGGACGGGGTTCGCTCAAAACCAGGTTATGAAGGTTCAGGAAAAGCCGGTGTAAGAGGGCGTTGCTTTTTCACCAATGAAGCTGCTAACCAGCAGGTCCGTAAAGTGTGCGGCATGAACGGCAACGGCGTCCAAATTATCGTCGAAGCTGTCAGCCGTTACACCGCCATGTCCGGCGATATCAGATACCGCTTTTACGGCCAATACCGGTATTCCATATTGCGCAGCGGCCTGCACGATGCCCAGCCCTTCCATATCCGATACCTTGACGGCGGGGAAGGTTGATTTGACCCTTTCTACCCGCTCCGGTTCACTCATGAATGAGTCCAGGGTCAATACTAACCCGAAATCAAGAGAATAGGGGAGTTCTGCCGCTGCCGCTACTCTCCTCGCCCGATCCAGCAAAGCTGCATCCAAATCGTATCTGGCCGGCATTTGCGGAACCTGTCCGGGTTCATACCCGAAGCAAGTAGCATCGACATCCCCATAAATGTACTGCGTTGCCACAACGACATTACCTACGCTCAATCCTGCGCCAAATGCGCCGGCCGATCCGGAATTCAGGATCAGATCCGGCTGATGCCGTTCGATCAACAGCGTGGTTGCGACGGCTGCGTTGACCTTGCCGATGCCGCTTTCTACAAGGATGACGGGTTGGCCTCGGTACACAGCCTCCTCAATGATAACCTTGCCTACTTGGGTCCTGGCCGTAATTTGCGCCTGATTGCGAAAAGGAGCCATCTCCTCCTCCATCGCCGTAATTATAGCAATTCGCATGGAGCCTCTCTATTCTTGCAGATAAGAGATCGGCTTATCTACGGGCACCTTGGTGCCGCCGAACTCCTGCTCGATATATTTTTGCGTATCCTCGTTGTGATACAACTCACCTAATTTTAAAATGCCAGGATCATTCTGCTTCTCGGAAGTGGTCGCCAGCACATTGATGCTATTCTTCGTATCTACGGAGACTTCCTCATGGAACAAAGAGTCCTTCAGGACATTTAATCCGCCTTCCATAGCGATCGTGTTGCCGATCAGTACCAGATCGACGTCCTGAATCACCCGCGGGCCGGTCGTATCGTCGATCAACTTGAACTTCAGATTTTTAGGATTATCGACAATATCGTTAACCGTACCCGTCCCCAAATTAAAATCATCCTTCAGTTTGATCAGACCGGCAGTCTGCAGCAGGCTTAAGCCTCTGGCCGTATTGGCCGGGTTGTCCGCCAGGGCGACGAGGGCGCCGTCCGGAACCTCCTTAATATCCTTGATCTTCTGCGAGTAGATGCCCATCGGCTCCAGATAGGTGGTCGCCGTTGCTACCAGATTGGCATTGCTTTCTTTATTATAGTTGAAGAGATAAGCCCAGGATTGGAAAGCATTCACATCGACCTCGCCTTCCTTGGTAGCGTTATTCAACTCCACGCCGCCATTGATCTCCTTGACTTCAATATTAAGCTTGGCATCCTTGGCCGCCTGTGATTGCGCGATATGCTTCCAAATCTGAGCATCGGAGCCCTGCGAACCGATGACAATCTTCTGGCCGTCACCCGAAGACTTGCCGCCGCAGCCCGCGGTCGCCAGTATCAATACCAATCCGAGTGCTATTCCGCCCCATAGTTTACCTTTATTACTCATATGATCCTCTCCCCTTTTGATCTGGATGCCGTTTTTCTCTTAATGCATGGTCATACCGCCGGTTACATTGATGGCTTGGCCTGTCATATACGAAGATAACGGACTGGCCAAAAACAGAGCGACGTTGGCCACATCCCTGACCTCGGCCGTTCTGCCCAGCGGAATTTGGGAGCAGTCCTCCGCATAGATCTCCTCGGCCGTCATGCCGCGGATTAATCCGCCTTCGACGCGCTCCCGATGCTTCATCGGCGTCTCCACAATACCCGGACATATCGCATTGACGAGTATGTTATGCCGTGCCAGTTCAATCGCCATCACCTTGGTCAGTCCAAGCACCGCATGCTTCGATGCGCAATAGCCGCCCATCGCCCGATAGCCGTTCTTGCCGGCCTGCGAAGCCATTTGGATAATTCTGCCCGGCTTTCCGGCATCGACCATCGCTTTCGCAAATATTTTCGATACCAGGTATAACCCCGTAGAATTAATGGAGAATACCTTCTCCCAATCCTCCAGCTTGCTGTCAATCACGTAATCCATCGTGGAAATGCCAGCGCAATTCACGACGATGTCCGGCACTCCCGTCTGTTCCAACACTATATTTGACCAGCGATAGATATCCTCCGATCGGGACAAATCCAGTCTGGATTCGAACAACCGCCCGTTAACTTCTTTAAAATCCCCTTCATGAGCGAGATCGGCTGAGACGACCCTGGCCCCACTCTGCAGTAGAATTTGTACGATGCCTTGTCCGATGCCTGAATTGCCCCCGGTTACAACCGCTGTTTGTTGCGATAAATCCAAAGTAATCATAGCTACTACAATACTCTTTCAAATGGATCTCTGCTAATTCCGGCTTGCAAGACGATCTTCGCGTATTCCTGAGCAGAGAACAGGGAATGATCCTTGTAATTGCCGCATTCCAAAGCGGAGACAGCCGGAACCTCGGTTGTTTCCAGCACCCGCTTCAGCGTTCTTTCCAGTGCGGACGCGATCTCTTCGGGATCGTGCTCATTCCAGAGAATCAGATAATATCCGGTTCTGCATCCCATCGGAGAAATATCGATGATGCCTTGAATCTCGTCTCTCATATAGGTAGCGAGCAGATGCTCAAGAGTATGAAGTGCCGCCGTCGGAATCGCGTCTTTATTCGGCTGCAGGAAGCGAAGATCATATTTTTGCACAGTGCTGCCCTTTTCATCATGCTCAAGCCCTGCCGCTCTGACGTAAGGAGCCTTTACGATCGTGTGGTCCAATTGAAAACTTTCTACTTTTGCCATTGTTCTTCAGTCCTTTTTGTAGTGTTGTATGTTTAACCAGTACCCGCCGCCCAGAGGCTGGAGACGGTATACTGCACAAACCGTAGTCATACCCCGATGTCAATGCGTCGTCTTCTTGGTGAAATAATCCCCGATAAATTGGCACACGAACACGAGAATCAAGATCAGAATCGTAGCCACAAGCGTGATATCCGTCTGGAACCGGTTGTACCCCTTATTGATAGCCAGGCTGCCCAGGCCCCCCGAGCCGATGGCCCCAGCCATGGTGGTCAGTCCGATCAGGTTAATGATCGTCACCGAGGAAGCCCGGATAATCGCAGACAAGCCTTCTTTCAGATATACGCGGAAAATAATCTCAATCGGTCCCGACCCCATAGACTGAGCCGCTTCAATGATCCCGGAATCGACTTCCACCAGCGCATTTTGAATCTGCCGGGCATAGAAAGGAACGATGCCGATGACAAGGGGCACGATCGCCGCATTCATACCGATCGATGTGCCTGTAATAAGTCGGGTAAGCGGCACGACAACAGCGATAAGAATGATGAATGGAATGGATCGGAACAGGTTAATGAATTTCTCCAACACACTATAGACCAGCCTGTTCTCCAGAATGCCTCCCTTATCCACCACAACGAGGGTGACGCCAAACAAGATCCCGAATAACACGGAAAATAACGAGGTAACGACCACCATATAAATCGTCTCGTAGGTGCTTAGCAGGATGTCCTCCCTTAAATCCCAGATGTTAGGAAAATATCTTGTAAAAAAATCACTCATGCCGGGTCACCCACCTTTCGATTCTGAAAAAGTCGGGAATTGATAACTTCAACGTCTACCCGAGCCGACTGCAAGTATCGCAAAGCTCCCTCCAGATCACCGGGAGTGCCGGACATCACTACGATCAGATTGCCGATCGGGGTCTGCTGTAAAATCTCCACATTCGCGAATAAAATATTCGTCTTCACTCGGTAACGGGAAGTCAGCTCAGAAATAACCGGTTCACTGGTACTGTCGCCGATATAGGAGATCTTGCACAGCATATCGTTATCCTTCAGATGAAGGAGTGAAGGATGCGACGTAAGCTTGTCCAGCGTCTGCTCGATATGCGTAGCCGTATTGATGAAATCACGGGTCAACGTATTTTGCGGACGGCTAAAGATCGAGACGATATCGCCCTGCTCGACAATCCGCCCGGCTTCCATAACGGCAACCTTATTACAGATCTCTTTCACAACCTGCATTTCATGCGTAATAATGACAATCGTCAGCCCCAGCGTTCGATTCAATTTCTTCAGCAATTCCAGTATGGATAGCGTCGTCTTCGGATCCAGGGCACTGGTCGCTTCATCGCACAGCAATATTTCCGGATCATTCGCCAGCGCTCTGGCTATAGCCACCCTTTGCTTCTGACCGCCCGACAATTGCGAAGGATAAGCATCCAGTTTATCCGACAAGCCTACCAGCTCCAGCAATTGTTTAACCTTCAGGTCCCTTTCGCGCTTGGAGAGCTTGGAACTCTTCAAGGGAAAATCCACATTGTCATAGATTGTTCTCGAGTTCATCAAGTGAAAATGCTGAAAGATCATTCCGATCCGCTTTCTGGCCAAGCGCAGCTCCTTGGGCTGCAAGGCCAGCAAATCCTGCCCATTGACTACTACACTCCCCGCCGAAGGCCGCTGCAGCAGATTAATCACACGGACCAGCGTGCTCTTCCCCGCCCCACTGTAGCCGACAATGCCGTATACGTCTCCCGCGTCAACCTGCAGACTGACATCCTGGACGGCTGTAACCGATTGTGACCCATTTTCAAAGGTAACTTGAATATTGGATAAAGTAATCATGATGTCCAACCCTTTCTAGACTTCTGTGAACTAAGCCAGCTCCGGAAAATATATTTCTGTCATTTTACATCAGTTTACTCGGAATTACTACAACAATTTTTTAGGAAAACTCTACCAAACCGCTATGCCACGCATATTTCCAGATGCAAAAAGCCCTTGAACTTCCATGGAAGGAAATTCAAGGGCTCGTTCATTCGTTCAATCAACTTAACTTATCGGTCGTCTAAATCACTTTTTCATTTATTTAAAACAATTCTGATAAATGGAAATTTCGGACAAGAGCACTGGCTTGATCAATGGTTTGTTTGATAATGGAAGCAGCAGGTTGGGCGCCTGCTAACCGAAGCCCCTGGCCCGCCCAAAGCGACATGTACTCGGGGTTGTTCGCTTTTGCAGCCGCCTGACGAATGTCCCGGGTCAGCGCGTTTTGAATAGGGTAAGCCGGGATGGTGCCCGGGTACTGACGCATGTCAATCATAAATTTGGTTTGAATGCCTCTTGAAGCTTTTCCGGTGTATGCACGCGTAATTTCAGTGAAGTCCTCGTTTGTCGAGAGGATTTTCTGTTTATACGTTTCGTGAGCGCCGCTCTCGGGGCAGGCTAGAAACGCCGTGCCCATCTGTACGGCTAAAGCTCCTAAAATAAGACTTGCTGCAAGTCCGCGCCCATCCATGATTCCCCCCGCTGCGATGACCGGGATCGACACATAGTCAACGATCTGAGGAACAATAGCCATCGTGCCGATCAAAGCATGGGAAGGGTCTTTCATGAAGGTCCCCCTATGCCCGCCCGCTTCGCTCCCCTGAGCCACAATGGCATCTGCACCGGCTGCTTCCAATTGCTTGGCTTCAGCAACAGTTGTTGCCGTTCCAATGACGAATATGCCATGCTGTTTCATGGTTTGAATCACGTCTTGAGAGGGTATGCCAAAAGTGAAACTAAATACGGGTACACGTTCCTCCAAAATTACCTGTACCTGCTCCTCAAATGATTCTGAAAACTTCATGATCGATGGATTTTGAGCGGTGTCAAGTTCGATGCGGTATTTATTCAGATAATCCGTCATCCGGCAAATTGCTTCTTCCGATTCTTCTGATGGCTCAGGGACAAACAAATTTACTCCGAAAGGCTGGTCCGTTCGCTGCTTGATTTCTTGGATCTCGCTACGGAGCTGCTCCGGCGTTAAGTAGCCGCCCCCCAGGTTACCCAGCCCGCCGGCATTTGAAACAGCCGCCACCAGTTCGGGTGTCGAAACACCGCCGGCCATCGGCGCTTGAAAAATCGGGTAGCGAATTTTAAGCGTACGCGTCAGATCAGTCTCAAGCACTTTTAAAGACCTCCTTTTATTGTAAATTTCTATAATTTACGTATTCATAAGATTTCGGATAAATCTATTTAACACCGACTTATCATCCGTCGTAAAGATCTTATGAACTGCAGTTATGTGAATTTATCCGGATTTCAAGGCAGAGGTTCAATTCAACAAATCATAACCAGCCGTCAAACGGGTGGTTTGCTCGAAGGCTATAAGCCTTTATTACCGGCTCGCGTCTAAAGGCGCTAGCTTTCACTGCGTTCAAGCTACTATGCCGTTGCCAGATAACATAGAATTCCTGCATATGTGCATGTTTTTTCTTGTTTGGAGCCAAAAATTTCAAAATTCCTGCAAATCTGCAGGAATTTTTGACGAAACCGGCTCGTTTCTCTAAAATCGCTAGAAATTCTTGCAGATTTGCATCTTTTTTCGCATCCCCTCGGGGATCGGCCTAAATACCTGCAGATTTGCATCTTTTTGGAGTTGGAAGCTTGGAAGCACACTGGGCGCCTCTTTGTATGTGACATATCACTTCGATTAGTCATTAAGCCACCTCTTCCTTTCGTTATACATAGTAGCTTGAACACTCCTATGATAGAGCTCAACTGGTTAAAGCCCAAAGCAAAAGCAGCCAGCATATAGCTGACTGCTTCTTCCGGTTGCAGGCTTACTTTTTGGGGATACCCCTGACGTCTTAAATCCTTTTTTTGTACTATATAAATGCCGAATTACTGGTCACCTTGGGTGGAATCTTGCAATGAGATGGGGCAGCGATTTGGTGAAGTCCATCGTCCGTCCCATAATGAGGGATGCCAGGAATGTGAAAAATGCCGTTTTGATATCCATGATCATGGCTCCAAGTATAAGCACAACAAAGTCAAATGCAATATGAATCGTCCCCATCTTAAGATTAGGAGAATGAAGTTGAATTAACCGTCCTAACAGTCCAACCCCACCGCTGGTCAGCCCTTGGCTAAAAACGATGCCCGACCCGAACCCTAAGCATGCCCCGCCGATCACATTGCCTAACCATAGCGGAGGGTGAACCCAATTTCGAATGGGATCGAGCAGGTCAAGGAAGATGGACAAAGCCCCGGCCACAATCACGGTCTGGATCACGAAAGAACGGCCAATCCGCTTCCAGGCCAGCAATAGCAAAGGAATATTAAGCGCAAACACGACGATACCCGGGCTCCAATTTAGAGTATAGAGCGTGAGAATCCCGATCCCCGGGAATCCTGTACTGAATAAGTGAACGGGAACATATCCTGCGTTTACGCCTAACCCCATAATAAAACATCCAATGAACGAAATCATAATGTGGTTCACTTTCAATATGGAAGAACCTCCGTCTAATCTAAGCCAACTGGTTATGGGAGATCAGCCTGTGAATATGCACCGCCAGATAGGTGAGCTCCTCGTTTGGAATGGTCTTCCCGTACACCTGGTTTATATACTCTTTGATCTTGAACGCCCCGTCCATCGCCTGCGGATACAGACTGGCAATTTGCTCAAACAGGGTGTTGTCCGTATTCTCCAGCATCTTATCCGTATAAAACCGCTCCACAAAAAACTTCACATGGGTTACAAAACGGGTGTAATGAACGTTTTCGATATCCATATCAATATTCATCGAATATCTCACCAGGTTGACGATGCTGCCGATCATCTTGGCCATCTTCATGCCGTCCTTGGATTCCTTCTCCCCGCTTTGGGCATTGATCAAGTGAAAAGCGATGTTGGCCGCTTCCTCTTTGGGCATGTCGATGTGCAGCTTTTCTTTGATCAGCTCTAAAGAGAAGCGTCCGATTTCAAATTCCTCGGCATAGTAATTTTTAATCTCCCAAAACACTTTGTTGGCAATCGCGATTTTTTTGTGATACCGTTCAACCGCAAAATGCAAATGGTCCATAAGGGTAAAATAGATCCCCGTGTTGAGCTTGGTTTGCAGCTTCTTTTCCGCGTAAGCCACAATCTGCCCGGTCAGTTCCACGTATACCGGAGGTATAGTATCCAATACGCCAAGATACTCTTTGACTTTGACATTTTCGATGGGCATGAAAATTTGGTCGGCTTGGTGCTCCTCGACGGTATTGCCCGCTTTTTGGCCGTAGCCGATGCCTTTGCCAAACAGAATGTACTCCTTGTTCTGCTCATCCTCCACCAAAACTACGCTGGAATTCAACACTTTTTTGATTTTGATCATCACGGGTCACCTTCCTTATCGAAAGATAGGGAATTAATCCAAATCCTCGCCATTGCTTTCAATCACTTTTTTGTACCAGTAAAAAGAATCCTTCCGGCTACGCTGCAACGTGCCGTTCCCTTCGTCATCCTGATCGACATAAATAAAGCCGTATCTTTTGGACATCTGGGACGTGGAAGCGCTGATGATATCAATCGGTCCCCAGCTTGTGTAACCAAACAGGTCAACGCCGGCTTCCACCGCTTCCTTCATTTGTTTAAAGTGTTCCCTAAAATAATTGATCCGGTAGTCATCGTGGATCGAGCCGTCGCTTTCCACCTGGTCCACGGCGCCCATGCCGTTTTCCACAATGAGCAGCGGTTTTTTATAGCGGTCGTATAACTCAATTAAGGAAATTTTCAGGCCCACCGGGTCGATCTGCCATCCCCAATCCGTTACGGGCAAATAAGGATTTTTCACGCCTGTGATCGTGTTGCCCGACGTTCGCTCCAGCCCCTCTTTGGCGGACTCGGTTAACGACATATAGTAGCTGAAAGAAACAAAATCGACCGTGTGCTTCCGTAAAATCTCCCTATCTCCCGGTTCCATTTGCAGCTTAATATTTTTCTGCTCGAGCATGGTTTCGATCAGTGGCGGGTATTCTCCAAATACCTGCACATCCGCGTAAAAATAAGTGTGCAGATTCTTCATCAGCGTAATCTCCACATCTTTGGGGTGGCATGTATTCGGATAGGTCGTCAGCATCGTCAGCATGCAGCCTACCTGGCTGCCCGGAATGATGCGGTGGCAATCCGCCGTCACCAAGGCCGAGGCAACAAACTGGTGATGAAGCGCCTGATAAATAACCTCTTCCACCTTGCCCTCCGGACAACGATCTGGGACAATGCCCGCGGTTGTGAAAGGATGGCGGATGATGCTGTCGATTTCGTTGAACGTCAGCCAGTATTTCACCAGGTCCTTATAACGCGAGAAGCAGACATTGCTGAATTTCACAAAATAATCGATGACCTTTCTTTCTGCCCAGCCATTGTATTTGACGCTTAAAGCAAGCGGCATTTCATAGTGGGACAGCGTGACGATCGGTTCGATGCCAAGCCGTCTCATTTCCGTGAACAAGCCGTCGTAAAACTTCAGCCCCAATTCATTAGGCTCGTTCTCTTCCCCGGTCGGAAAAATCCGGCTCCAGGCAATGGAGACGCGCAGCGCCTTGAAGCCCATTTCGGCAAACAGGGCCAAATCCTCCTTATACCGATGATAAAAATCGATCCCTCTGCGTTTGGGATATTTCTGGACGTCCGGATCTTGCATCGCCCGTTCGATCATTTCGGTGGTAACAACATGGTGCGCTTCGTAATCCTCAACATTTAAATGCGGTCTATACATGGCTATGTCTGCTACGGACGGACCTTTCCCATCCACGTTCCAAGCGCCTTCCGCCTGATTGGCGGCAATAGCGCCGCCCCATAAAAAGTTCTCCGGAAATCCTTTGTTCATGTCTATTCTCTCCCTTGGTTTAATTTTCTAAAGCGGTTACAACCATCAAAGTATCCTGGCGGTTCACCTGTTTTAAATCCGCAACCTCGACCGCGTATTTGTCCTTATTGGTCACGATGGCGATGGTTACCGGATCGTAGCCTTCTTCAATAATTTTTTCAAGATCGAACTTCAGCAATAAATCGCCGGCTTTCACTTCATCCCCGACCTGCACTTGAGGCTCAAAATATTTGCCCCGCAACCTAACAGTATCGATTCCTACATGGAACAACAGCTCGATACCGTTCGTCGTACGCATCGCCATCGCATGATTTCTGCTGTAAATGACTTCAATTTTGCCGTCCACGGGCGCGTATAATTCGCCTTTGGTGGGAATGACGGCAATCCCCTCGCCCATCGCTTTGCTGGAAAAAACCTCATCCTTTACTTCGGACAAAGGAATCCGTTCCCCGATCACCGGGCTTTTGAACTCTTTTGCCGTGGTAAGCTGGTTAACCAATTGACGCTCTTCCGCTTTGGCCTTATGGTCCTTGCCGAGAATAAAGGCCGAAACGAAGGCAACCGCAAAGGAAATAACGAGCGCGATGACGGCATTGATGATATTCCGCGGCAAATCTTCCGAGATAAACATGGATAAACTGGCTAATCCCGGTCCGACCAGCACATAAGCCTGCAAGCCGACGATGCCGGTAAACGCCCCGCCGATTAGCGAACTGATCATGACGCTGCCGAGCACTTTTTTATTTTGCAGCGTGACCCCGTACAAGGCCGGTTCGGTGATGCCGAACAAGGCGGATATCCCGGCGGAAATCGCCGTGGCTCTTAGCGCCTTATCTTTGGTCCGCACCGCAACGGCGAAGCAGGCACCGCTTTCGGCGATATTGTGGGCCAGCGAAGCGGGCATATAGAGCAATTCCTTGCCGGTGCTTCCGATCGCGGAAAGAGCGTAAGGAATGAGCGCTTTGTGCATGCCGACGGACACCATCAGCGGCAGTACGGCGGCCAAGAGCGCGACGGCAATCCACCCCACCTTATCGAACAAGGTTAAGATGATAGCTGAGAAACCTTCGCCGAGCGTATAACCGAGCGGACCCAAAACGAGTAACGAAACTGGAACGGTAATGAGCAGCGACATCATCGGGACAAAAAAGATCCGGATCACCTTCGGCGATATTCGCGTAAACCATTTTTCCATTTGGGCATAAAGCAAAACCGTCAGAATCGCCGGGAAGACCTGATAGGCATAGGCGATGGCTTTGATCTGGAGGCCGAACAACTGGGCGCCTTCCCCTAGCATGGCCGTCATGTTCGGCAGCAGCAAAGCGCCGACGGAAGCCAGGGCCACTAAAGTATTTACTTTCAGTTTGTTGGCGGTGGTAACGGCCACTAGTAACGGGAGAAAGTACAAAGCCGCGTCGCCAATTTGCACCAAGATTTTATAAGTGTGGCCGTCCGGGTCCAAAACATTCATTAACCCGAGCAGCAGCAACAGCGACTTTAACATCCCGGCCCCGGCAATCGCCGGAATCAGCGGCTGAAACACACCGACGATAAAATCCAAAATAACGCTGCCGAGTTTTCTCTTTTCTTTCGGTTTAGCCTCGGACGCCGCATCAGCAGCGGATTCCGAGTTCGGGTTCGCCGAGCCCAGCAAACGATTGACCGCATCATAAACTTCAACCACTTCATTCCCGATGACGACCTGGCACTGGCCGGTCATGTTTACGGCGATCACGCCGGGAATGCTTTCGAGCCGTTTGACATCGGCTTTACTGTTGTCGATCAAGGAAAAGCGCAATCTTGTCGAGCAGTGTTCAAAATGGGCAATGTTTTCCTTTCCGCCCACATATTTCAGAACTTCTGCGGCGGTCTGTTTGTAATCCATGTCCAATGCTCCTTCCTTCTGCAAATTTGCGAAAGGGGCAGGCCTTTTTACCAAATAAAAAAGGACCTAAAACGACAAATAAAAGATTTGTCATTTTAGATCCTGCCTGCTTTACCAGTCACATGTCTAATGGGTGTATTCGATTAATTGAATTATATATCAGGATTTTGAAAGCGTCAACATTATTCTCAGCCGGTTGTCGTTATGTTGTAGTAGCATTTAACCTTTACATGCGACTCATTTGATTATTCACCTATAAAATAACGATGTATAAAGGAATCTGCCGTTCGATTCTTCCTTCGATTCCAGCTCCTTCGGGACGGTGAGAATATCCGGATTAATTAACTTACGGGTATAGGCTTCCCGAAAAAACTGAGCGTCTTTTTTAAATTCATCTGTCTCGATCCACGGCCTCACGTTCCCTTGTTGATCCACATAGATCAAATCTTGGAACACGGTAAACGGGTACGTATCGTACGCCGTGTGCAGGTAAGCCGGGGTCTCTTCCTTCAGTACTCGAATGTATACGTCCTTGTTGGCTTCGGGCCAATTTTTCCTCAATGCCTCCTACATCGAGAGTAATTCCTCTGGTGTAGATGCAGGTCCAGTGTTTCCCTCGGAAGAACCGCCCTCGTTCTGCGAATTTGAGCAGGCCGCAAGTGCGGTCGTCACGAGTGCAATTCCAAGCAGCAGCGTTAGCGGACGTTTGAAACGAATATTAAAGGCTTATTGATCGGGTCGGTGAAGGAATAGCGCAGTAATGTTTCCGGGAGACAGATCGGAGGCTGCCCGGACAATCGAAAAAAATGAGAGGATTTATTTTCAAACGGCAGTTTCGAAGATAAGGACGAAAGCGGGAATGCCGCGACAAAAGATGCATATCCAGCAGAGCCGCACCGCTTAACCGCTCCATGAGAAACCAATCTTTCGGCGCTCTCGAGCCGCGGTGGAAATATCCGGCCGTCGCCTGGCCAAAGCGCTTTTCCTCAATCGCTTCTTTCAGGTACTCAAAACCCGTCCAAAAGCGCAGATATGGCCGCGGCGTCAAAAAAAACCGCGCATTCCAGCGGCGACACCAGAGGTTTGTTCCGCACATTTTTGCGAAGCATGCAGGATGCTGCGGGATACGGACTGGACGATTGAAGAAGTGGGAGCTCATGTTGGATATTCCGATATTCATTATTTCAGCCGTTTATTCAGCGCAAACAAAGGAATTTCACCGCGCGCTTATCGCAAGCTTTCCCGCATCCTCTAACGTACGGACTTGGCGCAAAGCGAGACCGAGGATAACCGGAAAACCCTATCCCTCTTGACTTGAAGGATAGGGTTTTGGCTGTTTTACCAAAGTAGCTTTATACCATCGTGTTGCCGATATTGGTGTCCGTATCTTTATTGAGGAACATGCTGCCTTTGATCAGCAAGTTGTTTAGAACCTTGGTTCGTTTCGCCTTTTCGGTTACGATCGCGTTGGAAATCGATTTATCGGTATTGGAATAAATCGTGTTCTGAGCGATGATCGCATCTTCGGCGTCATCAGTTAATGAAATGCCGTACCCGGTATTATCCGTTCTTTTGAAGGTGATGCGGTTGCCGATAATCTCGGCGCGTTGCCCCCCCTTGATTTGAATCGCCGAAGTGCTCGCGGTGTCGGAAATTTCGTTTTCGGTGATTTTAACGGTTTTGCCGGCGCTGCTCTCTCCGTAAATGGCGACGGATCGGGAGCCAAGTAAATAGTTCCCTTTGAGCGTAACATGGCTGTTTTTGTCGAAGCTGATCGCATAATGGGCTTGTTTTCCTGTGTAGCTGGAACAGTCGATATAGTTGCCTTCCGCGAAAACGGATGTCTCTTTTCCCCCCCAGTTTTTGATGGATATGCCGCCTTTGCACTGGCCAAACGAATTGCCCCGCAGCACGACATTGGTGGACTTGTCCAGTTCGAGGCCGAAGCGTTCCGAATGGAGGGCCTTGTTGTTCAGGAATTGTACGTCATTGCTCTCGTCGACCTTGTAAGGCACGCCCGCTCCGCGGTGCACGATATTGTCCGCGATCAGCACATTTTCCGCTCTATATACGCCGATGCCCGTTCCTTCGCCGAGATGGGAGACGGCATTTCCCGTCACGACCACGTCTTTGCCGCGGGCGTCGATGCCGCTGCTGAAGCCTTTGATGGTGTTCCCGGTAATCGTCACGTTGTTGCCGTCAAATCCGTTCGATACTCTATCTCCCAAAATGGCTACTTTCGTTTTATCCGTCCGTACCAGCACGTTGTTGGAAATAATCGTATCCGTACCGTTGCTGTAAGAAAGCGTACTGTCCGAATGATTCCCCTCAATCACGACTTCGTAGCCGCTGAAATTGAGCACGGACGCTTCTAGGTTTCCGCGGAACAGATTGCCGCGAATGACGACTTTGCGCGGCTTCTCGTAATCGATGTCGCCTTCGCCGTATCCTTCGATATCGATACCGGCCATAGGTTTGGTACCCTTGACGGTCCCCGCGTTCGTAATTTCATTGTTCTCGACGAAGACCCCTTCGCCGGCTGTGATCGAAATGTTGTTCCGGCGCGCTCCGTCCAGCGAGCAATTGCGGACGGTTACTAATTTTGGTTCGTCATAGTCGGGATCTACGCCCATGAGGCCCACCGAGCCAAGGAAGACGCAATCGCCGGTGCATTTGCGGATTTTCATATTTTCGATCGTAACTCTTTTGCCACCGTGGACATAAATCCCGAAGCCATATTCCTGCGTCGAATCCGGAAGTTTGCTGAAATCATGCTGGTCCAGATCGCCGGTGATGATGCCGCCCGAAATCGTGACGTTTTCCACTTTACGCAGATAAATACAAGAGTAACCTCTCGCAGCGTTAGGCTCTACCTTCAGCTCCGCCTCATGATCCAGGGTAAGCTTCATGTGGGACGGAACCACGATGCCGCCGCCTTTTTCCGGAGTGTTTGGAAAGAGGGTCCCTACGCCTTGAATCATATATGTCCCTTTTGGAATAAAGGCTTCATTATACCCGGCGCTTTTCGCATGGGCGATCGCCTTGTTCAGTCCTTCCGTCGTTTTTACCGCATCGGTGCCATTGGTTTTGATGCCCCACTGCGCCGGATCGATGACATAGCAGGTGGTCGTCATGGCCGTTGCCTGTGCGGTTTTGTTTTCAAATTCGTTGTTCATCATTGTTCCTCCTTGTTTCTTGCCTGTTGATTTTGGCTTGTTTGCATTATGGCCGTTTAAGAAATCCGGAAATTCCATCTCCTTTGCGCAAAGTCTATTAGGTACCCGGGTGGTATGTTTCAATTGGGATTCAAAGGAGCCGGTTTCCTATAGTTCCCGCACTACTAATGTAGCAAAACCCGAGTGCGGCTAACGGCCATGAAAAGGACAGGTAGCGGGTAAGGAGAAGGAAAGGATTACTGGGCATATCTTGGTTGGTTTGCATGAACTTTTAAAGATTTTGAGGAAAGAAAAAACGCCGGAATCTCGTTCCGACGCTTCCATATCCAATATTTTTTCACAATAAGATGTTTTGCTGGTCTTTTTAAAGCTTCGCCTCAAACTATTTCCGCCAGGCTAATAAACACATCGTTGCGCCTTTAGACTCAGGTTGCCTCATTCATTGATCTGCCTATCAAATAACATCGTGTTAAAAGACTCGGGCTCCAGTTCGAAGCCGTATATTTCCGTTTCGTCCGAAATCCGCACGGTTCTTGTCTCCTTGAACGGATTGGCCAGCACCACGACGCGCTCGCCGCTTGGCGTGACATAGCTGACCGCGTTACCGAACCAGTGCCCTTGCTGACCGATCCGCTTTGAGCCCGGCGTCACGAAATGCGAGAAGTGTTTCATCACGTAATACTCGGGATTTAAAATCGCCCTTTGCTGCTCTTTATCGACCGTAATCATCGAGTTCTGCTCCCACCCCCACGTGCTTCGTCCCTTCGGCTCAAGTACCATGTTCCAATAAATGTACGCGTTCACCCGGTTTGTGAAATAGTGCTGGAACAAATTAAATACGTATTGGGCATATTCCCAAGTGTTCGTGCCGTCGCCGCATTCGTTCTCGGTTTGCATGTACCGCAGCTCCGGGTAACTCAGCACAGTGCGCTGGATCGCCCATTTTCCGGCCCATTGATAGCCTATGCCCTTAATGTATTTATAAGCTTCAGGATCGCTTAACACCGTATGTGCGTAAGCGTCGTGGTCGGTGACTTTCTTCTTCAGCCATTCGTCCCACGGTTCCGGCGCATTGATCGTGCCCAGCCAGATTTCCGTATCGAGTCCATGCCGTTCAAAGGCCGGTCCCAAATAATCGCGGATAAATTCGCGAAGTTGCTCGCCTGTCCAAACGCAGGACGGAAACTTCTGATCGGCCACTACTTCGTTCTGGACGTGGATCTGGTGAACCGTGATCCCCTCTTCCTTGTACGCCTGCACGAACTTTACGAAATATAGGGCGTAGGCTTCCAGATTTTCATGCTCCCAACGTAGTGTTCCGTAGTTATAGGCTTTCGGGTACTTCATCCAGGTCGGCGGGCTCCAAGGCGAAGCGAACAGCTTGAGTTCGGGATTCAGCGCCAGGGCTTCCTTAATATAGGGAATCAAGTATTTCCTGTCCCGTTCAATGGAGAAATGCTTCATCGCATAGTCTCCATCCGTTTCATTGTGGCTGTACCACTCCAGGGCGTAGTCGCTGGCTCCGATCGGAAGCCGGCAAATGCTGAATTTCTGTTCCCCGTCCGGATGAAACAAATCGAACAATACCCTTGTTCGCTGCTCCTCGGGAAGTTGGCTTAACGCCACAAACCCGAGCTCATTAAAACATCCCCCAAACCCTTCCACGTTTTGATAAACGGCATCCGTCAGCGTCAAATCCGCGGTTCCCCCGTTTGTCAATAAATTAGGCAGACCTTTCTCTTCCCATTGCCGCTCCCTAGTGCTAGATATCCAACGACTCGGTTTTAACATGAATATCCTCCCCTCCTTATTCAATTAATGCTTATGCCTAGCCCTTCACGGCCCCTTCGGCAATTCCTTCCATAATGAACTTTTGGAAAAACGCGTAAATCATCACCACCGGAATCGCCGTGAGCACCAGCGAAGCCAGAATCAGCGACCACTCCTTGTTATACTCCCCGAACAACATGTTGGTGGACAGAATCAACGTATAATTGTCTACGTCCGTCAGCATCATCAGCGGCAGCAGGAAGTCGTTCCAGATCCACAGAAAGTCGAGGATCGCGATCGTGACGGTGATGGGCAACAGCAGCGGCAAAATGATCCGGAAAAAGGTCTGAAATTCGTTGCAGCCGTCGATTTGTCCGGACTCTTCCAGCTCCCGCGGGATCGACTTGACGAAACCATGATACAGAAAAATCGCCATATTGACGCCAAGTCCGATATAGATCAGCGCCAGTCCGTAAGTACTGCCCTGCACCTGCAAAGTTTTGGCCATCCGGGTGAGCGGAATCATAATCGAATGAAACGGCACGAGCATCGAGGCTACGAACAGCAGAAAAATAAAGTTGCTTAATTTCCCTCGAGTCCGAGACAACTTATAACCCGCCAAAGCGGAGCAGAAGACGATTCCCCCGATGCCGATCACGGAGACAATCACCGAGTTCCAAGAGCTGTTCAGGAGATTGATTTTTTCAAACGCTTGCGAGTAGTTCTCAAAATGCAGCTTCGTCGGCAGAGCGACGAACGATTCGAACATTTCCGCTTGCGTCTTAAACGAGTTGACGACCGCCATATAAATGGGAAAACAGGTGAACAGGGCGCCCACGGACAAGATCAACCCGATCAAGAGAGAATGGATTCTCTTCATGCTCATGCTTCCACCTCTTTTTTCTTCATGACGTTCATCTGAATCAGGGTGACAATCAGTACAATGGCAAACAGAATGAGCGATTTCGCGCTGGCGTATCCGTAGCGGAAGTTATTGGAGAACGCCTCTTCGTAGATGTTCATCGTAATGACCTGCGTGCTTCGTCCCGGCCCGCCGCCGGTCAGTCCGTAAACAACATCAAACACTTTGAAAGCGCCGTTCAGCGTCAGGAAGAAGCAAATGGTCACGGCATGCGTAATCATCGGCAGGGTTACACTTCTTAACGTTTGGAACGAATTGGCCCCATCGATAACGGCCGCTTCCTTCAAGCTTTGAGGCACGCCTTGCAGGGCCGCCAAATAAATAATCATCATGTACCCGACCCCGTTCCACAGCGACACGATCAGGATGGAGTAAAAAGAAAATTTCGGATTGCCCAGCCAGGCTTGGTCAAGGAAGGTGATCGCCGCTTTTTCGGCGAGCTGCGGGATCACTTGCGAAAATACAAAGGTCCACATAAAGGAACTGATAATTAGGCTGATCATATTCGGCATAAAAAAGATCGTGCGGAAAAATCCTTTGCTCCGGGTTCGCGTCTCGATGAGTACGGCCAGGAGTAAAGCGATTACATTTTGCAATACAACCATGAATGCGACATATTTCAGCGTAAATAATAACGCATTAATGAAATCCGGGTCCTCCGCGAGCGCTTCGACGATATTGGCAAAACCGATGAAGCTGTAATTCTGGTTCAGACCGTTCCAGTCCGTAAACGTGTAATACATTCCGCCGAATGTCGGTATGAGCAGAAAGATGGTGTAAATAACGAGTGCCGGGGCCGTAAAAGCCAGCAAAGAGATATACTTCTTGAACATCCTGGACGACGGCATGTTCTTCCTCCCCCTCCGTTTGTCTATGAATTGAGAAGGAAGGAACTTCTCGTTCCTTCCTCACAGGCAGCCGCGTTACTTGTTGACCTTGTTATACGATTTCCACGCTTTGTCGAGCGCCAAGAGCACATCGTCCTGTGAAATTTGCCCCGCGATATAGGATTGCAGCGCTTTGCCGGATTCATCTTTTACCGCTTGCGGAATCCGTAGATCTTGATAGGACTTGCCCTCTTTCACATAAACCATCGCATCGTCCACCCAAGGATAACTGCTGTAGTCGTGTACGGTGGCGACCGGATTAAACTTCAGCGCCTGGAAGAATGCGCTGGAATCCTTGTCGTCCAGCACGTAGTTTACGAAATCAAGGGCCACTTCCTTGTTCTTGCTCGTCTTGGACACGGCCAGGGAGGTGGACGTACTCAAGTTGATCATCGTAGCGTCGGGATTATCGTTGATCGGCAAAGCAGCTACGCCAAAACGGAGGTCGGGATTGGATTTCAGAATCGTCTCCGCGTACCAGGGGCCCTGTACCCACATCGCCGCCTTCCCCTGCGCAAACATCGCCGCACCGTCGTCGCCGCCTACCTCAAGGCCGTTTTTGGTACCGTTCGCGTAAACCAAATCGATGATATCGAACATTCCTTTCATTTCGGTGAAGGAACCTTGATCCTGGTTCATCCGCTCGATAAAATCCGGATTTTCCGTATTGACCAATTGACCTATGGAAAGCGGCAGGAACAACTGCGGAATCCAGGCCTCTTTGTCGGACAAAATAAACGGGGTGATGTTGTTTTGTTTCAGCTTTTCAACGACCGTCTTCATCTCCGTCAACGTCGTAGGGGGCGTCAGTCCCTGCTCCTCAAAAATCTGCTTGTTGTACAAATAACCCCAAGACAGTGTCTCGAGCGGAACCGCAACAATTTTTCCGTCTTCGGTCATGACCGAAGGCTTCACGCTGTCCAGCAGCTTGCCGACGAACGGTTGATCCGACAAATCCTCCAGATACCCGGCTTTATAAAATGGAGGGATTTCGTTGACCGCATGGATAGCGAATACGTCGGGTGCGTCGTTGGAAGCCAGTCTCGTTTTTAAAATTTGCGGGGCGGTGTCCGCCGGCGGCATTTCCAATTGAACCGACACATCGATATTTTTCTCCGCTTTTTCTTTGGCCACGAAAGCATCGATGTACTTATCGTAATGTTCTTTCAGACGAGGCTGAGCGATAAACATTTTCAAGTTGACGCTTTTCCCGCCGGAGCTTTCGCCCCCTGCCGATTCGTTGTTCGCCGCATGGTTTCCGCCGCCCGCTCCGCAGCCGGCAAGCAAAGAGACGAATAGCGCGGTTCCTGCTAGACCCTTCCAAATTTTCATATAAGATGCCCCCCCTGGAATGTTGATGTTTTGTTTACGGTTTCATTCTAATCCATGAATGAAAGCGCTTCATTGGACGGGATTAGACTTTTCGATTGGATATTTTTAAACCTTGTGAACCTTTTCTCGCCTCTCCCGGGGAAATTCCGTAGTGCTTCTTAAACACCCTGTGAAAATAGGATACATCCTCATACCCGATCATTTCGGCTACCCTCTTGATGGCGACTTCTTCGTCCGATTTCAGCCATTCCATCGCCTTCTTCATTCTTAAATCCACGACATAGTCCGTAACCGTTAAGCCGTATTCCTGCTTAAACGCTTTGCTCAAATACTCTTTGCTGACGAAAAACAGCTTGGCGAGCTGCTCCAAACCGATCGGTTCCGCGTAATGATGATCGAGATACGATTTGACTTCCCCCAAATGCAGCTTATTTTTATATTTCCGCTGTTTGATCAGTTCTTCCAGGGCGTTCACATAGCACTCGGATATCAAGCGGACCCCTTCCTGGAAGGAGTTTGGCATTTCCGTAGGTTCAGCCGGGCGGTCCGATTCGCCGGCCAGCGCGTTCGCCGCGCAGAGCTCCCTCAAGTACAGTAAAGTATCTTTTACCAGATAGCGGATCGTTTCCGGCTTCAAGGCGGCTTTAAGCTCCGGATCGGACTGCAGTTCACGGCATACTTTCCGGAGTCCCTCGCCATTCAGGTCATTAAAGTAAGACCCCAACCGCTTTTCGTAAGCGGCCCATCGCGAAGACAGCTCCAGATCGATTCCCTGTCGCTCCTTGCGCTTCCGCAGAGACACGCAGCATCTGGCCAACACCACGTTCAGTTCCTGCGGATCGATCGGCTTCAGCAAGTAGTCGACCGCTTTGTAGCGAATCGCCTGCCTGGCGTAGTGGAAATCATCGTACCCGCTTACCACAATGACCTGCTTGTCGGGAAAACGGTCGCTCATCTTCCGCATCAGTTCCACTCCGTCGGAACCCGGCATGCGCATATCGGTAATGATAAGCTCAGGGTTAAGCCGTTCGATCATCCGCATCGCTTCCAAACCGTCCTCCGCCTCCCCCACGACTTCCATGCTGTGTTCGTCCCATCGGCCCAAATTTTTGATAATGTCCCGATTCCACTCTTCGTCATCCACTATTAATACTTTGAACATGCTTTAGCCCTCCTTTTGCTCGGGAAGATGCAGCGTGACACTCGTGCCTTTGCCCCATACGCTGTCAAGGCTCATTTTGTATTCCGCGCCAAAATACATCTGGATTCGGGAAGCCACATTGATCAGCCCGATGCTCGTCCCCTTGGCCCATACCTGCTCCAGATCCCGGTTCAGTTGGGTTCGCAACCGCTGGAGCTGCGCATTTTCCATCCCTGCCCCATTGTCCCGGACCATCAGCCGTATCCCCTCCGACTCGACGCGGATCGTCACCTCAAGCCGCCACTCTCCGGTCTTATGATCCAGCCCGTGAACAAACGCATTTTCGACGATCGGCTGCAGCGTCAGTTTCGGAATCCGGCAGTCCAGCACATCTCCATCTATGTTTAGCTCGTAATGGAGCCGTTTGCCGAAGCGCTGCTGCTGGATATTCATATAATGATTCAGATGTTCAAGCTCCGCCCGAAGCGTCGCAAGCGCATCCGGATCCCGCACAATATAACGGAACATTTCGCTAAGCGAACGGATGATACCGTAGCTCTCCGCCGGTTTTTGCGAAAAGATCATTCCGCCGATCAACTGCAGCGTATTTTGCAAAAAATGCGGGTTGATTTGCGATTGCAGCGCTTTAAGTTCCGCCGTTTTCTTTTCCAGGCGAATCCGGTACTCGGTATTAATGTGGTCTCTGATCCGCTGCGCCATGGTGGCGAAATTGGTTTCCAGGAGCCCGATTTCATCCCTGCGCTTGCTCCGGGGAATCGTCTGCTCCTTGGTCAAATCGAGCTTCCGCATCGCCCGGGCCAAACCGATGATCGGCTTGGTCGTTTTCCAGGCAAAATAAAAAGCAAATAAAGCGGATATCATCGTGGAGATCATCCCGACGATCAAACCATAGTTCATCGTCGCCCGGGCGCTTTCGTTGATCGTGGCGACCGGGATTATTTTCACCAATCTAAGGTCAACGGGATCCAGCGTATTGTAAAAAACAAATTCCCGGTCCGTTCTGAATTGGCCCGGCCCGGCACCCTTGGAAGCTTGCAGCTCCGCCGCCACATCCGGGGAGATTTCGCCGTCGCCGTATAGAATGCGGCCGTTCATATCCGTAACGAACACGGACTGCTCCTTTCCTTCGCCAAGCAAACGGATCGTTTGATCGAAATAGGACCAGAGCACCTCCAGGGAGATGTAGCCCAGCTTTTCCTGGTTTTCGAAGCGGTTGATGCTGCGAATCAAGCGAAATTTGCCGGGGTCCGCCGAATCCGTCTCCACGATAAAATCTTTGTTCTCCCGCAGCAAATCCCGGTAAACGCGCGGTATGCCGCTGATCTCTTCCACTTCGTTTTGCATCGAATTGATCGTGAACAGCGTCCCGGTTTCATGCAGGTACATAACGACGCCGACCAGGTGATTTCCTCCGCTGTAATACACGCTATTCAGCGAATTAAAAACATTCTGCTGAGCGGCAAATTGGCTGGCCGGGGTTTCCGCTTCGGGCCGGTTCAGATAATTGGCCAACCCCGGACTGATCTGGAGCGAATAGACCATGTTGTTTAGTCTGGAAAACTGATCACTCAAATAAATCCCCGTCCATTTCATATTGGAGAGATTGGTCCCTATCACTTGCTTCTCCATCGAAGCGCTGCTGTTCTCCGCTGCCAGCGCGGTGACGACGACGACGGGCACGATCGCGATCAATATCATCGTCAAAATCAATTTGTTGCGGATGCTCGTTTTGAACGGGTCGACGACCCTCTGCCGCAGCCTGCCAAACATTCGCTTCCCCCCCTGTGATGCCGCATATATAGTAGAAAACGCCTCGCGTATGCGGGAGGCGTCTATTTCAATACAAAACTTCTATGGCTTATTGTTCTTCGATAATGGTAAAGCCCCATGGCTCAAGCTTGAGGGTTTGTCCCGAGCTTACCGGTCGGCCCGAAAGCAGCTCAATTCCCTCACGATGACGATAGTCTAACGAAGCCGGCATTTCAGCATAGTTAAAATAATATCGGACCGTTTTGCCCAGCCCGTTAACCCCGGATTTCGTGATCAGCGGGAAGCGGATCTCTTGATCCAGTCCCCATAAACCGGCCTTCTTCACGGCATGCTCCAGGATTTTGCCCATCACGGCCTCGCTTGTCATACAGCCGATATATACAGCCTGCCCTTGGCCGTACCCGTTTTGCGTGACCGCGGCATATTTCCCCCAATGCGGATGATCATAATAGGCGAGCACCTCCGCCGTCGACGGAGTGAGCAGTTCCATCCAAGTATGCACCTGATTTTGGTCTTCACCGACCTGGAACGGATCGTCTTTTAACGTCACCCTTTTCGGCTCGACGAACATGCTGTACGAAATGCCGCAAGCCTTGCCAATGATGCCCGGTTGCCGTTCGGAACGGACCTTGACGTTTTGATCCGTAAAGCCGCTCTTAAAAGTATAAACGATATGCCCACCGTCAACTACAAACCGGTTTAACCGCTCCAAAAGTTCATCTGAAGCCGTATAAAGCGCTGGAACGATGAGCAGATCATACCGTTCAAAATTCGTGGTCGCGGGAGACACGAAATCACAGCCGATGTTCATCCGGTACAGCTCATCATACATCATCCGAACGACATCATTGTATTTTTTCGTGCTGGAAAAATTAAATTTGAACCACTCCATCGCCGTTAACGAGTCGTTGCTGACCAGAATGGCTGCTTTATTCTCTTTTTGAAGGTTCACCAAATGCGAAGACAAACGCGCAAAATCCCGGCCGATCGTTCGGGCTTCCTCATAAACCGGGTTGGGTTCGAAGTCATGGCTGAGCAAGCCTTTCCAATAGGTTTCGAAAGAATTGTGGATGGAATGCCAGTGCCAGTAGGAAACCATATTGGCTCCCGAAGCCAGATGGCTGAACGCCTGCAATCTTAACTGCCCCGGATACGGTGTCCAATGGGGAAAGGCCTGCGCTTCCGTCTCGAGCACCAAATAATTCGTTCCTTTGGTCGATCGCGCCACATCTCCGCCGAAGGAAATTTCAATCCCGGTCAGATCGTCCTGCGACGGATGGTAAATGTCCACCCCCGTGATATCGAAAGGACGGGAAGCCTCGAAATGGTCCACATCCGGCTGAATGCCGTAGGAATACCCCCGCCACTCAAAATCGAAATTTTGCGTGACAAACTGATCCGCCCGCTTATACTCATTAACAATGGATACTTGCCAGCTCAGGAAATCGGCGACCAGCTTCCGTTGGAATTTGGCAAACTCCGCACCCAAGCTGCCATTGATCGTCCCGATGATGGACGGGAAGTCCTCCCAGCTGTTGATCCGGTTGCTCCAATAGTCCAGCCCGAACGCCTTGTTCAATTCCTCTAGCGTTTTGAATTTGTCCCTAGCGTATTTAACAAACAGCAGTTGGACATTAGGGCCCGCGGTATGATAGTGCTTTGTTTCATTATCGGTTTGGTACCCGATCACCGCCGGATGTCCGCTAACCCGGGAGATCAGTTTCCGGATGATGCGCTCCGCATAAAACAAATAGGTCGGATTCGTGATGTCCATAATCTGCCGTGCCCCGTATTTACCGGGTCCGTTTGCCGTCGTGGCCAGCACGTCCGGGTGCTCCTTGACCATCCAGGTCGGTACGGCGTAAGTAGGCGTTCCGACAATGACATGAATTCCGGCCCGATGCATCGCATCAAGAACCCGATCTACCGAGGTGAAATCGAATACTCCGTTTTGCGGTTCGTGCGTGCTCCAAGTCGATTCGGCGATCCGCACCACGTTAATCCCCGCCTCTTTCATCATGCGGATATCCTTATCCAGTCGATCATAAGGCATATATTCGTCATAATAAGCGACACCGTATAACAGCTTCTCCATCATGACCTCCCCGGGTTTCATAATAATATTAGGCAAATCCATCAGGTGTAAAATTAATTCTAACGCGATTGTTTACGCTTTCATAGTATTAGAAAATTCCATCCGCTTCACTGGACAAAATTAAACTCTTGCAGTGGAGTATTTTAAACTACTTCCTTCTTTTCGGCCCGTTTCTTCCACTCCCATTGTAAATAAAAAACGCTACCGTCGAAGCCTGCATACTAACGGGAAAAAATACCGTTAATGCACCGCTCTTGGCCTCATGGTGGGATTTAACTGGAAAAGTGCATTATAACTAACATGTTGCTGCCTATCCGCAATCTTTCTTGCCGCCTGTCATAATAGCGGCGTTTTGGGCCGTTATTTCGACCCGATTTGCGTTTTCGGGAAAAATAGCGGCCAAAAAGGGCCTTATTTCACTGATGCGGGTCCAAAAATCAGGTTTCGGCCCGTTTTTCCCTAAAATAGGGCCCCAAATGACCGCTATTTCTCACCGAAGGGACGATTTCGACAAAATAGCGCCTCAAATAGCCCTTATTTCCCCGTCCGGCTCAAAGGGAGGCGATTACGGCCATTAGATCCTTCGGGTAAATGCAACGCTAGTGCCTCCCCAGCCGTTTAGGCTTCAAATTAACAGGAACAATTCCCTTTAATTTACCCCCGGACATGCAAAAAGCTCCTGAATCATCCATATGGACAATTCAGGAGCTCTTTCATTAATATTAGGATGCGGTCGAGAGGACTCGAACCTCCACGGGGGGTTAGCCCACACGGACCTGAACCGTGCGCGTCTGCCAATTCCGCCACGACCGCTTAGTGTCTAACTTACAGAAAATCAATTTCCGCAGCGACAAGATTTATAATAGCATAAAACTATAGACATAGTCAACACTTTTATTTCCTCTTTTAATTCGACGGTATTTTGGCTAAAATAAGAACGTAAGTTCCCATCTTGGATAAGGGGGTTGCTCAAAATGGCTGTACCCGGAATTACGGAAGATGAATTGGCATTGATTCGAAGCGTAGTTCTGCTGCGTTTCATCCGCCGGATTCTGGATCGGGATGCCCGAATTTTGGAGGAAAGCGGCGTTTTGAAGAGCCCGGAGCTCTATACGGGGATTATTCGCGGCGCCGAACGGCGCGCTTCTTTGGTACAGCACGAGATTATGGCGGAATTTCAGAAACGCCGGATCAAGTTCCTGCGCCTGACCCAGGATGAGCATGGGATCGAAGCCGAATATCTCTGCCGAGGTTACGGGGGAGCGATAAAGATGCTCTGGCCCGTCCTCCGCAGCGAAATATCCTCCCGCATCCGCGCCTATTTGGGGTCCGGCAGCACAAGTTTCCCCGAGACGCCGCTGTCCGAGCCGACCATGATCTAGCTTCTCCCGAATAAATGAAGACCCCTATGTTTCCTGTAGAAACATCGGGGTCGCTTGTTTAATGAATACGATCCTTAGTGCATCGGCGTTTGGCCGAGAGCCTCTTGTACGCGAATCACGCCTTGGGACAAGGCATTCCCCGCCAATGCGGCGGAAGCGACCGCCACCGTTTCCAAGAGTTCTTCCTCCGTCGCTCCCTTGGATCTGGCTTCCTCGGTATGATAGAACGTGCAAATTTCATTATTCGTGGACAAGGCGATCCCCAACGCGATCAGCTGCTTGGTTTTGGCGTCCAGCTTGCCGTCCTCGAAGCACTCCCCCGTAAACGCATGATATGCCTCGGTCGCCCCGGGAACGGCGGCTCCGTAGGTGTGGATCTGATCTTTATATGCTCTTATTTTCTCACTGACGAGTGACATGGCTATTCAGGCATCCTTTCTCAGGGATTTGACTTGTCGTTATCCTGACTACCTTACTACCATGTCCCGCCCCGCCGACAAATATGCTTAGAACTCCGGGGAAATCCGCGGCTCTTTGGCCGGAGAGATGCTATAGCGCCGGTCGAGCTTGACCACATTCCGGTTGGGCCTGCGGATCAGCACGTGGGTATCGTCCCAGGCTACGACAATCCCCCGGATGTCGTTCTCGGGGAGCGCGTCGCGTACCACCCGAACCTTCTCACCCGACAAACGAAACGCGTTCAGTTCTTCATCGGAAATCATCGCAATCACCGTCTTTCTGATATAGAATATCACTATCCATCATAAATAAAAAAAGACTCCGCGGCAATCCACGGAGCCTCTTAACACACCATGACCGCAGCTTTACGCCAACGCCCATGATACAACTAAACTATGATCAACCATCGGATGGGCGAGCCACCCTCCCATTTCCATCTTAGCGTTGGGCATGCTCCTTGCTGTCGTTCTTCTCGAACCAGAAATCAAGCACCTTCGCCGACATGACACGCTGCTTCACATATCCGACCTGCTGCGGGCTGAATTCCGCCCTCCAGTCAATACCTAGCTCCTCGCATAGCTCAGCGATCGTCAGCAGTTGTGACCAAGCGACATAGCGCTTATACCAGAAGAACTGGGGATGCTCAAGCATATAGGGATAAAGGTCGTCAAACTCCGTATGTTTGCAATCCAGGGCACGTTCGAAAGTAACCTTGGCATCGGACAATTTAGAAATAAAGAATTCCGCGTTCACTACAGGTTCATTCCCCATTTTATAAGCCTCCTCTCCCTAGTAATCCCCATTATAACGAAAAAAAAGAGGCCTGCAAAGAACTGTTGCAAAATTGGAACGAATTAATTTCTAAGGAATCTTTAGGCGTCGGCAAAAATAACTTGGCCGCCTTCCAGCGAGGCGATTCGTACCAGGGATTCCAGACGGATGCCTTGTTCCCGCAGCGCTTTGGCTCCCGGTTGGAAGCATTTCTCCACCACAATCCCGGCGCCGACCAACTCCGCGCCCGACCGCTCGATGATTTTGACCAGCCCTCTGGCCGCATCCCCGTTCGCGATGATATCGTCGATAAACAAAACCCGATCGTCCGGTGAAATCAGTTCCCGGGAGATCAAAATATCCGTCACGATCCCTTTCGTAAAGGAAGGGACACGTTCGCACAACATATCGGGCTCGGCGAGCAGCGTCTTCTTACGGCGCGCGAACAGCAGGGGAACCCCCAATTCATACGCCGTGGCAAAAGCGATCGCAATGCCCGAGGATTCGACCGTGACCACTCGGGTAACGCCCGCGTCCCGGAAACGCGCGGCAAATTCCCGGCCCATCTCCATCGTCAACTGCGGGTCGACCTGATGATTCAGCAGCGCATCCAGCTTCAGTACCTGATCGGACACCACCACGCCCTGCTCCACGATTCGTTGTTTTAATTTCTCCATTCCTATTCCTCCCGAACTTGATCCATTTAGGGTTTGAGTCATGTCCCGTCCTCGGACAACATACCTTGTACTATATATAGCACATCGGCCGGGGGGAAAACCATGAAAAATGCCGTCAAAGTTTTGCAAATCGCTTTCACCTATATCGGCACGGTCGTCGGTGCCGGCTTTGCGACCGGCCGGGAAATCCTGCAGTTCTTCACCCAGTACGGCAAATGGGGCGCGCTGACGATCCTGCTCGCCTCGGTCTTGTTTGTCTGGCTGGGGACCAAAATGATGCTCCTAGCCCGCAGCATTCGCGCAGAATCTTACGAAGACCTGAACCGGAAACTGTTCGGAAATCGCTTCGGCCAGATCTTGAGCCTGTTCACCATGATCGTTCTGATCGGGGTCAACAGCGTGATGCTGGCCGGAGCCGGTTCGGTCTTCCAGGAGCATTTCGGGATAAACTACCAAATCGGGTTGTGGATCACCCTCACCCTTACGTACATCCTGCTGGGCAAAGGCATCGACGGGGTGATGAAACTGAACTCCCTGGTCGTCCCCATGATGATTACGCTGTCCTTGGCGATCATTTTTAATACGGCGGGATCGCCGGGAGCCGCCCGGTTTCTGACGCTTGGCACCGACCACGGATTGCTGGCGACCTGGGCCTCCCCCTTGATGTACACCGCCTTCAATCTATCCATGGCCCAGGCCGTTCTCGTCCCGATCGGCAGCCGGACGGAGAATCGCCGCGTCATTATTTGGGGCGGATTGCTCGGCGGGACAGGTGTCGGCTTCATGCTTATGGCCGGACATTTTGCCCTGTCGGCCAACATGCCGGGGATCTCGCAATTCGAAATCCCCATGGGCAGCATCGCCCAACAAATGGGGACCACCATCCAGCTCATTTATCTTGTGCTGATCTTCATGGAAATTTTCAGCACCTTTGTCGCCGACGTCTACGGTGTAACGCTCCAGCTCAAACAGCGGCTGCAGCTGTCGCCCCGGCTGATCTCGGCCTGCATTTTGCTGATCTGTTATCTGACAAGCCAGTTCGGCTTCAGCACCCTGCTGTCCATCCTCTACCCGGCGTTCGGGATGTTCAGCCTGCTGTGGGCCGTCATGCTCGCGCTTTACCGCCAGCGCTGATTTAAACCAGGTCCACGAACTGGACATCCCCCAGTTGGCTGCGGACGCCGTCCGCCACATGGGCATGGCAGGTCATAAGCACCAACTGCCTGCTGGCGGAAACCTCCTTGAGGACGGACAGAACCCCGGACAATCGCCCCGCGTCGAAGTTGACGAACAGATCGTCGAGAAGCAGCGGCAAGCTTTCCCGGCCTGAAACGGCCTCCGACAGCGCAAGCCGCATCGCCAGAAATAGCTGTTCCGCCGTTCCCCGGCTCAAATAGGAGCTGGAGACCGGCCCGGCGTCCCGATGCTCGGCCATTAATTCCTGGCTGCCCATTTTGACGAGAATGCGGCTGTACGCGCCCCCCGTCATCTTTTCAAAATAACGCGAGGCTTTCCGGAGCACCACGGGCTGCCGCTCCTCCTCATAAATGTTGCGCACCCGCGCGATCAGCTCCTGGCACACCGCCAAGACCGCATATCGGTCAAAAGCTTCCCCTAATGCGGCTTGCCGCTCCGCCAGTTGCTGATTCACGTCATCTTCCAGCCCCCGCTGTTCCAGCGTCTCTTTCTCTTGAAGCAGACGGCCTCGCCGTTCTATAAGAAGCTGCCTGTGCTGTTTCGCTTCATGGAGCCGCTTTCCGGCTTCCTCCGACATCCTGAGCAGCATTCCCTCTTCATAATCCCGCTGCAGTTCTTCAAGCCGCCGGCGCTCCGCTTCCCCCATCGTTCCGAACAAAACAAGCTCGGCCTGCCTGAGTTCCGCCATCAGCTTCTCCCTTTTGTCGGCCTCGGCGCCGAAGCGCAAATACATCTCGCCGTTCGCCGCCCCGCTTTCGTCAATCAAGTGACGCTCGGCGGCGGCGATCGCTTCCAGCCGGTCTTTCCGTCTGTCCAGCTCCTCCTCGATCGGGGCCAGCCTGTCGGTCAGGCGCTGTTGCTTCGCCTGAAGCTCCAGCTGGATATCCAATTCCGCCATCGCCCGGCGAACGAAGGCGGCCATGGCCCCCGGCCCGGCGGATTCCGCTTCGGGAAGCTCGCCGAACAAGGCGCGGCCCTCCCGCTCAAAGGCGTCCGCCTCCAGCTTGCTTGCTGCAAGCTTGGCAGACAAAGCTTCCAGGCGGGATAACCACTCCCTGCCTTGCTCGGCCAGCCGGAACACATCCATCGCCGCTTCCGGGGACAAATCGCCGGGCAGCCGGCGTTCCCGCAGCCAATCCTCCCATTCGCGGGCCAGGCCGGCGAATTCGGTCTCTTTCCGCGCCAGCTCCCGCTGTAATCCGGCCAGTTCGTCCAGCTTCCCGGCCGTCTTCCTGCGGGCGTCCGCCGCGGCCGCTTCCAGTGCCGTATGGCGCTGATCCCACAGCTGCCACTGCTCCATCAGCCGGCGCAGCGCCCTTTCTTCCTCGTCCCAGCGCGCCGGTTCGGCCAAACTGGCCGCCACGCCCTGGGTTCCCGCCGCGGTCAGCGGGGAGGCAATCAGCCGCGGCAAGATCTCCCGCAGCCGCAACTCCTCGGGCGAAGCCGCCGGCTCTGAAAGCATGCGGCCTCCGCGCCGCCGCTGCCGGGGTTTCCGGCCGCCGGGTTCGCGGAGGGCCAGCAGCAGGTAAGCGTCGATGACGAGCAGCACCGCGCCGCCGAGCAGGGCGCTCCATCCCGAATGCGCCACCAGCCACAACAAGACCGGCAGAAGCACGGTCAAGACCGCCGATACGCCAAGCAGCCGTTGCTGGAAGCCGCGGACATGGGCTTTCGCCGCCGCTTCGGCCTCGGCCGTGCGGAGCATCTCCTGAACGGTCGAGGCCGAAGCTCTCCAACGGTCCAGCAGTCCTTGAATTTCGCTCCAAAGCCGGCGAACTTCATTCCCGTCCTTCGGCACCACATCGCCGAACTGCCGCCGCCCTGCCCCCGCACTGGCCTGAAGCTGATCCAGCGCACCGGCATGGACAGCCTCCAGCGACGAGGCTTCCCGCTCCAGCTTCATCCGTTCATGGTGCAGCAAATCCACCGTTTTATCGTACTCCTGGAACCTGGCGGTAAACCGCCGGACCGCTTCCTTCTCCCCGACGGTCCCCCCGAAGGCGCGCAAATCGTCCGCCGTCCAATCCGGATGGATGCTGCGCAAAGCATGCTCCAGCCGGTTTCGGAGCTGCTCCGCTTCCGACCGCAGTTCCGCCGCTTCCCGGATGCCGCTCTCATACCGCTCCAGCCGGCCCGCCAGCGAGCGGATACCGGCTTCCTGTTCCAGCAGCGCGAGATCCGGCTGGACCGCTTCCAGCTCGCCTTGCAAAACGGCGCGCTTTCGCAGGAGCTCCGCGGCTTCCAGCTCCAGCCGCGCCCTCTCCTCCTGGAGCCGTTCCCAGCGGGATAGCCCTTGCTCCGGGAAGGTCGCGCGTTCCGGGAGCTCGGCCAGCTCCGCCCGGAGCGCTTCCCGCCGGAGCCAGTCGGCGCGGGTAGCCGCGGCCTTTTCCAACCGCAGCGCTTCGGCGGCTCGCCGCTCCAGTTCCGCTTCCCCCGCATCCAGTTCTGCACCGACCTCTTCCAGCTCCTTCAACACCTCGCGGTACCGGGGAAGCAGCGCTTTTGCCGCGGCGGCTCGCCGCTCCAGTTGTTCGATGGACTGGATGATCCCCGCCATCTCCTGATTCCGGCCCCGCGGGCGGTACAGCTTGTCCATCTCCTGGGCAAGTTTCTTCTCCCCGCGCAAAACGGCGGCGCCTCCGCCGATGCCCGCATGAAACAGAAAGCGGCTCATCTCTTCGGACTGCAGCGCGGAAACCTCCTGCAGTTCGCTCAGCGAGATGGCGAACAGCTGGCGGAACATCTCCTTGGACATGCCGCCAAGCAGCTCCCGCTCCAGCTCTTCCTGCGCCGGCTCGCGGAGTTCGCCGCCCGGGCCCGTGCGGGTGATGCGCAGTTGATCGCCGCGCCCTCCCACCGGGGAGGCCCCTTCCCGGGAACGCGCATAGCGCTCGATCGTCCACAAGCTCCCCTCGCTGTCCCGGAGGGTCAGCCTACCGCCGTGCGCTCCGCCGCGTAGCGGTTCATAACGCATCGCGCCATAGGTCCGCGACGGAATGCCGAACAGCATGGCGCGGACAAAACCGAGCAGGGTGCTTTTGCCCGCCTCATTAGGACCGTACAGTACCGTTACCGGCCCTTTGAACTCGATTTCTTTGTGCTCCAGTCGGCCAAAGCCTTGAATCTGCAGTTTCTCCAGCCGCATTAATCAGACCCTCCCCGCATGTCTTCCTCCAGCAGGAACGACGCCGCCAGAGCCCCGGCCTGTTCGATCAGCTCCCGATGCTCCCCCGGGCCGAGCGATTTCAAAAGTTCGCGGAGATGGCGGTTATCCATCAGCGGAGTCAGCGCGGTGTCGACCAGTTCGTCCCGGAGATCGCCGCTGGACAAGGCCCGATCCGTCAGCCGGAGCAGTTCCCCGAGGAAGCTGTCCTCCTCCGCCAGCCGACCCCGGTCGATGTCCGGCCCGGTTTTGGCTTTGAAGCCGACCGGCCAAACCACGGAATGAAGCGGCAGCGAAGCGTCGGCGTCCAAACGCCCCGTCTCCCGCCGCTGCAGTTCCGCCAGCAGATCGTGGCCCCCCCTTCCGTTTTGGAGCAAGGCGTGCAGCGGGCCCCGTCCGGTAAACGTGAAACGGACGACTCCGGTTTTGCCCGACAAGTCTATACGAACTTCCTCCAGTCGTTCCTCCACCCGCTCTTTCCAGGCCTCTTCCGTGGCCAGCTCCCCAATCGGGATCGATAGCTCGGCCCATCGGACATGATCCAGCTCCCGGAAATGGAGACTCGTCTCTCCGTTATCGTCCACTTCGACAAGGTAGCAGCCTTTCGGTCCAGTCTCTTTCAGGCTGCGTCCCTGCAGGTTGCCCGGGTAAACGACCCAAGGCGATTCGCTTAAAATTTGGCGTTTATGAATATGCCCGAGCGCCCAGTAATCGTAACCCGACGCGCGCAGGTCCTTGAGCGAGCAGGGTGAATAGGCGTCATGCCCCTCCTGCCCGTCCACATTGGCATGAAGCAGCGCGATGTGATACAGCGGCGAAGCCCGGTCGCGCCGGAACAACAGGGCGGTGTTCTCCGTAACCGCCGCCGTCGGGTAGGAGATGCCGCTGACGACCGCAACGGGCTGTCCGTCCGTGCGGCGTACCGCCGTCGCGGATTCCGGCCGGCTTCCGCCGAAGACCGTGACATTGCGCGGCAAGGATAAGCGCAGCCGACTGCTGCTTAAGGGATCGTGATTTCCGTGGATGACGTAAACCGGAATGTTGGCACAGGCCAGCGTGTTCCAGGCTTCCTGAAGCCTTAGCTGGGCTCTGAGCGAAGATTCGGATGCGTCGTACACATCCCCGCTGACGACGACAAAGTCGACTTCACTTGATATGGCAAGGTCCACCAGATCGCCGAGCGCGGCGAAGGTGGACTCTTGAAGGTGGCGCCGAAGCCGGTCCGGCAGCCCGGACATGCCCGCAAACGGGGTGTCCAGGTGCAGATCGGCGGCGTGAATGAATCGAAACGCAGGCATGAGGCTCACTCTTTCATCGGTTGAAATTGCAGATACACTTTTTTCAGTTCATGGACGACCCGGTTCAGGGAATAATGGTTCTTCGCATACTCCGATCCCGAACGGGCCAATTGGTAGCGGTAGTCCGGATCGCCGATCACTTTCTCGAGGGCGTCCGCCAGCAGGATCGGCTCCTCGGGCGGTACGAGCAGTCCGTTCGACCCGTTCTCGATCTGCTCGGCGATCCCCCCTACGTCCGAGCCGACGAGGGCCAGCGAGCAGAGCGCAGCCTCGGCGAACACCGAGCCGAACGCCTCCGCCCGCGAAGGCAGTACGAAAATATCGAAGAAAGGCATAAACTCCTCGGGATGCAGGGTATATCCGTAAAAAATCGTCTCGTTATAGATCCCCAGCCGCTGCGCCAATTCCTCCAGTTCCTTGCGGATCGGCCCGTCGCCGATGATGTGAAGGACGTAGGGCAATCCGCGGTTCTTCAGCTCGGCGCACGCCTCAAGCAGCGTATCGAGCCCTTTGGCCGGGACGAGCCGGCAGACGGTGACCAGTTGGGCCACCTCATTCTCGTGCGGGACCGGCTTGAACCTTTTCTCGTCAAAGCCGTTGGGTATGACCCCGATCTTCTCGGGATGATTGACGTAAGGACTTAAATAGTCGCGAAATGACCGGGATACGGTAAGCATCAGATCGGTCCGATGCTCCAGTTCCCTATAAAGGGATGTCAAAAAGCGGTGTTCCAAGCCGTCCGGCTGAATCCGGCCGTTCAGAATCAATTCCCGCTCATAACTGGAGTGAATGCTTTGAATCACCGGGGTTTCCGGAAAAACCTCTTTCATCGCCATTCCGACGATCGGATGATGGGCATGGATCAGGTCGAACGGCCGCTGCAACCGCAGTTTCGTCCACCATAGATAGTCCTTGTAGGTCTGCACATATTTTTGCACGATCGGGCTTTCCTCGAATTCATGCCAGTCAAAGGTATGAAACTTCACCGGTTCGCTGCCCTTGCCGCGGATCCGTTTCGGTAAGGAAAACAGCTCCATTTCCCAATGGGGGGGATTAAACCGGTCCTGCAAATAGGGAATCATAGAGGATACGCCTCCGGGCTGTTCCGGAGGAAAGAATAAGGCCTGCAGCAATCTCATAAGGGTTCTCCTTTGCTCTTCTCTTTCTAGTCGCGGATGAACCGCTTGCTACTTCAATTATGCCATAGGCCGGACGGAACATCCATTCCCCTTTTGAGAATAAAAAACAATGTGATAAACTGCTCTAGGAAAATATGTCCCGGCGCGGCTAGTTCCGTTAGGCGGCACTGCCTCCAACTGATATGGTAAAAATTCCTGCAATTCTGCAGGCTTTTATCGTGCAGTGAGCCAAAAAATCAAAATTCCTGCAAATCTGCAAGCTTTTTGAGCAAGACAGCGCTCATTGCCCGGATAAGTTCGAAATTCCTGCACTTTTGCATCTTTTCAAACCCGGGCGTATTGGGCCGGCAAAAATTGCTGCAGATTTGCATCTTTTTGAAACTTACCCGCTCGACTCGCGGCACAACTCAACACAAATTAGATTAGCTAACGGGTGAGCCGACGACGCCTCAACAGACAACAGGGGGATACCGGCGGAGAAACCTATTTGGAAGGAGTACAAAAAGAACATGACATTATCAGCCCTGCCCGGCGAGTTTCGGAATGCCGTCTTTACCATGCTCGGTACGGCCGAAGGGGAGGCTTTTTTACGAAGCTATGCCGCCCCGCGCAGCTACGGGCTTCGCCTCAATACGCTGAAGGTCGGCCTCAGCACGGCCGCGGCCGACAAACTCGCCGCCCTGTTCGCCTTGCGGCCTGTTCCCTGGTGCGAGACGGGCTTTTACTACGAAGAGCGGACCCGCCCGGGCAAACAGGCATATCATGCCGCCGGATTATATTATATTCAGGAACCCTCGGCCATGTCGGCCGTGGAGCTGCTGGATCCCCGGCCCGGGGAGACCGTGCTGGATCTGGCCGCCGCCCCCGGCGGCAAAACGACGCAGATCGCGGCGAAAATGCGCGGCGAAGGCCTCTTGATCAGCAATGAAATCCACCCGCAACGCGCGCGGATTCTGGCCGAGAACGTCGAGAGAATGGGCATCCGCAACACCATCGTCACCCAAGCCGCTCCCCCGGAGCTGTCCGCGCGCTTTCCGCTGGCGTTCGACCGGATCATGCTGGACGCCCCCTGCTCCGGAGAAGGCATGTTCCGCAAAGATCCCGACGCGATCCAGGAATGGTCGCCGGAAGCGGTGGAACTGTGCGCCGCCCGGCAGTGGGACATTCTGCAGGATGCCGTCGCCATGCTGAAGCCCGGAGGGCGTCTCGCCTACTCCACCTGCACGTTCAATCGCCGGGAGAACGAAGAGACGATCGCCCGGCTGCTCGAGTCCTTCCCCTTCCTTAAACTTGTGGCCGAGAAGCGAATCTGGCCGCACGTTCAGGAGGGAGAAGGCCACTACGTCGCCTTGCTGGAGCGCGAGCTTTCCGGCGCAGCGGGCTCGGACGGCCCCGGACAAGCCGTCTCCGGCAGCAAGCGGAAAGGGAAAGACCGCGGCCGCGCGGGTAAAGACGCCGCGGCCGTCCGGGAAACGGCGGCGGCCTGGCAGGCGTTCCGCGACTTTGCGGCCGAAGCGCTGCCGGGCCTCCGGGTGGACGGCGAGCCGGTCCTGTTCGGGGAGGCGCTGTATTTGCTGCCGCGCAGCGAAGGGCTCGCCCTCACGCCCGGCATGCTGTCCGGGCTGAAAATCCCGCGGGCCGGCCTCCAGCTGGGCGAAGCCCGCAAGGGCCGGTTCGAGCCGGCCCATGCGCTGGCCATGGCCGCGGCCGCCGGCGATGCGGCCCGCGTCGTGACGCTGGACGCGGATGCCCCGTCGGCGGCGGCATTCCTGCACGGGGACACGCTGCCCGTGCAGGATCATCTCCGCGGCTGGTGCCTCGTCACCGTCGCCTGCGGCGGGGACAGCTTCCCGCTCGGCTGGGGCAAAGCGAGCGGCGGGCAGCTCAAGAACCACCTGCCCAAAGGGTTGCGCCAACCCGGCTAAGCCGCAGCCGTAATAAAGCGAAGAGGACGCAAGGCCCTCCAAATGGGCTTGCGTCCTCTTTTTCATCGATTCCCGGTTATCACTTACTTCGCCGCAGGCGCGACTTCCCCGGTTTTCCGGTTATAGGTGTATGTCTTGACTCCTTCATTATCAAACGGACTTTCATAGCCGAAGACCAGAAGTCCGCCGGCAGATTCCTCGCCCAGATACTTCAGCAGATCTCCGTGGTAAGGGACATCGTTGTTCAGCGCGTACTCCAAATCTTCGCCTTTCAGCAGTTTCTCCGGCAGATTAACGGTCGTCTTATCGTCCAAATTGATCAGCGTCAGCAGACCCGTCTGATTCGGACGGACAACGAGGTAATCCTCGCCCGCTCCCAGCACGGCATACGTTTCATCCTTGCCTCCCAATGCGGGCAGATCGTATTTCTCGATCTCTTTCCCTTGCGTGTCGTATACGGACAGCGTCTTGCCGTCGGTCAGCAGGAGGCGTTCCTCGGATTTGTTGCTTTGCGGATCGCGGACCATATAAGCCACCGCGTTCTCTTCATAACGCTGGAAGTATTTCGCCTTCTTCTGGGCGACGATTTTGTTGCCGTGGACAAGGACTCCGTACGCGGCATAATGGACATGAGGTTCGCCATAGTTATCCAAAATGGTCACCACCATGTCTCCCGAGCCGGCAATGTACGAGTGTATGGACACAAATTCCTCGAATTTGCCCTCAACTTTTCCGGCTCGAACCGGTTTTTGTTCATAAGGGTGGGCGATATAAAGGTCGCCGGTATTCCGGTTTAGCCAAAACATGCTGTCCACTCCGGTCCCTTTTACAAAAGCCTGGCTGTGTTTGATGCTCACCGTCCGCTTTGATGCGTTCCATTTCACATCCGCCCCGGTCGTTTCCGACAGGAAGCGCAGCGGTACATAAATCCGCCCCTTCACAATTCTCGGGGAGTCCGTCAAGGCTTTGGTTTTCCCGTTAACCGTCGCCTTCTGTGTCCCGTAGTTTAGCTGTACCGTAAGTTCGGGGTAGGTCATCGTCACGGTTTTCGCGGATCCGTTCCAGAAGACGACGCTGCCGAGCAGTTCGCCCATGTCCCGCAAAGGCAGGAAGACGGTACCGTTCTTCACGAAGGGCGCCTCATTCGGTTTAAACTCTGCTCCGTTCATCGTAATCTGAATCCCGCTGGATTGGGCATTGGATTTGGCCGCGGCCGCCGATCCGGATGCAGGTACCGACAAGGCCATTACTGCGGCGAGTGCGGCATGGGCGGCGACAACAGATAATTTAAACTTTCGAATCATTCCTAAAAACCTCCCGTAGTTCATATCATAATGAAATTTTACACTTCTTTAAGACGTTTCGAATCAGCGATATGTTACGGCACTATCCCATTTCTTCGAAAGAAAGGCCCCGGTCCATACCGTTTGCCTCCGCGGGCATACAATACGATATCCCGCTAACCGCGGGGGATGAGATCAGTAAATAAGGGAGGAATAACCATGGGTGAAATTTATGGCGGCGGCTTCACTTCGACAGGCGTTATCCTGGTGCTTTTCATCTTGCTCGTTATCGTATCCCGCGCATGGGTCCTGTAACTCGAGCGCGAGGCTGCGAAACGCATACTTCCTCTTGAACTAAAAAAGCGCGGGCCTTCAGGGGATGCCCCTGGTTGCCCGCGCCTTTTCCTTTGCGTTGTTCGCATACTGTCAACATTTAAGCACCCGAACGCTCCGCTTATCTGACGGACTGACCGAGGCAATACTTTTCCAGAGCCTGCTTCACGCCCTCTTCATTATTCGACGCCGTCACCGCGTTTGCCGCCGCTTTGACTTCCAACGGCGAATTGTCCATCGCGATCCCGAGCCCGGCATAGGTCAGCATGGTCAGATCATTATAATAGTTGCCGATCGCCATCACTTCTTCCGGCTGAAAGCCGCGTTTCTCGGCGAGCTTCTTTAATGCGGCCCCCTTGGAGGCTTCCTTGTGCATAATGTCGATGAAAAAATCGCCGCTCCGCAAAACATTGAATTCCTGCGTCCAACCGTTCCAGTCGGATTGAATGCGGTCCAGTTCATCCTTTTTGGCGGTGACGGTCATTTTTACGATCGGTTCCTTGAAACTCGCCCAATCCGGCAAGTCCTGCGGCTCCATCATAAACAGATGGTACATATCGAGCGCTTCCTTGCTGAGCTGAGACGCTCCCGGCACATACAGGACGAAGGTGGTATTGATGTCATAATGAACGTTATGCTCCCGGCAGTAGTCCATATATCTGTCCAGCCCCTTCGCATCAAGCGCGAATTCGTGTACGATTTCTTCGGTCTGCACATCAACGGTGGCCGCTCCGTTATGCGTAATTACATAGCCGCCCAGTCCCATTTCCCGCATAAAAGGAATCGAATTGACCGGCGCGCGTCCGGTGCACAGCACGAATTCCGTTCCCTGCGCGGCAATCCGGCGGATCGTTTCCGCCGTACCGGCCGTAAGCTCATGATCATCGTTCAACAGCGTTCCGTCCACATCCAGAGCGATCAGTTTGTATTTCTTCTCCATCTCCATGACTCTCCTTTTCAGACGGCGGTTACTCCACCGGTTTATTTTTATAGGACCGCAGCGCTTCCAGTTCTTCGGCCGAAAGCTCGCGGAAAGCCCCTTTGGGCAGCGCTTCGTCTAGTGCAAGCGGGCCCATGGAGACCCTTTTTAAATACGTGACTTTGGAGCCCACCGACTCAAGCATTCGTTTCACCTGATGGAACTTTCCCTCCGAAATCGTAAGAGCGATTGTTGTACGGGGACTTCCGTCTCCATAGCTGCCCCGCTCCAATACCTCCATTTGGGCCGGCAGCGTTACATAACCGTCGTCCAGCTCCACGCCCTCGGCAAAGCGTGCGGCTTCCCGGTCGCCGATCAGACCAACGCAATCGGCGTGGTAAGTTTTCGGCACATGCTTCCGGGGCGATAACAGATCATGGGCCAACTGCCCGTCGTTGGTCAACAGGAGCAGGCCCTCCGTGTCCTTGTCGAGCCTGCCTACCGGAAACGGCGAGAAGACGCGGAATTCCCCCGGCAGGAGATCCAGCACCGTTTTTTCCCGAACGTCTTCCGTCGCCGAAATAACCCCGGGCGGTTTATGAAGCATGATATACACAAACTCCCGATAAACGACGCGTTCTCCGTCCACTTCCAGGACGTCGAGGTCGGGATGGCACTGCATCCCGCTATCCTTGACCACCGAGCCGTTTAAAGTAATGCGGCCCTGCTTCGCCATTTTTTTCAGGTCCGAACGGGACCCGTAGCCCAAATTGCCCAATATTTTATCGATTCGCTGCGTTTTTTTTCCTTCGCCCACCGTTTAAGTCCACCTCCAGCCTGCAGGGTATTCGTTTTTCAACAGGCCGTCCAGCCACTTTCCAAAGCCCAGGGAAAACCCGTCTACCGTCACCAGCACGAAGCCTTTCGCGCCGATCTTCGCGGGCCGGCGTATCCGTGATTCCGCGATTTCCAGGGTTTCTCCTTTCAAATAACGGATCGCTTCCCCATCCGCAAGCGATAAATCCAGGACCCGCAGGGCTTCGTCGGCTTTCAGCGCGGCGGCCAGCGGATGTCCCGGTTGAAATCTGCCGTTCTTCACCGTCCCGACATACCAGCCCGGACGCACGGTTTTCAACCCGTCCAACCGCTCCTTCGCTACCGGGGAAATATACACATGGCCTCCGAACAACAGCGCCTCACCATCCGGAATTGCGGCCAGATGTTCCGACGCAAAGGCGCGCCAGCTATCCGCCAGTTCCCGCTCGTTCGGGGCCTTTTTACCCGGATGCCGCACCGGCTCGTTCCGTCCCCGCCGCTGTCGGGATACGGGGCTATTCCCCGAGCTCCGCCCTTCCGCGGACAAGCCCGCCGGCTCCTCACTCACCGGCCTCGTTTCGCCTTTGTGCTGCAAGACGGCGAGAAAATGCCCCTCGCCTTCGATGAGGTGAGGCCACAGTCTTCCGCAGCGGGAGGTAGCGTCCGCCTCAGGCCCCTCCAGGGCCGACGGGGATACGGAGTCCTCCTCCGGCAAAGCCTGTGCTTTCTCCGCCAGCATGGCCAGCCAGTCGGGGCGCCCCGGTGAGAACCCCCTGCCCTCGGGGAGGGGTATCAGTCCGAACGCCGGGTTTTGTTCCAAAAACGCGGCGATCTGCGCTTCGTTCTCTTCGGGCGCGAACGTGCAGGTCGAATAGACGATCCTGCCTCCGGGAGCCAGCAGCGAGGCGGCCGTGCGCAAAATATCCCGCTGCATGACCGTGCACTTGGCGATGGAATGCCGTTCCCACTGCCTGGCCATATCCTCGTCCTTGCGGAACATGCCTTCTCCCGAGCATGGAGCATCGATCAGAATTTTATTGAAATAGCCGGGAAACGCCCGGGCGATCCGCTCCGGCGTCTCGTTCAGCACGATGGCGTTCCGGACGCCGTAGAGCTCCATATTTTTGGCCAGCGCCTTCGTCCGTTCCGCACTGATATCATTCGTCACCAAGATCCCCTGCCCGTTCAGCTTGGCCGCGATTTGCGTCGATTTCCCGCCCGGTGCGGCGCACAGATCGAGGACCCGGTCTCCCGGCCGGATGTCCAACACTTCCGCCGGCGCCATCGCGCTCGGCTCCTGGATGTAATAAAGACCCGCATGATAATACGGGTGTTTGCCGGGCCGCAGACTCTCGTCCACATAAAAGCCGCTGTCGCACCAGGGGATCGGGCGAAGCTCGAAGGGAGAAATCTCGCTGAACTCCCGAACGCCGATCTTCAAGGTATTGACCCGTATCCCCGCGTAGCGCGGGTTATCGTAAGATGCGAGAAAATCATCGTATTGATCGCCCAAAAAGGCTTCCATTCGTTGTAAAAAAGCAACGGGTAACTGTACCGCCATATTTTACCTTCCGTTTCTTTAGCTGTGTCCGTTTCGGCAAGCTTATTGTAACACAACATAGACAAAATGCAGCCTGAAAGGCTGCATTTCGCTTTAACTGTCCGAACCGTGACGGGAATCCCGATTCTTGTTATGCTCCCTTGCCTCGTGTTTGGCTCCTCTCTGGGGTCCGCGGCGTTGAGGCACATTGGGCCGAAGCTCGGAAGCCGTCCGGTTCACTTCCAGAGAGAGATGCGGATCTTGAATGTCGATATCAAGGTCGTAGTATGAGAAAGGCTCCGTCTCGTACGCCTCCAAACGTTTCGCGTACTCGGCCGCTTCGCTGCGCAGTCGCCCCAAGTCGATGCCGAGGCTGTTCTCGGGGTAATCCTTCAGCCGTTCCGCGGCGGAGCGGAGCATTTTCCGTCCGCCCGTCACGTTGCCGTTGCGAAAATGGTACAGGCCGACCGCCACCTGGAGCAAGCCCTTGTATAACGGCTCCCGGTCCATCTTCAGCCATAGCTCCTCCAATACTTCATGGCATTCGAAGTAATCGCGATCCCGGTTGAAGTACACCAGATACGCGAGGTAGAGCGGATCATAACTCATCCCCGGGCTCCTCCACCTTTTTGGAGGCTTTGATCAGCGCTTTGACCTCGGCCAGCAAATCTTTAATCCCTTCCATATCCCGCGCTTCCCACAGCCGGTTAAACCGTTCCTGGGCTTCGATCGCTTCGGACACCAGGTGGTAAAAATACAGCTGATGGATCGCCGATAGCAGGAGAGAGACGATGTTCGATTCGTCTTCAAAGCTCTTCTGCGCGATCAGAATTTCCTGACGGATGCTGGACATCTCGTTATCCAGCACATTCGCGGCCTCGGCCGCCTTCTTCAATCGTTTTCTCATTTCATCGGGCAGGCTCTCTTTGTATTTATAGTTCAGGGAGTGCTCGATCGTAGCCCAGAAATTCATGGCCAGCGTGCGAATCTGAATCTCGGCAAGCACGATTTTTTGGCCGAGCGCCGTTTGAACCGGGTATTCGACGATCATATGGAAGCTACGGTACCCGCTCTCCTTGTAATTCGTAATATAATCCTTTTCGTACAGCACTTTAAGATCTTTACGCATCCGGATATATTCCGCCACCCGGCGGATATCCTCGACGAATTGGCACATGATGCGGATGCCCGCGATGTCCTCGATGCCGGTCTCCAGATCATCCATCGAAACGTTCAGCCTCTTGGCTTTGTCGAGGATGCTGGAAATTTTCTTCACCCGTCCGGTCACGAATTCAATCGGGGCGTATTCTTCGCGTTTCTTCAGCTCGGACCGCATCGTCTTGAATTTGACCTTTAATTCCTCAACCGTTTGTTCGTAAGGAAGCAAAAAAGTTCCCCAATCCCTACTGTCCATGCGTGTGCCTCCTGTCTTCTTACCGCTTTTACCGGTGATCCGCCCCGATCGCTTCGGTAATATGGGCAAATCCGTCCCGTTTCAGCAGTTCCCTCAAACCGCGGTGCAGCTTGCGGTTAATTTCGGGCCCTTCGTAAATTAACGCGGTATATATTTCAACCAGACTCGCGCCGGCCCTGATTTTCTCGTAAGCGTCGGCCGCGCTGAATATGCCGCCTGATCCGATAATCGGCAGGCGTCCTCCGGTTTGACGATAAATGTGCGAAACGATTTCGGTCGAACGTTGACGTAGCGGTTTGCCGCTTAGGCCACCGGTTTCCTTGGCGTGAGTATGGGTCAGGCCTTCCCGGGACACCGTGGTATTCGTGGCGATCACGCCGGATACCCCGCTTTTTAGGATCGTTTCAATCATATAATCCAATTCGTCGGAACTGACATCCGGAGCGATCTTAACCAGCACCGCTTTTTCGGTCCCATGAATGTTCGCTTGGGCGGCCATCTCTTCCCGGACGGCCCCGAGCAGCTGCGCCAGCTCGTTCCCATGCTGCAGGTTGCGCAGGTCCGGCGTATTCGGCGAACTGATATTCACCACGAAAAAGTCGGCATACCGATATAACACCGAAATGCATTTCTTGTAATCGAGATGCGCCTCTTCATTCGGAGTCGCCTTGTTCTTCCCGATGTTGACCGCGATCGGAATCGGCCTTCGCTTCAGCGCCGCCAGCCGCTCGGCCATCTGTTCCGCTCCCCGGTTATTGAAGCCCATCCGGTTGATCAGCGCTCCCTCCGGAGGCAGCCGGAACAATCGGGGCTGCTTGTTCCCCGGCTGGGGTTTCGGCGTCACCGTGCCCACTTCCATAAAACCGAAGCCGATCGCGGAGAAACCGTCCACCGCGTCGGCATTTTTGTCCAACCCGGCGGCAAGCCCGACGGGCGAAGGAAAATGAACGCCGAACAAATTCGAGGACAACTCGCGCGCCTCGGAAATCCCGTACAATCCCCGCATCGCCGGAATCATTCCCGGAATTTTTGCCGCTGTATGTAAACCGTCTATCACCAGATGATGGGCTCTTTCCGGATCCAATTTAAAAAATACGGGTTTCCCCAAACGCCGATATAACACAGGTAATCCTCACTCCGATCACTTAGGTTGACAAAGAAAAAACTCCATATCCAGTTTAGCGGTTTCCGGCGCAAAAGGAAAGTTTATCGGCCGCGGAAATCGCTGAGCGGAATATGGAAATTTCTTGTGAAAACACTTACAATATAAATAAATTAATCCATACCACGGAAGGAGAATCATAACGATGTCGACCAAACGCAGACCGCCGACTCTCCAGCAAAAGAAGGACGAGGTCAACAAAAAAGCGCTGATCTGGGCCAGCTCGGTGATCGCCGCTCTGATTATCGTCGTCACGGCCGTGATCATTCTGACGCAGGTTTAGTCCCTAGTTCCCCCGGCTAGTGCCCATTTAGGCAACTGAGTTAGGTACCCGCAGGTTCTCTTGCCGACCGCCGAATAACGGCCTTTTGGGCCGCTATTTCGCCCAGATTCGCTTTTTCGGGAAGAATAGCGGCTAAAAAAGGCCCTATTTCTCTGGTGCGAGCTCAAAAATCCGGTTTGGGCCCAACTTTCTATAAAATAAGGCCCCAAATGACCGCTATTTCACATTGAAGGGCCAAATTCGACAAAATAGCGCCTTAAAAGGCCGTTATTCACCTGCCCTACCTCAAAACGGAGTTGGCGTTGACAAATTTGCTCGAGTTTATGGCAACGCTAGTGCCTTTTAGGCCGCTATTTTCCCCGCGAAAGCGAATCGGGCCAAGTAACGGCCCGGAACGCCGCTATGGCAGCGACAGCGGGGGCCTAGGGAATTTGCGGCGGGAGCATGCTGAATTGAACCCGCTACGCTTCGGCGAAGAGTCCCCTATTACGATAGCTGATGAGGCACTAGTTCAGCCAATGGTAAGTACGCTGGGGATTGGTCTGATCCTGGCGGCTGCCCAGCTTAAAGCGCTCCTCGGGCACCGACTCCGGCTTCGGAAGAATCCCCTTTCCGATCGTCACCTTCGTTCCCTTCGGAACCAGGTCGAACAGTTCCTCCACGTCCTGCTTGGTCATCCGCACGCACCCCAAAGATTCATTCTTGCCGATGCTGTCGGGCTCGTTTGTGCCATGGATCGCATAGTTCGTTTCCGAAAGCTGCATCCCCCGGCTCCCGAATTCACCGTTATCCCGCCCGTTCGGGTTCACCACTTTATCGGTGATCCGGAACACGCCTTCGGGTGTTCTCTCGCCGCCCAAACCCACTTTATAGTTGCGGAGGATGACGTCCCCGCTGACTACCGCCAAACGATGATTCGCGGTGTCCACGATCACCTCCAAAGGTTTGGCAAAGTAAGGTTCCGTACCGGACAAAGTCCCCATCTTGTCCCCTGCCGAACCCTCCTCGTTCTGGCCCTTCGCCGTTTCCGTCCCCGCTCCCGCTTCCTTCTTCAGGCTCGCCAGCAGCGGTTGGAACGCCTTTTCCATCACCGGATCGCTTCCCGCGAGCCAGTTATTCGGAAATGAACCTGTCAGGGACTGCAAACTTTCCGGCCAGCGGCCTTCCTCCTCCTTATAGTGCCGAATGGCGGAAGAAAGCGCGGCCAGCGATTCCTGGCGCTCGATCCAGGGCAAAGCGCCTTTCCGGAGTCCGGAAGCTTCCGGCGGCGTGCACTCGCAAGTTTTGGCGTCATAGGATTGAAGCGTCGTTCTTCCGGCCTGGGCTTGGCGGACAACCCCGTAAACGACGGGCATCTCCTTGGACCACAGGGACCACCGGCCGGACTGGACCATCCCGAGCACCGCGGTTTCCCGGCCGGCCGCGGGAGCATCGTCCGTTAACATTTCGGCCATAGCGGTATGCTTGCGCTTCGGATCGCCGAAGTACGGCTTGGCCGTATAGCCCCCGCCTTCACCGGCTTCTCCCGCTTCTCCGCCGCTCTTCCCGGATGAGCCCGGCGAATGGCCCCGCTCCGGCAGCTCCGCGGTGAGATCCTGGTCCTCGAGGTTGCCCTCCTCTATGCCCGACTGAGCGGCCGACGAGCTCCCCGGCGCCTGGGCCGACGGCATCCATAAAAACAGCAGCAGCATCAGCGCGACTCCGATTTTGCGCCATAGCGTCGCCTGCTTCTCCTTGCGCATCGACTCCCGCAGCAGGTTCTCCTGATATTCCTTCCATAGATCGGCCGGAACTTTACTTGCTTCAAAGGCCTCGTATACGCTTCCGGCCTGGATGTAACAGTAATGGGCCTTGCCTTCCTGACCCGTCGCCTCATACTCTTTGCCGAGCAAGTACCAGGCCATTTTGTTTTTGGGATGATTCTCCACGTATTTCTTGAGGTAAGCCGAGTTGCTCATCGAAATCCTCCACATGGACAAAATTGACATTTCTCTTTATTCTTTATCGGCAGAGCCGGCCGGGTTGCTAAGCGCCATCCCGAGGTCAGCCGAAAATCGCGACTTTTTGCCTATAAATACAAAAGACATCCCCTGCGAATGGCACAGGAGATGTCTTACCGTGTTCAATATGGAGCCGGATTAACCTTCTTTGTTGAAAGGTTCATCCGCAATCTTGATGGAATCGGTCGGGCAGCCGTCACAGGCGTCCTGAAGGTCATCGTAGAGGTCCTCCGGAATTTCGGTGACACCGCGGTTGGCGTCACTGTTATAAATAACTTCGGCCAAGCCTTCGTCGTCGTAATCGTAAATATCCGGTGCTGTTGCGCCGCATGCGCCGCAGGCGATGCATGTGTCTTTCTCAACCCAAGTATATTTAGCCATTTTATCTGCCTCCTGAATAAACGGTACAAGTCCGGTTCTTAGTTTGTCACCAAGTTCAATATAATATAAATAGAAAGCAATTTCAATTCTCTTTCCGAATAATCCCATCGCAAAAACAGATGATTTCTACGGATCGATCCTTCGGCTCACGGTTCCTTCGGCTCTCTGAGAAAATCCGTCTGCAATGAAGTGCCGCGAATTTTGTGATTGCGGATCAACGCCGAAGGATCGTCGGTCAGCATGCCGGCCGTAAGAACGGCGTTTTCGCCGAATTTGTCGCGAAGCAGGTCCATCGTCTTCGTCAAGGATTCCTTTTTGGGCTGCTGCTCGTAATTGAACAAATCGAGCTGTACGGCGGATTCTTCTTTGGCGACCAGGTTCTGCAGCGTGATGCCGAGCAGCCGGATCGGCCTCCCTTCATTCCAGTGACGACGGTACAACTCGCACGCTTCCCTGTAGACATCTTCGGCCCGCTCGATGACGGTGTCCAGGCTTTGCGAGCGGGTTATCGTCTTCATGTCGGGCGTACGGATCGTAATCTGGACCGTTTGGGCCACCAGGTTTTGTCGCCGCAGCCGCCGGGTTACCTGATCCGCTAAATTCAGCAGCACGCGCTGCACTTCTTCCGTCTGCGTCACATCCCGGGGCAGCGTCGTCGTATGCCCGATCGATTTGTTCTTGTCGCGCTCTTCCCGTACCGGAGAATCGTCGATCCCGTTCGCGGCCCGCTTCATCCAGCTTCCCGCCACGCCGAATTTCTCGTTCAGAAGCCTTTCGTCGGCGGCCGCCAGTTGGCCGATCGTATAAATCCTGAGCCGCTTCAGCTTCTCGGCGGTCTTCCGGCCGATCCCGAACAGCTCGCCGCACGGCTTGTCCCAGAGCAGCGCCGGCACGTCGCGGATGCGCAGAACGGTAATCCCCCTCGGCTTTTTCATATCGGAAGCCATCTTGGCCAGCAGTTTGTTCGGCGCGATCCCGATCGAGCAAGGCAACCCCAGTTCATCCGCCACTCTGGCCTGGATTTCATGAGCAATGTCAAGCGGGGTGCCGAACTGTTTCGACCCGGTGATATCCAGGTAACATTCGTCGATCGAAACGGCCTGAAGCAGCGGAGTGTATTCGTACGCGATATCCATAAACGCCCGGGAATATTTGCGGTACAGATGAAAGTCCGGTTTGATCAGAATCAGCTCCGGACATTTCTTCAGCCCTTGGGCCACGGTCATCCCCGTGGAGATTCCCCGTTTACGGGCCGCGTAAGAGCAGGTGACGATGATGCCTTTGCGAAGCTCTACGCTCCCCGCCACCGCCGTTGGCCGATTCCGGTATTTCTCCGGCTCTTCCGCCTCATGCACCGAACAATAAAAAGCGTTCATATCGATATGCAGCACAACTCTGCCGCGGGCGGGATAGTATTTATCGTTATCGATATTGCCAGTCACGTCCAATACCGTCCCCTCATTCATACTTTCCTGATTCCAGCATACCCCTTTGCCCGAAGGCAGGTCAACAAGCGCCGAATGCAAATTCCTAAAATCCGTGTTACATTTCAAAAAGACAAATGCTATAATAAGAAATTAAAATCGGAGCTTGTATTCCAGAGGACATCCATTAAGGAGGAACATCCAACATGTCAAAGGCTTTATCTATCTTCGACACCACCCTGCGGGACGGTACCCAAGGCGAGGGCATTAGTCTATCGGCCGACGATAAGTTGAAGATTGCCAAGAAGCTGGATCAGCTGGGTGTCCATTATATTGAAGGGGGCATCCCCGGCAGCAACAACAAGGACATCGAGTTTTTCAAGCGCGTACAGGAACTGAAGCTTCAGGCAAAGATCACGGCTTTCGGAAGCACCCGGCGAAAAGACAGCCTGGCCGAGCATGACGCGAATCTGAAGCGGATGATCGAATCTGGAGTTCAGGCCGCCACGCTCGTCGGCAAATCGTGGGACTTCCACGTCCACACGGCGCTACAAACCACGCTGGAAGAGAACTTGGCGATGATCTACGACTCCATCGCTTATTTGAAGCGCCAGGGTCTTGAGGTTATTTTCGACGCCGAGCATTTCTTTGACGGCTACAAGAACAACCCCGAATACGCCCTTTCCGTCATGGCCAAGGCGGAAGCAGCCGGGGCCGATTGGCTCGTCATGTGCGACACGAACGGCGGAACGATGCCGCATGAAGTGCATGACATCGTCAGCGTGCTGGCAGGACGCGTGACAAACTCCCGCTTGGGCATTCACACCCATAACGATTGCGAGCTGGCGGTGGCCAATTCGCTTAGCGCGGTACGGGCCGGCGCGGAACAAATCCAGGGAACGATGAACGGTTACGGCGAGCGCTGCGGCAACGCCAATCTGTGCTCCATCATTCCCAACCTCCAGCTCAAGCTCGGCTACCAGGTACTCGAGGAGGACCAATTGAAGCAATTGACCAATACGGCGCGTTACATCAGCGAAATCGCCAATGTTTACATGCCGGTCAACCAGCCTTATGTCGGGACGGCGGCCTTCGCCCACAAGGGCGGCATCCATGTTTCGGCGATTTTGCGGGATTCCCGCACTTACGAGCATGTCGCTCCCGAAACGGTGGGCAACCGCCAGCGCGTCCTCGTCTCCGAACTGGCCGGACAGAGCAACGTCCTCTCCAAGGCGCAGGAAATGGGCATCGCCTTCGATCCCGAGAACGAGAATACGCGGGAAGTCATCGCCAAGATCAAAGATCTGGAGCATCAAGGCTATCAATTCGAAGGGGCCGACGCTTCGCTGGAGCTGCTGCTGAGACAGGCCAACGGCGATCTTAAGGAGCTCTTCGTCTTTGAATCGTTCAAGATGCTGGTCGAGAAATCCGCGGGCAAACCGGTTATTTCGGAAGCTTTCGTTAAACTGAACATCGACGGAAACAGCATCTATACCGCCGCCGAGGGGAACGGACCGGTCAACGCGCTCGATAACGCCCTCCGCAAGGCGCTTATCACTTATTACCCTGCCCTGCAGGAAATACACTTATCCGACTATAAGGTAAGAGTGCTCGACGACAAGGACGCCACCGCTTCCAAGGTCCGGGTTCTGATCGAATCCCGGAATTACGAGAACTCCTGGAGCACGGTCGGCGTATCCGGCAATGTCATCGAGGCCAGTTGGGAAGCCCTCGTCGACAGTTTGCGCTACGCGCTGATCGGCCAGACCAAGCGGGAGGATTACACCGAAATTCCATCGGCCGGACGCGGTTTGGTGAATCACTAAAGCGGGGAAAATCCCGCAAAAAAACGTCAGAGTTTTTCTTCCCGTCTTGGGAAGAGAAGTTCTGACGTTTTTTAAGTTGGTTCATTTGGATGAATCGGGCTGTCGGCTACTTCTCCACAAGCTTGCGGATTTTGGCCTCCAGTTCCTCTGGGGGAAGAGTCCCGACGACAACATCTCGGATCTTCCCATCCGGATCGATCAGCACGTTCGTCGGAAAAGCGACGCCATTGTATTTCCGGTAAACCTCTTCCTTCTCATCCAGCAATACGGGAAATGTATATCCGTAATCTTTCACGAAGGTCTTGGCTTCATCAAGCTTATCGTAAAAGGTGACATTAACCGCCAATACGTCCAAGGTATCGCCGTATTTCTCCGCCAGCTTGACCAGGTCCGGAGCTTCCTCTTTGCAAGGGTCGCACCAGGAAGCCCAAAAGTTAAGTAACAGCGGCTTATCCCTTTTACCGCCAACCCGGTAGCTTTTCCCATCCAATCCAACGAGAGCAAACTCGGGAGCTTTCGTCCCCGGCTTCGGGACGTTGGCCGCCACCATGGCGTCGATCGCCTGGTTTTTCCCGGCTGCCCCCGCCTCTTTGGCCTCCTGCGATTTTCCGTTCCCCAGAAAGGACAACCATCCGTTCCCCTGGTTATCATAAACCGCGTAGGTCAACAGCAGCAACAGCAATCCCGCCCAGATCCAACCGTTCTTTCTCATGTGCGCAACTTCCTTTATGTTATGGTATGATACGCTTGAAATTTACTTTATTTGTTCTATTGTACCCCGTTTACGCAAAATGTTACAAACATGTGCCAGCAGGATCTTCTCAAGGAGGAAAATCGCCGCTATGACGCGTCTTGCCGATCGAAAACCCTATCAAACCCCGACGATCCTCCTGCCCATGTCCGTGCGCGATGAAATCGCCGCGGACACCTATGACCGTTTACCTCGCGAGGCCTGCGGCGCCTTGTTCGGCGCGCGTAACCCCGAGCTGATTGTGGTCGAGAACTACAGGCCACTCACCAATGCGGCGGAAAATCCGGATCATGCCTTCCTGCTAAAACCCGAGGAGTGGGTAAAGTGCTGCTTCACCCCGAACTTCATCGGGATTTATCATTCGCATCCCACCACACTGCCCGAGCCCTCCGCGACGGATCTGGAAGATCTGCCGCGATTCGGCTCCCTTTTTCCACTTTATATGATCGGCTCACCGGTCTCCTTCGGAGACGGCAAGGCCGCGGCCCAAGCAAAAAAGCCGCCCGATGATCCGGACGACTTCTTATTGAATGCCTATTTCATTGAGGAGACCGAACGTTTAAAGTACGATCTGAGCAAAATAATGATTACGTTTTGCTAAGAAAATGATAAAGGTCCCCCAATGTGATCACACCCCGTTCTCTTAATTGGCCGATCATCGCCTGCCAGAGAGAGGAGGTCATTTTGGCGTCCTCCAGCGCGTGATGCCGCTGCAAAATCGGAATTTCGTAGACGCGGAGCCAGTCGTCAAGCGACGAGACCTTCCGATCGGGAGCCAGTTTCTGAGCGATCATCATCGTATCCAGGACCCGGTGCCCCAGATGCGCTTTGGTCGTCTTCCACAAGGCCACGTCCAAAAACGCTTTGTCATGCGCGCTTCCGTGCGCGATCAGTACGCGGTCGTCGACAAAGGCCATGAATTCTCGCAAGGCCTGCAACAGAGCAGGTGCATTCTGGGCCATTTCCTGGGTAATACCCGTCAGCTCGACAATGCGTTCCGGTACGGAGCAAGCCGGCTTACAAAGGGAATAATACACTTCGCCCGTCATTTCCTCGCCGTTCATCTTCACCGCCCCGAAGGACAAAATCTCATCACCGTAATGATAATGGAAGCCCGTCGTTTCCAAATCAAATACCGCCGTTTTCAGTTGACTTAGCGGAACGTGAAGCGTCTCCGGCCGGCGCTGCCCCTTGGTCAGTGAACGCACAAACGCGATTTGCTGCGCGCTCGGCGCCCCCAGCATGGAGGCGATCCGAGGAGAGATCCCCCCGCCTTTGAGCGCATCCCAAAATCCGCCGTTTCCCTTCATCGGTTCCTTCATAGCCATTTCCTTTCTGCGTATCGCTGCTGCCGTTGCAGGGTGCGGTACATCAGCTTTACGGTGCCCAAAGCCTCCCGTAGCTCACTTCGAATCTCCTTCTTGCGCAGCCATTCCCCGGGCAAGAATCCCGTCCCCGACAGAACGCCGCCTTCCTCTTTATACGAAGCGAGAGATCGAAATCGCAGCGCGGTATAAAACGCCTTCTGGCTTAATTCCAGCCACCTGAATGGAACGGCCTCCAGCTGATTTAGCTGGTTCAACCGCTCCAGGGTGGAGGACCCGCTGACGCCATACACCACCGCAAGGTAGCGGATCGCGTTTACAATAGGTAAATAAAGTCCGTACTTCACGTCAAAATCACCCGCATGTTCCCCGTTCTGCTCCGTGATCACTTGTCCGAGTACATTCAATGCCGCCTTATGGCGTACGGTATTGCGGAGAACGGCCGCCCCAAGGTCCTGTTCCGGCGATGACTTCCGTTCAAAAACATCGTGCATCACCCGGCGGAACGCTGCGGATAACGAGCCGTCCCCGGCGATGTGACGCATGTCCGCCGCAATCATCAAGTATCTCACCTGTTCCCAGCCAAGCTCGCTTCTCCAGTTTTCCAGCTGCCTGCCCCATTCTTTAACGGTCTTTCTCCAAAGCGGGTTGGAGACCATGACATTTCCCGGGCAAGGCGGATATCCGGACTTCTCCAAAATATGAGAAAGCCGGGGGCCAAAGATAGCGAAATAATCTTTTGCCGCCGGATCCCCGTTTTCCCCTATCACGAGTCCGTTATCCTGATCGCTCCAAAGCGTCTGCTCGTTCCGGCCTGCGCTGCCGAAGGCGATAAAGGCATATGGAGCGGGAGGAGGGCCGAAGCCCTCCTTCATTAACTGCCGCTCGCATATCTCTGCCGCACGGGACATCACGGCATCATGCAGTTCCCCGACCAGCCGGTTCCAAACTCCGATGTTCGTGGTCGCAAAACCTTCGTACAGACGTGTCTGTTCCTCCAGTCTTGCCGATCTCAATCCCTCCGGATCGGAAGCCGCCCGGATCGATTGGAGGTTCACCTCTTTCATGGCCGCTTCGAAGCTCATAGGCCCGACTTCCTTTCTACCCGGATGATTAAACTATATAAGTTTGTTTACTTATATATGGTGTCATTTCTTACAGGGCTGGATCGCTCTTCACGATTCTTGGTTTGTCGGCAACCGGCGTTGCGCCGGAATCGGACGCCAAGCCGCCTTGATTCAACAGATTCATTTGCTCCGGATACCCGTAGGTACCGTGTTCGCTGATGTCCAGCCCCATCATTTCCTCTTCTTCCGTGACGCGCAGCCCCATCAGCATTTTCATACCGCCGAGCAGGAGGAAGGACAACACGAGTACGAAGGCAAATGTTCCGACAACCCCGAGAAGCTGAACACCAAGCTGCCCGAAACCTCCGCCGTAGAACAAACCGGCCTTCCCCACACCCGTCGTTTCCGCCAATTCCGGTGTAGCGAACAAGCCTGTGGAGATCGCTCCCCATACCCCCGCAATTCCGTGAACCGAGAATGCGTAGATCGGATCGTCGATGCCGGCCCGTTCAAACCATCTGGCGGTGAAGAAAGTCAGCACGCCGGCTACCGCGCCGATGACGATGGAAGCCCAAGCGTCGACGAAAGCACAGGAACCCGTAATGGCCACCAGCGCCGCCAGAACGCCGTTCAGCATGCTCGGAATATCGGATTTGCCCATCACGGCCCAGGAGATCAACAGCGCCGCTACCGCACCGGCCGCAGCCGCCAGATTCGTCGTCATCAGGACATAACCGAAGAATCCGTCACCCAGCGGAGTCAATGCGCTGCCGGGGTTAAAACCAAACCAGCCGATCCAAAGAATGATGACGCCGAGCACGGTTAACACTTGGTTGTGGCCCGGAATGCTGTTAGGTTTGCCGTCTTTGCTGTATTTGCCCAAGCGCGGTTTCAATAGAATGGTCGCCGCGAGCGCCGCGGTCGCACCGGTCAAATGCACTACCGTCGAACCGGCGTAATCCTGCATGCCCAGAGAACCCAGCCAGCCGCCGCCCCATACCCAGTGAGCCACAATCGGATACATAATCGTCAGGAACAACACGCCGAACACGATATATACGCTCAGCTTGGCGCGCTCAGCCATGCCTCCGCAGGCAATCGCCAGGGATACGGCCGCAAAGGCCATTTGGAACAAGAACATCAGATCCAGCGGAACACCTACTTCAGAGAATACGGAGAACGATCCGATGGCGTCTTGGCCTCCGTAGAAAAATCCGGTCGTCCCCAAAAAGCTGTTGCCGTCGCCAAAAGCGAAGCCGAAGCCGAAAGCCCACCAGACGATCACGGTAATACCCAGCGTCAGAACGGTCTTCCCTGCGACATGACCCGCGTTTTTCATCCGGACCGACCCCGCTTCCAATAAAGCAAAGCCGGCTTGCATAAAGAACACCAACATCGCGGCCAGGAAGACAAACAAGGATTTTAAGCCGATTTCCAGAACCGGTGCGGTCAATTCCCCTTCGGCCGCAAATGCGGATACCGGAAAAGCGAATGCCGCTACCGCCCCTAACAGTCCAAACAGCCATTTCTTTTTCATTGAGACCCACTCCCTAATGTCATATTTCCTAACACAAATCAAAATGTTAAGGTGATTATAAGACGAAAAATATATACATGACAATACCTTTTTTGAAAAAAACAGCAAAAGTGCAAATAACCTAACATAAAGTGTAAAACAATCGACTATATTGTAATTAAGTAACTGAAAAATATAAAGTATAACGTTTGACTGTATACTTCATTGTGGAGTATCATATTTTAGTAAGAAAGATATGGCAGGTTCCTTTCGCCGTATCTGCTCCTTTATGGATATATTGATGAAGAGAGGTGATCCTATTGGAGTCGTAAAGCTTTACCGGATCGGGGAATTGGCGAAAGCCGCGGGGATCAGCGAACGCACCATCGACTACTACACCAAACTCGGCTTGATTGCTCCCGAAAAACGGACGCAAAAGAACTACAGATTATACAGCTCTGAAACCTTGTCACGCTTGGAACGTATTATTCAGATGAAGCAGGAAAAGTACTCCCTGGAGGAAATCCGTGAGAAGCTCCAGCAATGGAGTAGAGTTTCGAGCGAAGAACTGGTTACCGAAAGGCTAAGTTCGCTTGAGATGCACATGCAGCAGTTGGAGCGGGAGGTTAAAGAGCTTGAACCGCTGATTTCCAGTCTGAAACCGGGCCAAGCGAAGAAGGCTTTCTCCCATCTGATGCCGCAAAGCCTGGCATGCATCGAGGCGCTGCGTATTATTCTTAACAACGGGCCCTTCAGTTAGAGCACTTTTTCCTTAGACATCCCTAGCTTCTATGACTTTTTTGGAGGAATGACAAATGTACTCTGACGTAATGCTTATACCCATTTTATTGGCGTTCGGCTTGACCTTATGGGCACAGTTCCGGGTATCCGGTACCTTTAAAAGATGGGCAAAAGTACCGAATATGTACGGATTGACAGGTCATGACGCCGCCCGTCGCATGCTGGATGCCAACGGATTGTACGATGTTCCGATCGAACCTGTTCGGGGCTCGCTGACCGACCATTACGATCCGATTCACCGGGTCGTTCGGTTGTCGGAACCGGTTTATTACGAGAACTCCATCTCGGCCGTGGCCGTGGCCTGCCACGAGGTGGGGCACGCCATACAGCACAAGGAATCCTACCCCATGCTCGTCCTGCGGCACAGAATGTTTCCCGTCGTCAATTTCGCTTCGGGCATAGCGCCGTTTTTGCTGCTCGCCGGCTTTTTGTTCGGCATGTTCAATTTGATCGGGCTAGGGATTATCTTCTTCTCCGCAGCGGTTCTGTTTCAGTTGGTTACGCTGCCGGTAGAATTTAACGCCAGTAACCGGGCACGCAAAATCATGCTGCAGCAAGGCTTTATTTCGCCTAACGAAGAACAAGGCGTAGCCAAGGTCCTAAATTCGGCCGCCTTGACTTATGTTGCCGCCGCCCTGCTGTCCTTGCTCGAGCTGCTCCGGTACATCCTGCTGTTTGTCGGCAACCGGGAATAATGAATCTTTACGAGAAAAAAAGCGCAGGAGTCCTGGTTTCCCAGGCTCCTGCGCTTTTTTAATTTCCTTCGATCTTGTCCCCAATCAAAAAAAACCGCCTCGTCATTGACTCGGCGGCGTATCAACCTGCAGGCCGAAATACTCCAGCAGAAAAACCCGAAAAGATTGTGCCACGAGTGGCAGTTTCTCATCCGCACGATGGATCAGTCCGATCGTTCGGGTCACCTTGGGCTCCGAAATCCGCACACGGCTGGGCTGGAGCATAAAGCTCTGAAACAGCGCCATCTCCGGCAGCAGACTTACCCCCATTCCCGCGGCGACCAGTCCGCGGATCGTATCCGTTTCTTCGCCTTCAAAAGCGATTTTCGGCGTAAACCCAGCTTCCTGGCACGCTTGCCAAACGATAGGCCGTAAGGAATAGCCTTTGCTGAAAAGAATGAATTTGTCGTCTTTCAGTTGACTCAGCTTGATGCTTTGCTCTCCGGCGAGCGGATGGCTCGGCGGCATGATCGCCACCAAATCCTCGGTCAGCACGACGTTGCCGACAACTTGATCGTGATTCTCAGGAAAAGGCGAAATGAACGCCAAATCAACTTCTCCGGATACGACGTCCCGGATCAACGTTGGATAAGTCCCCTGTCTAAACCGGAACTTGACGTTCGGGTAGAGCTTGCGAAACTCGGCGACGACGCTGGGAATAATATGAATGCCCAGACTGTTCGGAAAGCCGAGCCGAATCTCCCCCTGTTCGGGGTCCAGAAACTCATGAACTTCATTCACCGCACGGTCCAGATCTTTCAAAATGCTCTCCACCCGGCTGCAAAAGAGCTGGCCGACCGCCGTAAGCTGCAGATTTCTGCCCTTTTGCATAAATAGGTTTACGCCGAGTTCCTGTTCCAACTGGTGGATTTGCCGGCTCACCGCAGACTGGGCGACGTGCAGTTCCTCCGCCGCCTGGGTGACATGCTCTTTTCTCGCCACTTTTAGAAAGTATTGCAGTTGTCTTAATTCCACGAATCTATCGCTCCATTTCGCATCTGTTCATAAAATCCGCATAAGGGCTGATCAGCATAAAAGGGCTTACAATCCATGCATCGACGAATTTCTAGAGAAAGTGGTGATTTACCTCTAATGTACCATGGACGATCCTGCGGGTTCAACGTCGTTTTAACACCCGAATAATAAGACCGTAGAGGAAGAACCCGCCAATCAAGCCGCCAAAGTGCGCCATCCAGTTGACCTGAGGAACCATTAGGGAGAAGACCACCCCGATGATCAGAAGGCTGTACAACGTTTGCCGCGAGCTTGTATCCATCAGATGTCTCTGCAACAGGGCAATATACAAAAACGCGCCGTACACCCCGTAAATCGCCCCGGAGGCACCCACGGACAAATGATTCTCCATCGATTGTCGGTAAATCTCCAAGCTGATCAGATTCCCCACAAGGCCACTGGCCAAATAAAGCAGGGCGTATCTCCAATGTCCAAGCAGGCGCTCCAGCGGCGGGGCAAACACCAATATGGCAAAACAGTTGGAGATCAGGTGCGTCAGATCGTGATGAAGAAACATGGATGAGAAAAGCCGCCACCACTCGCTGGCGAAGGGCTCCACATTCGTGAGAGCGCCGTATTTCAGCTGAGTCAAAGCGTCGCCCGATCCACCATTGAATGTAAGGACGAGAAACATAATCACATTTGCCGCTAGGATCAAGCTGGTTACCGGATAATAGCGGAGATAGCTTTTCCAGTTTTCATAACGAATAAATATCATCGGAACCTTCCTTTGCACAATCATGAATTCCTAAATATTGGACAATCCCAAATTAAAACGACTATAATGAAGACTGAACCCATTATCTCATGTTTAGGAGGAGAAAGAAATGACACAAGAACGCACAAGCGTGGCAACATTTAAAGGCAATCCCCTCACCTTGGTGGGCCCGGAACTTAAAGTCGGCGACACCGCTCCGGACTTCCGGCTGAATAAAAACCTGCTTGAAGAAGCCACTCTTCAGGACTTTGCCGGCAAGATTAAACTCATCAGTGTCGTCCCCTCCCTGGATACAGGCGTTTGCGACGCGCAAACCCGCCGTTTCAACGAGGAAGCCGCCGGCCTTGGCGATGACGTCGTTATTCTGACCGTCAGCTGCGATCTTCCATTCGCTCAAGCACGCTGGTGCGGAGCTGCCGGTGTGGATCGCGTCGTTACTTTGTCCGACTACAAAGACAATTCGTTCGGCAAAGCCTACGGGGTTCTGATTAAGGAATTCGCCCTGGATCAGCGCGCCGTCTTCGTGGTGGACAAGGAGAATAAAATCCGCTATGTCGAAGTGCTGAAAGAAATGTCCGAGCATCCTGACTACGAAAAGCCGGTGGCCGCGGTCAAAGAATTGCTGGGCTAATGGATGTAAACAATTAGTCGATTCATATCGGTTTGCATAAAGAAGCGAGCAAAGAGGGAAGCCCTCCCTGCTCGCTTCTTTTCCTTCCGGGCTAGGACGTCACTTTGTAGGACGACAGTTTCTTATCCAGCATCGAGTATAAATGCAGAATGTTCCGGTAATTCGCCCCTAGATCGCCGAACGATCCGCGGGTGGCCGAATAAATGTCTACCGCCGTACGCATCGGACCGGTGGATACGATCGAGACCGTAATATCCATAACTCTTCCCAGGCTCGTGCGTTTCTCCAGTGTGATTTCTCCGACCGAAGGCACCTCGTGCAGCACTTTGTAACCGGGGATTTTCTTCAACGTGGAGGAAACCTCCTCCCACATTCTATCCCTGGATAATTGATAATATCTTGTTTTCAATTCAGGCATTTTCGCACGGTCGCTCGTTCCCTCTTGGCTGCGGAAAATACCGACTAACGTTCTCTTGAATGACAAGCCGCTCTTCCTCCTTTATCCTACTGACACAACAAGAATACGATTTCATCTATGTATATTCTAACATTGTTGACGAACAAACAAAAGAGAGGGCCCTTCCCGATGGCTCACTCCACAAAAAAAAGCGCCTCGAAGCTCCCATCCCAGGAGTTCCAGGCACTTCATTCATCCAGTTCTATAAAAAAGAGACCCGCCTATGCCGTCCGGTTACATTGTCTCGAACCTGCATTCGCAGGTGGGTGACCGCAGCGGCATTTTTGAAGTCCCCTCATCAACATGGATAGGGCCTTTCAGCCATGACGCAATGTAAGTCTCCCGAGACTTTGTCATTGGTTCAAAACAACATAGAACCGAAACGCACATCGCAGGACGTAAACCTATTATAAAACTTCGTTAAGGAAATGTAAACTTAGCGATTAAGGAAAATTCCCCCTCAACCATTTAAGCCATGAATACGGATCAATCCTTCTCCTTCGCTTCGCCTTCCGACAGCTCCGAAACCGAAGCTTCGGCTTCCGTGGCGGCGTCCCTCTCCTCGGCCTCCCGCATTTTCTCCACCTTCTCCTGGATCTTGTTATACGCGATAAAGAAGTTGTAGAAAGCGACCAGTGCGGTCAGGGTAGCAAAGCCAATGAAAACCAGCCACATAAAGCGCAGCGTCAGGAAAGCCAACACCACCACGCAAATCAAAGTGGAAAGTGCGCGGAATGGACGAATGATCGTCAGCAGAATCGCGTTTTTGATCAGCAAGGTCACCTTCAGATGATAATGCGCCACCAGGGAAAAGAAATTGAACAGCGATATCGAAAGCAGCACGAGGAAGATCATCATGATCATGCCGAGCAGTTGCATGTTGTTTAGTTGGGTCATATAAAAATAATAATCGACGTACATGATTACGAATAAAAGCGTATAAAATAAGCCGCCAACCATGCTCTGCTTATAATTCTCTTTGTAGCCGCGGAAATACAATTTGATAATGCTTAAATCGGATTCCCCCATGACCCATTTACGCACGACGGTGAACAGCGCTGCGGTTGCCGGAAAAATTGTAAACGGTGCCAAAATAGCCATAAGATATAAGGTGGCATTCTCCGGCGGAGCTTCCGGATTTTGCATATACAAAAACTTGGTCATCAAAACAAAAAGGAAAGGTGAGGAACAAAGCACCCACAGCAGATTGCTGCCGGAGACCCGCATAATCCATTCCGTAATTTTATAAAAACCGCCCATTAACCCTTTGTATTCCAAGTAAAGTTCTCCCTCCGAAAGTAGTGAATTTGTCTATATACTACTATAGCATGTTTTTACAATGACTATCCAGCGCCTATTTTACTCGCCTTGGGCCGCCGTCTAAACCCGCCGGGGCACCTCGCCATACCATATAAAGAAATTTCAAACATCTAATATTTATTAAGGAGGTTATTTCATGTCCCAAGTAGGCGGAGGATACGGTGGTATCTGGACTTCGACGGGAACGATTCTGGTCCTGTTCATTTTGCTTGTCATCGTGAGCCGTTCGTTTCTGATCTGATCTCACGTGAATATTCACCTTTTCTGGAAAGAAAGCAAAAAAGAGGACGAATATGCATATTCGTCCTCTTTCCCTTTTCGTTCCTTGCGGAAGCGAATTATTGGTCAAACGAGGAGTTATCCTCGCGTTTGTACGGTTTGCGGTCACCGCTAGAGTTGGATGAGCGCGGTTTGCGGTCGGAGGAACGGTAGGAATCCCGGTTGCCGTCCTTGCTGTAACCGCCCTTGTTGCCATAGCCGCCGCGGCCGCCGCCGTCGCGGTTATCCCGGCGGTAACCGCCGCCACCACCGCCCCGGTTGCCGTACCCCGAAGGCTTGCGCCCGCTGGAACGGATGTCCGGATTCCGGCGTTTTACGCGGATCGGTTCCTCCGGCGTAAGCTCAATATTCGCTCTGTCGTTCTTGTCCCCGGTAATCAATTTGAAGGCGGCCGCCAACAGATTCACCGAGTCGTATTGTTCAAGCAGTTGGATAGCGATGCCTTTGTACTCGTTCAGTTCGCCCGCTTCAACCAGCTCGAGAATGCGCTCCGCCGTAATCCGCTGTTTGCCCTCAATCGCCTCCGCGATGCTTGGCAGCGGTTTGCGGGCGATTTTGTGGCGGGTAATGCGCTCGATAAAGTGCAGATGATCAATCTCACGCGGAGTGACGAACGACCATGCCGCCCCTTCCTTACCGGCACGGCCCGTACGGCCGATCCGGTGAACATAGCTCTCCGGATCCTGAGGCAGGTCGAAGTTGACGACATGGGTGACGCCGGATACGTCGAGACCGCGCGCCGCCACGTCCGTCGCAACAAGCACGTCGATGCTGCCGTCGCGGAATTTGCGCATCACGTTATCGCGCTGATTTTGCGACAAGTCGCCATGCAGTCCGTCCGCGGAGTAGCCGCGCTTCTGCAAAGCTTCCGAGAGCTCGTCGACCCGGCGTTTCGTACGTCCGAAGACGATCGCCAGTTCGGGAGATTCCATATCGAGCAAGCGGGTCAGGGCGTCGAATTTCTGCCGCTCATGGACTTCGATATAGGCCTGGTCGATCAGCGGAGCGCTGACTTGCTTAGGAATAACGGACACATGCTCCGGATTTTTCAGGAACTGCTGCGCCAGCTTCTGGATATTCGAAGGCATTGTAGCGGAAAATAGCATCGTCTGACGTTCTTCGGGAACCAGCTTCAGAATGGATTGAATATCGTCCATGAAGCCCATGTCCAGCATTTCATCCGCTTCGTCCAGGACGACGGTCTGAACGTCGTCAAGTTTGATCGTCTTCCGGTTGATGTGGTCGAGCAGTCGGCCCGGCGTACCGATAATGATTTGGGGTTTCTTCTTCAATGCGCGAATTTGGCGTACGATGTCTTGGCCGCCGTAAATAGGAAGGGAACGCGTGCCTTTGAAACGGGCCAGCTTGCCGATCTCCTCGGCTACCTGAATAGCGAGCTCACGCGTCGGTGTCATAATGAGAGCCACGATACGCTCTTCTTCCTTTGGGATTTTGTTGATCAGCGGCAGACCGAAAGCCGCAGTCTTCCCCGTACCGGTTTGTGCTTGTCCGATCAGGTCGCGGCCGGTCAAGGCAATCGGAATGGATTTGCTCTGAATCGGGGTGGCTTCCTCAAAACCGAGTTCCGTAATCGCTTGTAACACTTTAGGCTCTAAGCCGAAATCTGCAAATGTGTTCAAATTTTTCATACTCCTTCTATATAGTGGACATTCCACATTCTTGACTGTATTCTTAAGTAGCATTCAAACGTTTATAGACTATCCAATCTCTCCAAAAAATTTACATAGTGGATTGGAACGAAGAAATCAGAGGACGGTATTCACCGTTTAAAATGGAAAAGGATCCCTACTCAAGAACATCTCAAACATTATAGCACAAAACGAAACAAGAATACCAGCAAGCAGGTTGGTATACTTCCAGATTAACGCGAGGTGAAATTTTGTGTTCAAGAAAATCAGGAACTCGGTGGTCATTTTGATCGGGGCCGCGTTTATCGCCTCCGGCTTCAATCTGTTCCTTGTTCCGCATCATTTGCTGAGCGGGGGAGTCTCGGGCCTGGCCATGTTGACCGGATATTTCTCTCCGCTAAGCATCAGTGTCATGTATTTGGCCTATAACATCCCGATCCTGATCGCGGGGTGGTTTTTGCTCGGCAAAAAATTCGTCGGCTTAAGCATGCTCTCCGTCGCGGGGGTGACCTGGTTGATGGAGCTTCTCCCCGAAAAACCGCTAGCTTCCGACGTCTTGCTTTCCGCCGTTTTCGGCGGGGTGCTGGTCGGAATCGGCAGCGGCATCTCCTTCCGCGTCGGCGGCTCCTCGGGGGGATTTGATATCCTGGGCTCCATCGTGACCCGCTTCCGCGACTTCCCGGTGGGCAGCATTCTGGTCGGTTTGAACGCCGCGGTGATTTTGGCGATGGGCTACCTGGAAGGCAACTGGAATTTGGCGTTGGCCTCTATGGTTTCCATTTACCTTGCCGGTAAAGTGCTGGATTTCATTTACATCAACCATACGAAAGTGACGCTGTTTATCATTACGGACAAGACCGAAGAACTGCTCGAACAACTCCTTTGCCGGCCTCGCGGGGTGACCAAAATCAAAACGGAAGGAGCTTTTTCCCATAAGGAAAAAGATATGCTCATGACCGTTACGACCCGGTACGAATTGGCCGAACTCCGGGAAATCATCAAAAGGACCGATCCCGGAGCGTTCGTAAATATCGTCGAAACCGTCGGCGTCATGGGATCTTTCCGCAGAAGGTAAGTTTTCCCCTATGTTCCCGCCGTTCCATTTACACCGTAATGTGTTATAATAGTAACAAGCGGTTCCTTCGTCAACTCCATACGGTGTCCGATTTACCTTATTTCACAGGCTTTAGGCTTTTCCGATTTAGGAATGATTCCGGCAAAGAATGATTCTTGGGGGAAAGGGTGATGGATGTGGAAGCAGAAACGGTAAAACTGGAACAAATCGTCATGAAGTGGTTCCCGGATATGCTGCCTTTTTTAAATCAAAAGGAACTGAACTCCATGATCATCCTGCGCGATGGTCTGACTATCTTGGAACCGGAAGATGCCATGGAAATTATCCAGTTGAGCATTTGCGAGCACCAAAACAGCGCATATCTTCATTGAAATAAAGAGTTTACTCCCAAGGCCGTTTTTTCCGTCATAAGGACGGGAGAAAGCGGTCTTGCTTTTGTTTACGCGCCCTCTTTTATGACGAAATCATAGAATAGAAGTTTAATAGACGGGATTTTGCGTTATAAATCAAGGGAATACGGAGCGCGAAAAATGATGACAAAGCTGTTCTTTCTGTTCGCCCCCCATCGGATATAATCAGAAACGAGTGTATACAAGGGAGAGTAGATTATGAATATCATCTGGACACTTTTGCTTTTGGCCCTGGGGACTCATAGCGGAAGTCCTCCTGCGGAAGAGGCCGGGAAAGGTCAAATACATACCATCCTGCAGTCCTCCTATCAGACTTTCGCCGCAAATCTGACCCAAGGCCGACGGGATAATCCACTGCCCCCGACCGAGGTGGTCGTCCCGGGTCGGGTGGATGCGCCGAAGGTGAAAGGGATTTATGTGACGGCCTATAGCGCCGGAGGAGAGCGGCTGAACAAACTGATCAACCTGCTGGACAGCACGGAGCTGAACGCGATGGTGATCGATATCAAGGACGATGCCGGATATATTACATATAAAACCGACAATCCGACCTTGCAGAAACTGGGCAAACCGCAACCCTTTATCCGGGATATTGACGGGTTGATGGAGCGGCTGAACAAACATGAAATTTATCCGATCGCCCGCGTCGTGGTGTTCAAGGATACGATCCTGGCCAAGAACAAACCGGAGCTATCGTTCCGCAAGAGCGATGGCAGCGTTTGGACCAACGGCAACGGAGACGGATTCGTCAACCCGTATAGCAAGGAAGTTTGGGACTATAATATAGAGGTTGCCAAAGAAGCGGCCAAGCACGGTTTCAAGGAAATTCAATTCGACTATGTCCGTTTTCCGGAGGGTTTTGAGAAGCGAGCCGATACTCTGAAATATACGAAAAACGAACTGAGCCGGATCGATACGGTTGCGGCTTTCGTGAAATACGCCCGCGAACAACTGGAGCCGCTCGGCATCAAAGTTTCTGTCGATATTTTCGGGTATGCCGCCTCCGTCCCTGCCGCCGAGGGGATCGGTCAGGACTTTGTGAAAATTTCCGACCAGGTCGATATCATCTGCCCGATGATTTATCCGAGCCATTATACAACCGGCTGGTTTAACGCCAAGGACCCCGATAAGGCGCCTTACCAAACGATCAAAGGAGCGATTGCGGATACGCAGAAGAAGCTGGCGGCTCTTGGCGAAGAACAGCCCGTTATCCGTCCTTGGATCCAGGATTTCACGGCCAGCTGGCTGGGAAAAGGCCATTACACCAAGTACGGAAAACATGAAGTACAGGAGCAGATCCGCGCGTTGAACGAGATGAACATCGATGAATATCTGCTGTGGAACGCCTCCAACCGCTATACCGAAGGCGTCGAGTTCTAGAATTAAAATTGAACCGGACTGATTCAATTATCCTATTAATTCGTAAATGGAACGAAACATAACCAACCTGCAGGACCCGGGGAAATTGCCTGGGTCCTGATTCAATGAAATGGAGCCGTGCCTTATGAAAGAAACCCGGAATCTAAAACAAAAATACATACAGTTTCTAACCATCCTATTGCCTATTCTGGTGACCCAGGTAACGATGTCGCTCATGACTTTCTTCGACACAACGATGTCGGGCCACGCCAGCCCGGCCGATCTGGCGGGGGCCGCCATCGGCTCAAGCATCTGGATCCCGGTCCAAACCGGGCTCAGCGGCATTCTGATGGGGATTACACCGATCGTCTCCCAGTTGGTCGGGGGCGGGCAGCAGAGCAAAGTCGGATACCATGTGCTGCAGGCTCTGTGGCTGGCGGTCGCGGTCAGTCTGGCCGTGCTGATTGCCGGCGGTTTGCTGGTCTCCCCGATCCTGAACGGGATGCAGCTCGAGCCCAAAGTCCATCATGTCGCCTTCTATTTTCTCGTGGCCCTGTCGACGGGGATCCTGCCTTTATTCGGCTACATCGTCATCCGCTCCTTTATCGACTCCCTGGGCCAAACCCGGGTATCGATGCTGATCACCCTCGTGTCCCTCCCGTTGAACGTCGGCGCGGGATACGTGCTGATTTTCGGCAAGTTCGGTTTTCCCCGCCTTGGAGGTATCGGTTCCGGCATCGCCACCGCCTTTACGTATTGGTGTATTTTCTTGCTAGCCCTGGGGATCGTGCATAAAATGCAGCCGTTCGCGGGTTACGGCGTTTTTCGCAAATTCCATGCCGTTTCGTTGGCGAAATGGAAAGAACTGATGAAGATCGGCGTGCCGATCGGCTTTGCCATCTTCTTTGAAACGGCCGTCTTCGCCGCCGTAACGCTGTTGATGAGCCGGTTCGACACCCTGACGATCGCGGCGCATCAGGCCGCCAACAATTTCGCTTCGACGCTTTATATGATCCCGCTCAGCATCTGCTTGGCCCTGACGATCCTCGTTAGCTTCGAGACCGGTGCCAAGCGGCCCAAAGACGCCAAGCAATACGGCGCGCTGGGCATCTTCACGGCCGCGGGGCTGTCTTTGCTGACCGCCGTCATTCTGATGGTGTTCCGCGAAGGCGTCGCCGGCTTGTACTCCAGCGATCCGGAAGTCATCGCCCTGATTTCGCATTTCTTGGTCTACGCCATTTTCTTTCAAATCTCCGATGCGATCGCCACGCCGGTGCAAGGGGTACTCCGCGGTTACAAGGACGTCAATCCGGGCTTTTGGATTACGCTGCTGGCATTCTGGGTGATCGGCCTGCCTCTCGGCTACGGGCTGGCCAACTTCACGAACCTCGGTCCTTACGGCTACTGGATCGGCCTGATTTCAGGGCTGGGCGTGGCGGCCATCCTGCTCTTGCGGCGGTTGTTCGTCATCCAAAAGCGAATGGAACTTCGATTGAGCGCTTAAACTTTCTTGAAGCCAAGCGGTGTAAAAGGTTCTCTTCACACTCTTGACCTGCTATTAAGAGTTTGGTTCGAATTAGAGGGAATTGTTCCCGTTAATTCGGCGCGTATGCGGCCGCAGAGGCGAATTAGCTGGAAAACCTCCCGCTAATTCGTCTGAAATTGCGTATATCGGCAATAGGGCCGCGAAATAAATGGAGCTTTTCCAGCTAAATCCGATCAAGGGGCCAAGAGCGGTATATTAACGGGAATTTTTCCCGTTAACGGTGTAGACTCCGACGGTGGGATCTTATATCTACCCCCCCCCCCAAAAAAAGACCGGCTTCCCACGTCATTCAACTGACAGGAGGAAACCGGTCTTTTTTATAATCGATCGTTTAAGATGCCGTCAAGCTTACTGGGAAAGCCGCGAAGCCAGTTCATACAGTTCCATGTTGAACTCCTTCTTGGTGGAAACCACCTGCTCGATATCCGTCAGCACCATTTCGCCGCCGATCATGCCGCAAGCCTTGTTCGATTCTCCGGCAATCAGGCTGCGTACGGCAAAATCGCCCAAGCGGCTGGCCAGGTTGCGGTCGAACGGCGTCGGCGATCCGCCGCGCTGGATATGCCCGAGTACCGTCGCCCGAGGTTCTACGGTAGGTTGGCGTTTCTTGATCGCCTGAACGACCTCTTCGCCCGTTCCGACACCTTCGGCCACGATCACGATACTGTGTCTCTTGCCGTTGTCGAAGTTCTGTTTCATGCGGTCCGCCACTTCATTCAGATCGAACGGCACTTCCGGAATCAGGATTGTTTCCGCTCCCGCCGCAAGCCCGGCGTGGAGGGCGATATCTCCGGAATGACGACCCATGACCTCAACGACCGAAGCGCGCTCATGGGAGGACATCGTGTCCCGCAGCTTATTCACCGCATCCACCACAATGCCGACAGCCGTGTCGAAACCGATCGTGTAGTCCGTAAACGAAATATCGTTATCGATCGTCCCCGGCAAGCCCATTGTCTTGATACCCAGCTTGCTCAGCTTCTCGGCGCCTTGGTAGGATCCGTCCCCGCCGATCACGACCAGGCCGTCGATGCCGCGGTCCCGCAAAATTTGCGCGCCCTTCTGCTGACCTTCCGGCGTCTTGAACTCCAGGCAGCGGGCCGATTGCAGAATCGTGCCCCCACGCTGGATAATATCGCCGACACTGCGGATATCCATGGAGAAGATATCATTGTTTAACAGCCCTTGATAACCGCGCTGGATGCCGAACACCTCCAGGCCGTAAAACAGGCCGCTGCGAACTACGGCGCGCACCGCCGCGTTCATGCCTTGGGAATCTCCTCCACTGGTGAGGACTGCGATTTTTTTAACTGCTGACATGAATTTTCCTCCTAATTGTTATTAAAGATGCTGTTTGCGTATCCAAAGGCTGTTGGCAAAGAAAAACAACCGCATCAGCGGGCTCCTTCGCATCAATTGCCTGGACACGTCCCGGATTTCGCGCTGCTCGCTTACCTTCGGATCCGATAAATAAAGCGCCAGCAATCCCTCGATGATCATCCGATGAAAAGAAGAGGCCGGAAGCCGCTTAATGTCCCGACGGGCTCCCTCCACAATAAGCGCGATCCGTTTCAGCATCGTTTCTTTGTTCTCATAATAGCTGCAAAAGTTCAAATCTCCGCCTACCTCATCCTCCGCTTGGTCAATCAAATAATCGAGCATGATATGTAATCCGCAAACATGAGGGAAATAGGAGCGTTGAATGATCTCCGCGCTGTCGTTATCCAGATCGGGGTTGCTGGCTGCCAAAAACAGCATAAACACCCCGAGCGTGGAGCCTGTCGCCGCAGCGAACTCGTTCCAGCGCAAATGAGGAGTCCGATGCTTGTGCTGTTCCCACCAACGGACCAACGCTTGCTCCCGGCGGTTCGGAGCGATATGCTTGTACACCTGAAGATCGGTATACAATTGTACCAGATCCACGATGTAAGGCTTCGCCGCCGGATATCCGGGAAGCTTCAGAATATTCGACCGGCAAGTCTGTACTAGATGCAGAAGATAGCCTCCATCGTCGCTCTCCTCGCGCAGCGCGTAGTAATCCCGTACCTGCGCGCAAGGGTTCACCGCATCAAGCATGCTTTGATGAAGCAGGCGAAAGTCATGTTCGTCCATGGACGTGCTCCGGTCGCACAAATTGTCAAGGTAGTCGCTAATCGTTTGAAACGCCACGATTAAGGGAATCAATACGTCGCGCTGAGCCAAATTCGCCGCGGCATACACCGAACCGCCCTGACAATGGAATTCCTTCGTCGCGATGCTGGCAAGCGCTTGTCTTCTCAGCTCAGGATCGGGAATCGCACCCGCTTCCTGTCTCCAGCCATCCAGTTCGTTCCGCACTCCGGGAAGAATGAACTTATAGACACGGCTCATCAACCGGATCGGTTCTTTCGGAAACTGATTTCGGCTTTGCTCCAGTTCTATCAATGGCCTGCCTCCACTACATCATCAAGTAATGCATGATAAAAATCATTCTATATTATAATATGATCCAACTTTTTGCACAAATAAACAAAATCACAAGTGACTTTTGCCGGAAATCGCGGGCTCCTCCTGCGTCGTCCGGTACCAAATATGCAAATCGTTGATGATGCTGGCCAGTTCCGCAATTTCCCCATTCAGCCTGCAGCTGGCCTGAAAATCACTCTCCTCGTTCATTTGCGCCAGCTTGCGTTCGATTTCGCGTTCCAGTTTTTTCACTTTATCCGGGATCCGCCCGCGGGTGTCCTCCCAAAATTCAATCATGGCCAGCCGCTCCGCGGGTCTGTACTCTTCAAACGGCCGGTCCAGCGAAGGGACATGAATCCCGAGGCGTTCGTCATAGATAAAGCAGGAACCGTGCATCCTTCATCCCTCCGGAGCATACAAATTTCGCCTTCCGCATATGCCTCATATTATACACAGAACCTGCAAGGATACTAGACTCTTTTTTGCGCGTCTGTGCTATACTAGGCCTTAACTAGCCAATATTCTCTGAGCGTGCAGCTCATAAACGACGAAACGGAGCTTTAGCGAACAATGAATTCCTCCCCGACCTCGCGGCCGGAGCTTCCATGGCTTCGGGCTTTTTCATTTACCATATTCGGCACGAGCGTGCTTGTTGCGTCTTATTTCCCTTTGTTCTATGCCAAGCTCGGATTCTCCAATAGTCAAATCGGACTGCTTTACGCCCTGGGCCCGATGATTTCGCTGATAGCGAATCTGTTCTGGAGCGTTGCCAGCGACAAATACCGGACGATCAAAAAAATTATGATCCTCCTGCTCATCGGACAGATTATCATGAGCGCGCTTCTGTCGGTGTCGACTCAATTTTCCGTCATCATAGCGGTCATTACGATGTATTACTTTTTCTATTACCCGGCTTTCCCGCTGTCCGATACGATCGCCATCAACGCGGCCAAACGGCATAACAAACATTTTCTGACCGTACGGATCTTCGGCTCGATCGGATACGCCTTTTTCGCCCTGTTTATCGGCTATGTCCTGTCGATGATCGGATCCTCCCGAACGATGTGGGTGGCCATCGGTATCGCCGCAATCGCGCTGTTCATCACATGTTTCATCAAGGATCAGGACAGTCCGGTCGCAAAAATGGATATGTCGGGCATCTGGGGCATTTTGAAGCAGAAGGAGCTGCTTTGGTTTTTCGGCTGCGTGTTTTCCCTGGCGATCGCCGTACGGATGAACGATGCGTTCCTGACGGTGACATTGAATCAGCTCGGCGCCAGCGAAAAATTGATCGGCTGGTCGCAGCTCGCCTCTTCCTTATCTGAGATTCCGATCTTCATTTTGCTCAGCCTGTACGGTGAAAAAATCAAGGAACTTCCGCTGCTCGTTTTCGCCAGCCTGATCTTTGCCGCCCGTTTCTTTTTGGTCAGCGCGGCGGACTCGGCCGGGGCGATCATCGCCATTCAACTGATGCACAGCCTGTCCTTCGGCGTGTTCTACGTCACCTCGATCCGGATGTTGACCCGGCTGATCCCGGATCATTACCGCGCGACGGGGATGGCGCTGTTTACCATCGCTTGGTCGAGCGCCTCCGGGCTGCTGAGCGGTACGTTCGGCGGCATCCTCTTCGAACGGTTCGGGCGGCACGACTTCTACCTCGTCGCCATGGGCTTCGCCCTCCTGGCCGGCGTCGGCTTCGCCAGCCGATACTTGCACAGGGGCCCGCGGCTGCGTGCAACTGGAGCGGATGTGTCCCCTGCGGCGAACGCAAAAGCCGGAGAGGAGATCCGGTAACGGCTTATAAGAAAGGCCAATAGGCTTACTCTCCGAGTAGGAAAGTAAGCCTATTTAGTGCTCTTTCGTCTATGAATTCGGCACGGCTGCAGGGTTCGCAGGGTTCGCGGCGTTGCGGCGCTAGCGCCCCATTTAGCCCAAAGCGATCAAGGCACCTGGCGCACTTCGTACACTTCGTACACTTCCTACACTTCCAGCACTTCCAGCATTTCCAGCATTTCCACACTTCCAACTTCAAAAAGATGCAAATCTGCAGGTATTTTAGCCGATTCGCGCCGGGATGCGAAAAAAGATGCAAATCTGCAGGTATTTCCGGTGAGATTAGAGAAACGAGCCGGTTTCGTCGAAAATTCCTGCAGAATCGCAGGAATTTTGAATTTTTTTGCTCCAAACGAGAAAAAAGCATGCATATATGCAGGAATTTTATGTTATCCAGGTTGTCCCAGGACAATCCCTGATTTATGGGGCCCGCAACAGGACAAAAGGCCTCTATCGCGCCAGTCAGATCACACCGGTCAGATTACACAGGCCACATCACACCAGACCACATCGCATCAGTCATACCTTCGCTTGTACACTTATTGTCCGGCAGCAAAGCCCGGCGGCTGAGCTAAACCACACCGTACGCTTTAAGCGTCCTCAAGTTTTGCACCGTAATCCAGCCGCGCCACTCCAGCTCTCCGGCCGGACTGACCGCCGGGAAACTGATGTTCCATCCGCCGTCCGCTTGTTGCTCACCGATCAGCCAATCCAGATGAATCGTAAGCTCCTCTGGGGATATCAGGCGGGAAGCGTAGGAACCTGGGGCCGGCGCATAGTCGAGCACCTTATGGACGTAGCCCTGGGCGTGCGGATCTTTTTCGATGCCTTGCGGTCCCGTGAGCCATTCATCCAACCGGGCCCGGTATTTCGCCGCTCGCTCCCGGTCGGTTTCAGGGACATGTTCCAAGAACGACATCCATTGCGCCGCATCGTGAAAATCACCGGGAAGTTGTTCTTCGAGACAGCGCCACACGAACGAGACGTTCTCCTTAAACCAGGCTTCTTCCTTAAAATCCGTCCGTACTTGCTGTTCAAGCAGCATCCCGAGGATGCTGCCGGTCGGATTCAAGGAAGGGACGCCGCCCTGCTCCGTCGTCCACCAAGGGGCGTGCGGATAGGCGTTGACGGCCGTCGTCGCCCTTGGAAATCCTCCGCCTCCCAACGTCAGCTCTTTCAAATACTTCAGCACGCCGTCCATTAGCTCGCTGTCCCAGCCGTCGACTTCCCGGATAACCATCAAGGCGGTTTCGGTCGTCACCGGTTGACTGTCCGGACAGCGCATATCCGGTTCCAGTCCGTTCCCGAACCCACCGTCCCCGTTCCGGTAAGGACGCAAAGCATCGAGCACCCGCTGCTTGGTGCCGTCTTCGAATGCGTAAGCATATCGCATCCGATCCAGCAAGCGCGCATGACCGTAAACAAACTCCCGGCCGCGTTCCAAAATCTCTTTACGTAATCCGTTCATAGTAACCAAGCCTCCATCGTTCAAATTGAGGGCCGCGGGCCTTCTTAAACATACCTGGCCGCAACGGCCTGAGCCCGTTCACGCAGGGCGGTGCGCAACGCCGGAGGCTCCAGGACCTCGACATCCAGCCCCATACCGTAAAAAAACGAAATCGCCCAATCCCATTCCGTGGCCGGACATGCAAATGCCAGCTCCCAGACCTCGTCGCCCGTCTGCTTGACAAGATGCCCGATATCGGGGTCCTGCTCCGCGAGCAGCGCCCCGCGGTAGGTCAGCCGGGCGGCGACGGGAATCGGGGCCGAGTCGGGCGGCAGACCCGCGGCAGCGGAGGCGTACAGCCCGCAGGAATCCGGTCCCCCATCCGCCGAAGCCACTGCGGCGGGGATCTCCGGCGCGCCGGCCGCCCCCTTCATCACCGCGCCCTCCGGTGGCTCCGCCCTGCCGACCGCCTCGAACCGGTCCACGCGAAACGTGCGCTGTTCCCCGTGCAGCGGCGATTCGGCCACGCAGTACCAGAAGCCGTAAGCCGCGTAGACGCGGATCGGGCGAAGGTGGAGTTCCCGCCGGTAGCGCTGGGACCGGTAGACCGCCCGGACCCAGTTCCCTTCGGCCGCGTGGCGGAACAGGGCGTCCAAATGCGGCGTTCTGCTCCGGCGGTCCGGCACCTCCAGCCCGATATGCGCGAGCCACGTGGTGACTTCGCCCAGCGTCCCTTCCGGCAGCGCCGAACGGATTTTGTCGGCCGCAGTCCAGCGCGCCTGCCGGAACGGACCATCGCTGTACTTGGCCATTCCGTCCAGCGCCATCAGCAAGGTCAGCGCCTCGTCCGAGGTTAACTGCAGCGGCGCCAGACGGTAGCCTTCCATCAGCCGATAGCCGCCGCCCGGGCCGGAAACGGCATACAGCGGCACCCCCATTTCCGACAATGCCTGCATGTCCCGCAGTACCGTCCGCTTGGACACTTCCAGCTTATCGGCAAGAGACTGGGCCGTCTCGGCCCGCTGCTGCAGCGCCATCATAATCGCCATCATCCGGTCCATCCGTTTCATAAATCGTGTTCCCCTCCCGGTACGTTACCAGCTTAACAAAAGATCGGTGACAGCAGCCTGTCACCAATTATTGAGACGTTATGTATTTTTTCAGATTATACCAAAAAAAGACACAGCCCATTTAGAGCTGTGCCTTTCATTATCGTGCTTAGAACCAAACTTTATAAGTGATCCGGCAGACCGGAATTGGTCTTATAATTTGATTACGTTAGCAGCTTGAGGACCACGGTTACCGTCGGTGATTTCGAACTCAACCGCTTGGCCTTCTTCTAAAGTTTTGAAACCTTCTCCTTGAATAGCGGAGAAATGAACGAATACGTCCTCGCCGCCTTCAACTTGGATAAAGCCATAGCCTTTTTCTGCGTTAAACCATTTAACTGTACCTTTCAAATGAACAACCTCCTAAAAATAATCGTCATCATTGACGAATACCCATATTATACTCTATGCCCCAGCACATTGCAACGTGACATTTTCGGTGAAGTTCCGCATCGTTTTAATTTCATCCGGAGAACGTAATCATTTGCTTTCCTTTAAGGCGTGAGGTATCATTTTACATAAAAATATTTCCATAACATAAGCAGTCTAACCGCCAAAGAACGGAGTCGTTACGATGATCAAAAAACACGAAATATATAAAAAAGACAAATGGAATATGATGACCGTGGAAGTCCAGGGAAAATACATCATCCTCCGGGAAATCTCGGACCAGTGGGGCGAGGAATCCCATACGTTTCTAAGCCGTCCCGCGCTAATGCAATGGGCGCAGAACCGTTTTCCCAAAGAGGACTACGCGGGGCGGGAAGAAGAATGGCATGACATCATGAACGCCTTTAAACAGGTTTAATGCCGTACGGGTCCCCGAATATGTTGTGAATGGAGTCAATGCATGGACAATTCCAATCTTTTTATTTTTATAGTTTGCGCTTTTGCTTTGGGCGTCGTGCTGATTTTGAGCAGAAACAACGTCCCTCCCCGGCTTCGGCGCGGTTTCGCCTTGACCGCGGTCATTATGGTCGCGGTAGCGTTTATTTTGATGATCTACAGTTTATACACCATGGGTACATAAATATAAATAACGGTGGCCGGCGGAGGGCATAATAGGGAAATGTCTCTAGATTCAGGGAGGTTCCCAATCGATTATGAAAAAGCACCGCCTTCTCTCCCTCCTGCTGGCCGTCAGCCTGACGGCCGCGGTCCTGCCCGGTACCGCAGCCCGACCGCATATGACGGCAAACGCCGCAGCAGCTTACCCAAAACAAAGGAGGATTCCAATGAGCACCTTACCGAAACGTTCCCAAGTGAAAGCGGAGAACACATGGAAACTGGAAGATATGTTTCCCGACCAGAAGGCTTGGGACCAGTCTTACGAAGCGCTGAAAGAGCTTAAGAAAAAAGTTGCCGACTACGAGGGCAAGCTGAACGGCCCGGAGAAGATTAAGGCCGTGTTCGCTCTGGAGGATGAAATTTCCGAAAGTCTGGAACGCCTTTATGTTTACGCTCACCTGAACCACGACCAGGACACCACAAACCCTACATACCAGGCGCTGACGCAGAAAGCCAAAAAATTGAACGTGGAAGTCAGCGAAGCCTTATCCTTTATTACTCCGGAAATTTTGTCGCTGCCGGAGAACGAGTTGGACGCGCTGATCGAAAACCCGGATCTGGCCGACTATAAATTCACCCTGCAGGAAATCAAACGGGAAAAAGCCCATGTCCTCAGTAAGACAGAGGAAGCCCTGCTCGCCCAGGTCGGCAATTTGTCGCAAGCGCCGCAGCATATTTTCGGAATGATCAACAACGCGGACATGAAATTTCCGAAGATTGAAGATGAAAACGGGAAAGAAGTGGAACTGACCCACGGCAGCTATATTCAATTTTTGGAGAATCCTAACCGTGACGTCCGGCGCCGGGCTTTCAAAGCGGTCTACGAAACTTACGGCAAGCAAAAGAACACGATCGCGGCTACATTGAGCGCCAACGTGAACAAGAACATGTTTTACGCCAAGGTGCGGAAATATCCTTCCGTTCTGGAAATGTTCCTTTACGGCGACAATATTCCGAAGGAAGTTTATACCAACTTGATCGATACGATCCATGAAAGCCTTCCGCTGCTTCACCGCTACATGAAGCTGCGCAAGAAGCTGCTGGGGGTCGACGAGCTTCATATGTATGACCTGTTTGCTCCGCTGGTGGAAGAATACAAATGGGATATTTCCTATGAAGAAGCCAAAAAAATGGTGGAGGAAGGGCTGGAGCCGCTCGGCGAGAACTACTTGAACGTGCTGCGCGAGGGCTTTAACCAGCGCTGGATCGACGTCTACGAGAACGAAGGCAAACGGACCGGCGCTTACAGCTGGGGGGCATACGGCACGCATCCGTATGTGTTGCTGAATCATAAAGACAACCTCAACAGCATGTTCACCCTCGCTCACGAGATGGGGCATGCGCTGCATTCGTATTTTTCCGATGAAGCCCTGAAGTACCGGGATGCCCAATACACCATCTTCCTGGCGGAGGTGGCCTCGACCACGAATGAAGCGCTGTTGATGGATTATCTGTTGAAGCGGGCGACCGATCCGAAGCAAAAAATGTACCTGCTCACTTACTATGCGGACCAGTTCCGGACGACCGTGTTCCGTCAAACGATGTTCGCCGAATTCGAGAAGATCGTGCACGAGCGGGCCGAGGCCGGCGAATCCTTGACGCCGCAGGAGCTTTCGTCGATTTATTACGATCTCAACGTGAAATATCACGGGCCGGAGATGAACGTGGATCGGGACATCGAAATGGAATGGGCCCGGATCCCGCATTTTTACACGAGCTTTTACGTGTACAAATACGCGACCGGCTTCTCCGCGGCGACCAGCTTCTCGAAGCAAATTCTCGAGGAGGGACAGCCGGCGGTCGATCGCTATCTCGGCTTCCTGAAGAGCGGCGGCAGCGACTACTCGATCAACATTCTCCGCAAGGCGGGCGTGGATATGTCCTCGCCGGAGCCGATCCGAGAGGCGATGAGCGTATTTGAGGACATTATCGAACAGATGGAGAAATTGACAAAATAAGACGCGCAATTCCCAGTGAATCCCTTGCTCCTTGCGGGCAAGGGATTTTATACTGTCTAGTAGAAGGAGGTGCATCCTCATGAAAATTCAATGGTCTTTGATCTTGGGTATGGTGTTTGCGCTGATTACCGCCGTCTTTGCCGTAATCAATGTCGACCCCGTGCCGGTCAACCTGCTGTTCGGTTCGTTCAGCCTGCCTTTGATTTTGCTGATCCTGGGTTCCACACTGCTCGGCGGCATCATCGTCGGAGCATTCGGAATTTATCGCGGCTACCGTATGCAAAAGGAAATAAAAATCCTGAACGCCAAGCTCGTACATATCCAGGAGGCTACGGGTTATGTTTTTCCTGAGCCCGCGGTCCCTGCCGAAAATCAGGAAGACCCGCCATCCCCGAAAGCGGATGAAGCTCAATAAACCAGGGAGGTTTCCACATGCATATTCAACTGAACGAGTCTTATATTTTGGACCTGCTGAAACGGCTGCTCGATACCCCGAGTCCCAGCGGATTTACTCATGACATTATGAAATTGATCCGCTCGGAGGCGGAAAAACTGGGCATTCCCTTCTCGCAAAACGAAAAAGGCGGAGCTCTGCTGAGCCTAAAGGGCGAAGATTCCTCCCGGACCGTCGCACTAAGCGCCCACGTCGACACGCTGGGGGCCATGGTCCGCGCCGTCAACGCCAACGGAACGCTGGCGATCACTTCCGTCGGCGGTTTTATGATGGCGGGGATCGAGAACGAATACTGCCAAATTCATACCCGCGAGGGAAAAGTCTATACGGGAACGATCCTGACTTCCCACCCGTCCGTGCACGTATACGCCGATGCCCGGGATTTCAAACGGGAAGAGAAGAACATGGAAGTCCGGATCGACGAGCTTGTCGAATCCAAAGAGGATGTTTTGAAGCTGGGGATTTCGGTGGGAGATTTCATCTCCTTCGACGCCCGGTCGGTGATTACCCCAAGCGGATACGTGAAATCGCGCCACCTGGACGATAAAGCGAGCGTCGCCGCTCTGTTCGGACTGCTGGAATCGAGCGTACGGGAGGGCTGGACGCCCCGCCATGACTTGGTGTTCCTCATTTCCAATTATGAGGAAGTCGGGCACGGCGCCTCCTGGATCCCTGGCGGCGTCAACGAGATGATCGCCGTCGACATGGGCGCCATGGGCGACAACCTCAGCTGCAAGGAGACCGATGTCTCCATTTGCGCCAAAGACTCCTCCGGCCCCTACGACTATGACATGACCGGGAAGCTGATCCGGCTGGCCAAGGAGCTGAACATCCCCCATGCGGTCGATATTTATCCTTTTTACGGATCGGATGCCTCCGCCGCCCTGCGCGGGGGTCACAATATCCGGGCCGCGCTGATCGGCCCCGGCGTTCACGCCTCGCACGCAATGGAAAGAACGCATAAGCAGGCGATCATAAATACGGCGAAACTGCTTGCCGCCTATGTGGCCGGCTGACCGGAAGCGGTGGGCCACGGCGTCCGCTTCGGCCGCCCTGCTGTTTCTGGCGGTTCTGCTGATGCAGTATTGGGGCAGCCGGTTCATTCTCCCGCACCCCTACGTTTATCAGGAGTCGCGGGCGGACAACGGCGTCACGCTTCATGCGATGGCGGTGTCGCCGGGGCGTGTCGAACTTCGGGCTGCCGACCGTCCGCTGAGCGGCTACCGTGTGTACGGCATCAATGGCGGCTTCTTTTATCGGGAAGCCGTCTTGTCGATCGCCGTGAACGGCGACAAGCCGGTCAGCGGCGCCGCCGGCGCGTACGGCTCCGGCTGGTTTAACGAGAAGTATCCCCGCGGCACGCTCGTCTGGGACGAGGTCGCCGGCACCTTCTCGGTCCAGGTCGTCTCCTCGGCCGGCGAAATCCGGGTAAAGGACCGGGGCCGGTATTTTGCCCAAGGCGGGGTCAGCATGGGGCTCGGAGACGAATCCGGCTGGGAGGCGACCGTACAGCGGGAACATTTGCCCAACCCGGACGAGAATCGCCTCCGCTCGGGCTTCGTCTTTGACGCGACCGGGACGCTGTGGCTGATCGTCACCCCGGACCGCTGCACCGCCGCGGCTTTCCGGGAAGCGGTGAAGGAGGAAATCGCCCCCGACATCGCAAAAGAAGGCATCTTCCTCGACGGGGATGGATCCGCGCAAATGAATGCGGCGGAAACGAAGCTGCATGGCGATTCCCGGGACTTGCGGCAAATTATTGCGATCAAGTAATCCACGTTGGTTGCCCGTCAGGCTTTGAAGGCGTAAGCCGCTTGACCCGGCGCAATTATTCCGGCACATTATAACCACCCGTTTGACGGGTGGTTTGCTCTAAGGCTATAAGCCTTTATTTACCGACTCGCGTCTAAAGGACGCTGCAGCTTTTACTACGTTCAAGCTACTTTGCCGTTGCCGCTTTTGCCTATCCCTGAAGGGGTGCGATTATTACTAGTCCCCTTCAGACAACCTTGATAACTTAGAATTCCTGCATATGTGCATGTTTTTTCTTGTTTGGGGCCCAAAATTTCAAAATACCTGCAAATCTGCAGGAATTTTTGACGAAACCGGCTCGTTTCTCTAAATTCGCTAGAAATTCCTGCAGATTCGCATCTTTTTGGAGTTGGAAGCTTGGAAGCAAGCACACTAGGCGCCTCTTTGTAGCGACATATCACTTCGATTAGCCATTAAGCCACCTTCTCCTTTCGTTATACATTGTAGCTTGGACACTCCTATGATAACGACCCCATCAGGTGGTTTTTGCTATAAGCATCACTACACCACCCGCATAGCAGTTTTATGTTTCGCACGTTTCGCGAGCTCCACTGGCTAAAGCCCCAAACAAAAACGGTCTCCGTCCCGCAGTCTTCTTTCCAAAGACTGCGTTCGGAGACCGTCTTTTTATGACGATCAAGCTAACCATTTGATCAAATAAAACACGATCACCAAAACGCCGACCGCGATCAGCAAATTAACGGACTCGCGTACGAACCCGGGTGGACCGTACCGATGCAGGCGCTGCTCTTTTTCCTTGAATCTGCTTTTGGCCACATCTTCATCCACCGCATTCATATGAGGCCGGTTGGGCCCGTCGAATCCCCCGAACATATCCATCCCCTCACCACCATTTCAAGGAATTGAATATCTTCAGTTCATTGTAGCATTGTTTTCCAGATGTGGGAAGGCAAGACTACCCGTTCCGCTGCTGCTCGATCTTTTCGGCCAGCTCGTTCAGGTAGGCCCAGCGGTCCATCAGCCCCTCCAGCTCGGCCTCCGCCTCCTGCTGTTCACGCATCAGCTCCTGTAGTCTCACGGCATCGCTGGCCGCTTCCGCCATCGCTTCGGTCAACGCGGCCAGCCGCTGTTCGGCGGCTTCCACCTTTTCATCGATCGTCTCGTATTCCCGCTGTTCGTTGTAACTGAACTTCAGCTTCTCCCCGCGGGCAGGATCCTTACCGCTTCCTCCAGCCCCAGCCCCGCTGCCCGCCGGGACGGCCGAAGTTTCTTCCCGCTTCCCGGCGACCTTGCGTCCAGCCCCGGTCTCCGTTCCCGGCTTCGCCGCCGGATCGGCGGCTGCCCCGGACAGACCGCCTTGCGTGCGCTCCTCGTATTCGCTATAGTCGCCGGCGTGGATGGCTACCCGGCCGCCGCCTTCAAACGCAAAAATTTTGTCCACCGTCCGGTCCAAAAAATAACGGTCATGGGATACTACGAAGACGGCGCCCGGAAACTCATCCAGATAAGCCTCCAGAACAGTAAGGGTCTGGATGTCCAGATCGTTGGTGGGCTCGTCCAGCAGAAGCACGTTCGGCGCTCCCATCAGCACGCGGAGCAGGTACAGCCTGCGCTTCTCCCCGCCGGACAGCTTGCTGATCGGCGTCCACTGCATCGCCGGTGGAAACAGAAACCGCTCCAGCATTTGGGCGGCCGTAATTCTGGTCCCGTCTGCCGTTTCGACGACCTCCGCCGCTTCCTTAATATACTCAATGACCCTTTGCTTCCCGTCCATCTCTTGATGCTCCTGGGTAAAATACCCCAGCTTGACGGTCTGCCCCAGCTCAATCTCGCCGGCATCCGGTTTCACGCGACCGGCGATCATGTTCAGCAGCGTCGATTTGCCGCTGCCGTTCGGTCCGATGATGCCGACCCGGTCACCGGGGACGGCTGTGTAGGTAAGCTCGCCGATCAACAGACGTTCCCCCGCCGACTTGCGCAGCCCGGAGATTTCCACGATTTTGCGGCCCAAACGGGCCGAAGCCACCGAGATATCCAGCGCCTCGCTTTTGTGCTCCACTTTCATGTTCTGCAGCTTCTCAAACCGTTCGATTCTGGCCTTCTGCTTCGTCGAACGGGCCTTGGCGCCGCGCCGGATCCACGCGAGCTCATTGCGCAGCAGGTTTTGGCGCTTTTGCTCCGACGCCGCTTCCCGTTCTTCGCGCTCGCTTTTCAGCTCCAGAAAGCGGCTGTAATTCGCCTCGTAACGGAACAATCGCCCTTGGTCCAGCTCCAGCATCACATTGCACACGCGATCCAGAAAATACCGGTCGTGCGTAATCAGCAGCAGGGCGCCGCGGCGTTTCTGCAAATAGGCTTCCAGCCAGGCCACCGAGGCGTTGTCGATATGGTTGGTCGGCTCGTCCATAATGAGCAGTTCCGAAGGGACAATCAGCGCGGAGGCCAAAGCCACCCGTTTCCGCTGACCACCCGAGAGCTCGCCGATCTTTCTCCCGAACTCGGTGATGCCGAGCCTGGACAACACGCTCTTGGCCTCGCTCTCCAGGCTCCAAGCCCCCAGCCGGTCCATCTCCTGGCTCAGCTTCGAGACTTTGGACTGCAGCGCGGTATCTTCCGGATGCAGCTCCAATTCCTCGATCGCTTCCATGTAGGAAGAGACGGCCAGCAGTTCCGGACCGCCGTGTTGAAAGACGGCGCGCAAGACGGAGATCTCCGGATCGAACTCCGGATTCTGGGCCAGGAAGGTGATTCGGGTATCCCGGTTCACCGACACCTTTCCTTCGTCCGCCGGTTCCAGGCCGGCGATGACGCGCAGAAACGTGGATTTTCCGGTTCCGTTTACGCCGATGACGCCGATTTTATCATGTTCATCCATGCCAAAGGAAACGTCCTGAAACAGGATTTTCTCGCCATAGCTTTTTCCGAGTTGTTCCGCAGTCAAAATATTCATCGTTATTCCCACTTTCTAAGTCAGCATGACGCCAAGCCCCCAGGCGATAAAACCTGCAGCCAGGGCGCTGAGTATGTTCACGGCATCGTTGTTCATCCAGCGCAAGCCCCGCAGCGGCAAAGTAGCGGTGCCGCAATGCGTGTCCACTTCCACGCTCTTGCCGCATTTCGGGCAGCGCTGCATCCGCTGCAGGGTCGCCCCCAGCAGGGAGTCGGCAAAGGCGCCGGTAAAACCGGCTACGCCGCCGATCACGGTCCAGCGCCATAAAGACGCAAAATAGGCGGCCGTCCCGTTCGACCCGCTCCCGCCCGCCGTCAAATCCAGCAAAACCTGAGCGGCCGCGCCGATCAGCAGCGCCCCGACCAGCGCGGCGAAGCTGCCCAGCCGCGATACGCCGCCGGAGGTCCCGGCGGGAAGCGGCTTCCAGGTCAGCACCGACCGCGGCGGGGTTTTGCTTAGTCCGCCCCACTCCGTCGCCCACGTATCGGCGGTTACCGCGGCCATCGAGCCTACGAAGAACCAGGCCCAGACCGGATTCGGCCAAAGCGCGTTACCGATGCAGGCCAGCATCCCGATCCCGCCGTTGGCAAACACCTGACCGGCATCCCTGCGTCCGGTTTTGGCATAGGATTTCTCCAACTCCCGTTTCCGGTCGCCGCGAAATTTGGAGAATGCCGTGGAAGTTATAAAAAAGATCAGCAGCAAACCGAACCAGAACAAATTCCCAGCCGCATAATACACGGTGCCCATCACCGCGGCCGCGATCATTCCCGAAAGGGACAGCGATTGTTTACGATAGGCCGCCCCGGAAACCAAAAGGGCGCAGAGCGCCCCTACGATCCAGTCCGTCATTGTTTGGCCTGCGGACCGGATACGATTTCACAGCTGCCCAACAAATCCGGTCCGTATGAGATTTCAAGGCGATCCCCCTGAACCACCGGCCCTACCCCTTCCGGCGTGCCCGTGAAAATCAGATCCCCCTCATCCAGACCGTACCGGTCCGCGATATAATCCACAATCTGCTGCAGAGAAAAGATCATATTCCGAACGTTTCCCCGCTGAACGACTTCCCCGTTTTTGCGCAAGGTAAAATCGTTCTCGGCAACCTGCACCGTCCCCGGAAAAGCGAGATAAGGCGTTAGGGGAGCGGCGTTTTTGAAGCCTTTGGCCGCCGTCCAGGGATGACCTTTCTTCTTTAATTCGCTCTGTACATCCCGCAGCGTAAAGTCGATGCCGAAGGCCATCACATCGACAAGCTCGTCCACGGTCATGCCCGGCTCATAAGAACGGCCGATCCGTAGAACGAGTTCGGTTTCGTAGTGAATTTCACCGCGGTTTTCCGGTAGCGAAATCCCCGTACCGTTCATCGAAACGACCGCGTGCGACGGCTTCAAAAAGATCATCGGCTCCGCCGGCACCTCATTGCCGAGCTCTTCGGCATGAAGCCGGTAGTTTCGGCCGACACAGTACACGTTCGATATCATTTTGTTCATCCCTTAACGCCTCCCGATTTGTCTTTATAAGTTAGACCTACTGTGCTCAGGTCTTCTCCTGTTCCTCCCGGTCGCCGATCGCTTTCCGCCATATATCGGGGCGATTGGTGCAGAGGAGGATATCCTTGTGCATGTCCGCCACCTTGCGCATCCGGCGGGCGTCATCCAGGGTCCAGGCCATGACCTCGATTCCCCGCTTTGCCGCTTTTCCGGCAAGCTCCGCGGTCAGATGACGATAACCGATGGAAAGAAAGGAGCATTCCAGCAGCTGCAGACGCAGCAATAAATCTTTGGGATACCCGTCGATGATCAGACCCGTCCGAATCCCCCGCCCGATTTCCTTGACCTTGGCCAAAATTCGAGGTTCAAAGGAGGTGAGAACGACCTCCTGCTCCATCCGCCGCTTTTTGATCGCGCCGATAACCTTCTCCTCGATCCCCGGGTACAGATTGCCTTGCGTTTTTATTTCAATATTGGCCCGTAACCGTCCCTGTATTTTATCAAGAAACTGATCCAGGCTGACGAGTTTTTCCCCCGCGTATGCTTTGGACTTCCAGCGTCCCGCATCGAGCGTCTGCAGCTCGGCCCAGGTTTTGTCCTTCACCGGTCCCCGGCCGTTGGTCGTCCGGTTCAATGTGAAATCGTGTATCAGCAAGGGAACGCCGTCTTTGGACAGTTGAACATCCACTTCCACCCAATGTACAAAAGGCTGCTCCATCGCCAGCGAAATCGCGGCCAGCGTGTTCTCCGGCGCAATGCTGGAAAATCCCCGGTGAGCTACGCATGGGTTGGACATCCTTTCACGCTCCCTCCTGTGTGCTTATTCGGAGCCGTTCGCCAAACTTACCTTGCCCGAAGCCCCGATCGAGACCCCCGGCGAGAAGCTCTCCACCTCTTTCAACAGCTTGGCTCCCTCCTCCTCCGTCATTGGCACGGGTTGGCCGAGCTCGGTTTTGTAAGGGATCAGCTTCAAGTCGCAATTCCCGCTGCGGCTGCATTCCGCGGCAAACACAGCGGTCTCCCAGGTTTTCGGATCCTTGGATTTCGTGAAAATAAAATTCCCCGTACTGTAAGCGATCCATTTTCCTTTATAATTTTCCAGCCCCTGCAGCACATGCGGATGACCGCCGATCACCAAATCGGCGCCGGCATCGATAAATTGATGGGCCAGCGAAGTTTGGTGCTCTTCCAGCTTGGTGGTGCGCTCTTTGCCCCAGTGAACGGAGACAAGCACCAAATCCGCCTTCTTCCGGGCGCTTTGGATCGCTTTAACGGCCTGCGAAGCATCGTACGCCGCCGCGACCCCCGGTCCTTTGCCCGCCGCCCAGTGGCTCTCGGGGATGACGCGGGTAAAGCCGCACAGCGCGATCACGATGCCTTTACGCTCGATGTATACCGGGGCATAGGCTTCCGTACTGTTCTTACCCGCTCCGACAAAGTGCAGTTTGCTCTCCTTCAAATGCGCTATCGTATCCAAAAGTCCTTCCACCCCTTGATCCAGGGTGTGGTTGTTCGCCAGATTGACCGCCTCCACCCCGGCCTTTGCCAGCTCGGGAAGCGCCTTGGGCGATGACTTAAACACAAACGTCTTGTTCTCGGCCGCCGTCCCCCCATCCGTCACGGGCGTTTCCAGATTCACGACGCTGAGATCGTCGTTCTGAAACAAGTCCCTGACATACCGGTAAGGGTAATCGTAGCCTTCCTTTTCCAGCTTCTCAGCGACTTTGCTCGAAAAGATCGTATCCCCCGCAAAATGAATCAGCAGACGCTCTCCGGAGTCGACCTCCCGTTCGCGATCCGCTTCGGAACCTGCCTCATCTTCACCTACCGTTTGCGGTTCGTCCACCTTGGCCGGATCTTTTGAAGGCTCATCGTTCGCGGCAGTTTCCGGGTTGCGGTCTTCTTCGGGCGAAGCCGGTTCCCCGTTTGAAGGCTCGTCATCGGTCCGGCTTGCCTCGTCATTCCCCGGGATTTGTTCTCCCGCCGGCGCGCCCGCCGCCTGACCCGAATCCTCCCCCGAAGTGCCGTTCATCTCTCGTTCGCCGAGAACGAAGTACAGCCCCAATACGGCGATAATTAAAATCAGGGATACATTGACCCCCATCCAAAAGCGGATCTGCCTCCGCTGTTTTTCCGACTTCTTCTTTTTGTGTTTCTCGGAACGTGGTGGATACATGTTCTACTCCTTTTCCCCCATACTAGCCTTACATCATTGAGCATGATTGATTTTATTATATCAGCTAACCGGAAATAAATAGAACCCCTCGCCTATTTTATAAGCGAAGGGCCCTGTTCGGAGCAAAATTATGACTTCTGCATTTCCAAGCTAACAGATTATCATTTTCGGTGCAGCTCACCCGTTACCCTTTGACAGCCCGGGAGGTGAATTAGGGCCATTTACGCCGCTATTTTACCCGCAAAAGCGAATCGGGCAGAAATACCGGCCCATAAGACCGCTATTTCCGCGAAACGGCTAGCGGTAATTGCGGGCCCGGATTCAACCCGCTGCGTCCAGGCGAAAAGACTTATATAGACGGCCCCGTGTCAGGTGGCGCTAGCGCTTAGTTATTGGCATATGCCTGGAAAATAACATCGCTCAGCGTCTCCATATACAGCGGGTCGCTGTTCAGCGAGTCGATGCGCTCCAGCCGCATATCCAGCTCTTTGGCGATCGCTTTCGCCTCGATATCGAGGTCATACAGCACCTCCAGATGATCCGAGACAAAACCGACCGGCGCGACCAGAACGTCCTCGATTTGCTCCAGGCTCAGCGTGCGCAGCGTATCGAGAATATCCGGCCCCAGCCACGGTTCGGCCGTTCGGCCGGCGCTCTGCCAGGTAAACTGCCAGGAGGTCACGCCCGCTTGATCGGCAACGGCTTTGGAAGTGGCCAAAAGCTGATCCTGATAAGGATCGCCCATTGCGAGAATGCGTTCCGGCAGACTGTGCGCGCTAAAGAGCACTCTCACTTGATCCCGGACCGCTCCGGCTTCCTCGAACTGATCCAGCTTCGCCGATACCCGCTTCGCCAACGCTTCGATCAGTTTTGGATGCAGGTGATAGTCGCGTACGAATTTCATGGCGATTCCGGCTTCCCCGGCCTTCGCTTCCGCCCGCTTGATATAACCGCCGACACTCATGACGGAGTAATGCGGGGCCAGAACAATCCCAATCGCTTCCGTAATTCCGTCCTTCGCCATCGCCTCAACCCCGTCCTCGATAAACGGCGACGCATGCTTTAAGCCTTGATAGCAAACGAATTGTTTATCCTTGTGAGGATTGAGCCGGTTCAACGTCTCCTGCAGCGAGGCCACTTGATGGTCCGTATTGGCCCGCAGCGGAAAAACCCCGCCGACAATAGCTTCGTAACGGTCTTTCAGTTCTTTGAGCTGCTCGGCCGTAGGCGGATGCCCCCGCCGGATATGCGTGTAGTACGATTCAACCTGGTCCAGGCTTTGCGGCGTGCCGTAAGACATGACGAGTACGCCGATTTTGGTTGTTGTCACGATTGTTCACCTCTATAAGTTCATGTGATGATACCGTTTCAAATCAATGGACATGAGCCCGACGTGCGATCACTTCCGCCGAATATTCGTGTACATAATCGGTTAACTCGCGAAGCTTCTCGAGCGAGGCCTCGGGGAACAAGCCGTGCCCCAAGTTAAAAATATACCCGGGGGCTTCCGTCCCCTGATCGATCAATTCCTTGGCGTACTGTTTAATGGTATCCATAGGGGCGGTTAGGATGTACGGATCGAGATTGCCCTGTACGGCAAACTTCCCTTCCAGACGCCGGCGCCCTTCGGAAATCGATACCCGCCAGTCAAGTCCGATCACATCCGCCTGCAGTTTCGTCAAGGTAGGCAGCAGTTCACCGGAGCTAACGCCGGGAAAATAGATTTTCGGTACATCCAAATCGTCAAGTTCGGCAAAAATACGGGTAATCGTAGGCAGGACGTAACGTTCAAAATCCTTCGGCGCCAGCGCTCCGACCCAACTGTCGAACAGCTGGAACGCTTTGCCGCCGCTGTTCACATGCGCTCGCAAGTAGGTGATGACCATATCGCCAAGCTTGGCCATCAGCTTATCCCAAAGCTCGGGTTCCCCGTACATGAGGCTTTTCGTGCGTATGTAACTTTTTGACGGACGACCTTCGATCAAATAGCTGGCAATCGTGAAGGGCGCGCCGGCAAACGTGATTAGGGGCACCTCCAGCTCCTTGTCCAACAGCTTGATCGTCTCCAGAATGTGGGACAGGTCCCCTTCCACGTCGATCGGTTTCAGGCGTTCGATATCTTCGCGCGTTCGAATCGGATTGTCGATGACGGGTCCGATATTCTTAACGATATCAAAATCGATGCCGATTGAAGCAACCGGATTCATGATATCGGAATACAAAATAGCCGCATCCACGCCCAGCTTGCGCACCGGCATCATCGTAATTTCCGCCGCAAGCTCGGGCTGCCGGCAAATTTCGAGCAGACTGTATTTCTCTTTAATCTTCCGGTATTCCGGATCGTATCTTCCCGCCTGACGCATGTACCAAACCGGAAGACGGTCTACCTCCTGCTTCCGGCAGGCGCGGATAAACCGATCGTTATAAGCCACGAGTATAGCCTCCAATCTTAAATCTCTAATATATATTATGCCCTTTTTAAAAGTAAGTAACAACTGTCACACCGGTTTGTCCCATGACAATCGTATGACAGAGCGGCCCGGGCGGCCCGTCGAATTGTGATATACTTATAAGAATTGTTTAAAATGCCTGTTATTCGGAAAGGAAGTGAAAGCACTTTGAAATCATGGAAAGTCAATGTCATTGTGCTTTGGTTCGGCTCATTTCTGGTCAACGCGGGAATGACGATGATCACCCCGTTTTTATCGCTGTATCTGGCCAGAAACCTAAACGTTCAGGGCGAGCACGAGATCGGCATTTGGGCCGGGATGATCTTTGCCGCCAACTTTGCTACATCTTTTATTTTTCAGCCGTTGTGGGGCAAGCTTGCCGATAAATATGGACGAAAAATCATGTTGCTGCGCTCGGGCTTCGGAATGGCGATCGTTATATCCCTCATGGGCTTTGCCACGGCGCCTTGGCATTTGCTGGCGCTTCGCTTGTTGAACGGGACGATCTCCGGGTTCAACCCGGCCGCCGTCTCGCTCGTATCGGGCACCGCGCCCAAAGAACGGATGGGCTTCGCCATGGGGACGATCCAGTCCGGAAACGTGGCCGGAACCATTCTCGGCCCGCTGATCGGGGGACTTTTGGCGGAATGGGTCGGCTTTCGCCCGATCTTTTACATCACCGGGACCCTGCTGTTCTTGGCCTCCGTCCTGGCCTGGCTGTTCGTGCGGGAAAACTTCGACCGCGAAGAGGCGGCGCATACCCCGCAAATCTCGGTGCTGCAAGGCTTTGTCGAATTGAACAAAACGCCGCAGCTCACGGCGCTCTTCGCCGTGACCTTCCTGCTGCAGTTCGCGATGCTGAGCCCGATGTCCCTGCTGCCGATCTACGTGGAGAAGCTTCACGGCGTCCCCACGGATGTGGCGTTCTGGGCCGGTTTCGTCAGCGCCGTCACGGGGATCTCCAACATGATCACCTCCCCGATCCTCGGCCGCGTCAGCGACAAGGTCGGGGCGCACCGGATTTTGACCTTCTGCCTGATCGGAGCCTCCATCACCTTGATTCCGCAGGCGTTCGTGCAATCCGTCTGGCAGCTTATCCTCGTGCGGTTCCTGATGGGTGTCTTCATGGGCGGCCTGCTGCCCAGCGTCAACGCGCTCATCCGCTTCTACACGCCGGACGGAATGGAGAGCCGCGCGTTCGGTTTCAACAGCAGTACGCTGGCCCTCGGCAACATGCTCGGCTCGCTGATCGGAGGCTTTCTCTCCGGCTTCATCGGCATCGAAGGCCTCTTTATCGTCTCCGGTATCCTGCTGCTGGTCAATACCGCCTGGGTTCGCTGGAAGCTCTACGCTCATCCGAAACACGCCGCGTTCAAATAGACGCGACGGACATGGAAAGCCCGCCCGATATACTTAAATTACCGGGCGGGCTTTTTGCGCCTGCTCCGCTCTTCGCGAAGGCGGCTACTTCACGATCGCAAGGGCCAGACCGTCGTAAGCCGGCAGCATCGTGCTGAGCAGACGCTCGTCGGTGGCGATCATTTCGTTGAACTTGCGGATGGCCTGAACCGATGGGCCGTTTTTGTCCGGGTTCAGCGTTCGTCCGCGGAGCAGGGTGTTGTCGCCGGCGATAAGCGCCCCGGGCTTCGCCAGCCGGATGGCATATTCCAGGTAGACGGGGTAGTTTTCCTTATCGGCATCGATCAGAAACAGATCGAACTGCTCTCCCCGCTCCGCCAACCGCTCCAGGCTGTCCAGAGCCGGACCCACCATATACTCCGCAAGCCCGCCAAAACCGGCGGCCTCCAGATTCCGTCTGGCCAGAGCGGCGTTGGCCTCCTTGAGCTCCAGGGACAGAAGGCGGCCTCCCTCCGCGAGCCCGCGGGCCAGGCAGATTCCGCTGTACCCGCCGAGCGCGCCGATCTCCAGAATGGAGCGGGCTTTGGAGACGGTCGCAAGCAGGGTTAACAGCCGCCCGTACCCCGGCGCAATCGACACGTCGTTCATCCCGCTCTCTATAATCGACTCGGTCACCTTCCTGAGAACCTCGTCCTCCCGATATAAATCCTCACTGTATTGTTCAGGGGTTATCATTCCCGCACACTCCTTTTTCCTTGTCCGTTCGCGATTTTCGGTTTGTATCTTCATAGACATTGTCCTATACTGAATTGTATGGTTTTTACACGGGAACCACAAGAGAATCGGGCGACGTGAGGCCCCAAAGACCGCTATTTCACATCAAAGAGCCAAATTCGACAAAATACCGCCGCAAACGACTCTTATCCACCCGCCCGGCTTCAAAGGGAGGCGGGTACAGCCATGGACCCCTCAGGTTAATCCAGCGCTGGTGCAAATAGCGGGAATAGTTCCCGTTATTTTGGGATATATGCGGCTGCGGAGACAATTAGCGGGAAAAGCTCCAGCTAAATCGCCTGAATTTGTCAAGAACGGTGATCAGGACGTGAAATAGATGGAACTTTTCCAGCAAAATCCGATCCAAGGGCCATCGAGAGGAAAATTACCGGGAGATTTTCCCGTTAATCAGCGGCTAAGCTTGGGTAGATGGAGAAATCATCTTGCTAAACTTGCCGATCGAGTTGCCAAACCAATGAACATGGAGTTGATAAACAGAAATGCCGGGACAAGGACAATTGGAGTTGATCGCCACCGCGCCGATGGGGCTTGAAGCCGTCGTAGCGCGCGAGCTTAAAGATTTGGGTTATGAGGAGATGGTCGTGGAAAACGGCCGGGTTACGTTTAAAGGGGACCTGTACGATATTTGCCGCTGCAACTTGTGGCTCCGCACCTCCGATCGGGTTCTGATCAAGATGGGCGAATTCACCGCGCTCACCTTCGACGAATTGTTTGAAGGCACAAAGGCGCTGCCCTGGCAGGACTGGATTCCGGTTCACGGCGAGTTTCCCGTCGAAGGCCGATCGCACAAATCCCAGCTCAGCAGCGTGCCCGCCTGCCAGGGGATCGTCAAAAAAGCCGTCGTCGAGAAGTTGAAGGAGACCTACCGCAACGACTGGTTCCAGGAAAATGGACCGCGTTACGTCATCGAGATCAATCTGCTGAACGACAAGGCCCTGCTGACGCTCGACACGACCGGCCCGGCGCTGCACAAGCGCGGTTACCGCAAAGTGGCTACGGAAGCGCCGCTCAAGGAAACGATGGCCGCCGCGATGATCCTGCTCAGCCGCTGGCATCAGAACCCGTCGCGGCCGTTTTACGATCCGTGCTGCGGATCGGGCACACTGCCGATCGAAGCCGCGATGATCGGCTGGAATATCGCGCCGGGCCTGCGGCGCACCTTTAACTCCGAGGCCTGGCCGGTTCTGCCGGAGCCGCTGTGGCAGGAGGCGCGCGAGGAAGCGATCGATGCCGTGAAGGACGATATTCCGCTGAATATCGCGGGGAGCGACATCGATCCGAAGGCGATCGAGATCGCCCAGGCCGCGGCCAAGAGCGCGGGTCTGGCCAAGGAGATCGCCTTCAAGACTCTGCCGGCTGTCCAAATCCAGCCGGAGGGAGAGTACGGCGTGATGATCACCAATCCCCCGTACGGCGAACGGATCGGGGAAGAGAAAGAAGTACGCCGGTTGATCGGCCAGCTGGGCCGCGTATACGCCGAGCTGCCGACCTGGTCTTTCTTCGCACTGACGCCGACCAAACAGTTCGAGCATGATTTTCAGCGCAAAGCCGACAAACGGCGCAAATTGTTCAACGGACGGATTGAATGCCAATACCTGCAGTATCTCGGACCCCTTCCCCCGCGGCATTAAGCTTCGGGTGGAGGGTTTCTCCATTTTTTCGGAAAGGGGCGTCTAATTGATGGCCGTCTTTTTAAAACTGAAGCGTCATTCGGGGTACGTCCTGTTCATCGTCGTCCTATTGTTGAAACTTAAACTGTTGCACGCCAACCTCCACGCCCAGAATATAGATATGAACAAGCTCGACCATCTCATCGCGATCGGTTCGCTGATGCTGGCTTCCTTCTGGACGCTATGGCTCCCGCGCCGGGGCCGGACGATCGCTCTGGCGGTCTTGAACGTGCTGCTGACCGTGCTGATTTTCGCGGACCTGGTCTATTACCGCTATTTTGCGGACTTCATCACCGTGCCCGTCCTGTTTCAAGCGGGCCAAGTGGGGGAATTGGGAGAGAGCATCCGCTCCCTCCTGCATCTCTCCGATCTCTGGCTTGCGGCCGACTGGCTATTATGGCTGGTCTTCGTTTTGGTTATGCGCGTTATGCCGGGATATCGACGCCTGGAAAAAAAATCGGGAACCACCGCCGGCTTCAAAAATCGCGCGAAAGACCGCACCCAGCCGATCTCCCGTTTTGTAGGGGGACTCGCCGTCTTTGCCTTGGGCTTCGTGCTCACGTTCGGTCCGATCCGCCATTATACGAAAACATGGGCCACGGGGCTTTTTGAAGGCGGCTGGTGGAATATTTCGCTGTACAATGTGACCGGGCTGCTCGGTTTTCACGGCTACGACATCTACCGGTATGCAAAGGAGCATATGGGCGGTGAAACAAGGATGACGGAGCAGGAAAAGAACGAGATGCGGGACTGGTTCGCGAAGCAAGCGGAGGCCCGCAATGAAACCAACGAGAGTTTCGGCGCCTACCGGGGCAGTAACGTTCTCGTCGTGCAGGTGGAAGCCTTCATGAACTTCATGATCGGCCGCGAAATCGACGGGTGGGAGATCACGCCAAATTTCAATAAACTGATGAAGGAAAGCCTGTATTTCAGCAATTATTATCATCAGACAGGACAGGGACGGACTTCGGATGCCGATTTCTCCTCCCAAAGTTCCCTTCACCCGCTTCCCACCGGCTCGGTCTTCGTGCGGTATCCCGATCACCGCTATGACGTCCTGCCGCAAATTCTGGGAGAACGCGGATACGAAACCGCCGTTTTCCATGCTTACGAGGGCAGTTTCTGGAACCGTAACAACATGTATAAAGCGATGGGGTATGACCATTTTTACAGCAAAAAGGACTTCACCATGGACGAGCCGCTAGGCTGGTCGCTAGGGGACAAATCGTTTTTCCGCCAATCGCTGGAGCTGATGAGCAAGGAATCGCAGCCTTTTTATTCTTTTTTGATCACGCTCTCCAGCCATCATCCGTACTCCCTTCCCGCCTCGGTCAGAGAACTGGATACCGGGGAGTTCAAAGATACGATCTTCGGCAATTATCTCGAATCGATACATTACGCCGATGCAGCCCTGGGCCAGTTGATCGAGGGGATGAAGGAGAAGGGGATTTGGGACAATACGATCCTGTATGTGTACGGCGATCATGATAATTCCATTCCGGATAAAAAAGACTACGAGCGCTTTTTGGGAAGGCCGCTGACCGAGCTTGATATGCATCAAATCATGAATCAGGTCCCCCTGCTCGTGCATCTGCCCGGCGGCAAAGCAGCCGGCGTGGACAGCAGGCCGTCGGGCCAGCTTGATATGGCACCTTCGCTTTTGCATCTGCTGGGCGTCCCCACGGACGGGTACTATATGATGGGCAACAACCTGTTCGCGTCCGGGACCCCTTTTGTCGTTCTCCGGTCCGGTGCCTTTACCGACGGGAAACTGTATTATATTCCGTCCCCGGACAATCTGTTCGAGAACGGCGCCTGCTATGATCTCGCTGCCCGAACCGAAACCGGGATCGAACCGTGCCGGGTTCCGTACGAGCGCGCCAAGAAACAGCTGCAAATTTCGGACAGACTGATTACGGAAGATTTGATTCCTCAGTTGTAGAATACGGCAGCTCAGGAAAACCATCTGTAACGTGGCAAAAGGCCGGCCGGGTTTCGCTTGAAACCTGGTCGGCCTTGGCTCACCTTAAACTTCTCCGCTTTCCGCGCAGCCGCTTCGTCTTCTCTCCGTTCCGCCCTTCTGCCGGGCTATATCATGTGCCGTGTATAGCGGATGACGGTACCTGCCTTTGGTCATCGATTTGGTTTTCCGGATTTGGATAGCTTGACGCGGACAATAATTGATGCAGGCGAAGCAAAAATAACATTCCGTCTCTTCTTTCCAAATCGGCCTGCCCTCCTGCTGCTCAATTTTCCCGGACAAGCACACTTTCGTACACAGGCCGCATCCGATACAACGGTCGTCGGCATAAAATTTTTTGTCCGTATGCAGATAATCCGTTTTGCGCAAGACCACCGACAAAGCCGGAAAAAGCAGCTTTTTTCTCCAAAACGACTTTTCCGAGTTCGTCGCGTGCACTTCTTCCCTGTTTCCGATGGCTGCCGCTATCGGTTCCAGCTTGACCCGCGCTTCCGCGCACAATCTTTCTATGAGCGCCTGATCGGGCGTATCCGCGATATGGCAAAAATTGTTGGGCATATCGATAAACCAGTGAGCGTTCAGCGCCCTTTCTTTTTTTTGAAGCAGACGATCCATATCCCGAAACACATGGCAGGGAGAGCCTCCCCGCGTGGCTATGGCAAAAAGATAGGAGGGCTGCTCCAGATTTATTTTCTCCAAAAAATATTTAACCGGCGCCGGCATCGTAAACGCGTGAACCGGAAAAACGAAACCCACGACATCGGCTTTAATGGAATAGTCCGTTACTTGGATGATCGGTACAACGGTAGCCTCGGGAAACGATTTGTGCAGCTCCTGGGCGATAAACAGCGAGTTGCCCGTTCCCGAAAAATAAAAAATCCGCATGCTCGTCATACCGCCGTATATCCCCCATCCACCATCAGGCTGGTTCCTGTGATGAATGAAGCGTCGTCACTGGCCAGAAACAGAACCGCTTTAGCGATCTCCTCAGCCGTACCCAATCGGCCTGCGGGGTGCAAACCTATGAGGTAGTTCTTGACCTCCTCGCCCAAGCGGTTGATCATCGGCGTATCGACATATCCCGGACATACGGCGTTTACGCGGATATTTCTGGCCGCGTAAGCTACCGCCGTAGATTGGGTCAGCATTTTGACCCCGCCTTTGGCGGCCGCATATGCACTGACTCTCGCTTTCCCGACATGGCTGTGGACCGAGCCGCAATTGACGATCGCGCCGCCGTTCCCCTGGCTCAGCATTTGCTTGATCGCGTATTTGTTGCAAAGAAACACACCGGTCAGGTTTATATCAACGGCAAGCTTCCAATCCTCAAGGCTTAACTGGTCCGTCGGGCCATCGGCCCCGACACCGGCGTTGGCGAACAGAATATCCAGCTTGCCGTAACGTTCGACGGTTTTCTCCACCATCCGCTCGACCTCACCCTCTTGGGTCACGTCCGTTTTTATAAAACTTGCGACAAGTCCGCTTTTTGTTAATTCATCCGCCAGCATCTGTCCTTCCTCGGATAAATCGGCAATAGCCACCTTGGCTCCTTCCCCCGCGAACAATCGGGCTGCCGCGGCGCCGATCCCGCCGGCTCCTCCGGTGACAATAACGACCTTTTGCTGAAATCTCATAACATCCGTCCTCCAATTTAATCTAACTAGTTATTTATATTTAAAGCGAAAATATGGCCAAGCTCCCTAAGCTACAGGATACTTGGCTCCATTACGCCGTAAATAACGAATTTTGCGATCTGTTCTCTAAACTGTTCCTGCGTCATCGGCGGCATACGGTCATCCGGAAAAATCTCGCTAAATCTCCGGAAAGATTGGAGGAACGGGATTACCGTATTCATCAGAATCATCGGCACCATCATCGGTTCCATGTCCCGTCTGATTATTCCATTCTTCTTCGCCGCCAAGGTCAATTCATACAACCGGGGAAAATCATCATCCGGATTGTAGGCGATTTGCTTCCACGTCTTCCAGTTCTCAGCGGCTTCCCAGGCGAATATTTTCAAATAACGGGGATGATCCGTCAATAGCTGATAGGAAAAGTCAATCACCTGTTCAAGCAGCTGTCGGAACTTGTCCGGGTCCGAAGCGGTTGTCTCATCCTTAAGCAGGTCCCCAACCCGCTCTTCCGACATTTTGTTTCCGAACAGGTCCGCCCGCTTGACCACCTCCGTATAAAGTCCCAACTTATCTTTAAAATACTGATAGATAAGACTTTTGTTATAGCCCGCCGCATCAGCGATCGCATCGATTCGCGTAGCGGAGTAGCCATGTTCCGCAAACAGCTCTTCCGCCGCATCAAGAATGATCGCTTTAGTGCGGGCGGCATCGTAAGTCCTCTTCTTTCTTTCGGTCATCATCATCTTCTCCACTAAAATAAACTAACTAGTTAGATTTTAAAATGAAGTCATGAACATGTCAAGCGAAATACAAAAAAAAACGCCGGGGCATAGACCCCGGCGGCAATCCATTGGCCGCGTTTTCCGGTTCAATTTCCCGGCAGCCCCAACCAGCCGTCTTCTAAAGTTTCGGTTTTTTCACAAACGGGGCGGCCTTGGCCAGCACTTCATCCTCCGTCGGCGCGCTCACGTAACGGCCGTTAATATATACGAACGCTCTTTTGCCGCAAGGGCCGCAATACGATTTGCAGCCGATTTTGATGTCGGCGTCCGGTGCGAGCTTTTGCAATTTCGGTACCATCGTCTTCATACGAATATGATTACATTTATCGCAAATCCGAATATCGTTAGCCATGATGCTTCCCTTCTTTTTATCTACTGTACTAATATACGATTGTTCATTATAGCACGATCCTTGCCGATTTTCCATTCCCCTAAAGCATTTCACGAACCCGATCGGTGCACAATCCACCGTAGACAAAAAAAATTCCCAAAATGGGAATCTCGAGCGCGAGAATCGTCCCATTTTGGGAATTTTTAAGTGCCGAGCTTAACGGTTTCACCGAACTGAACTGAACCGAATAATTAATGATCTCCGTGGTTGCCTTTGGAAGGGTTGGTGATAACGAAGCCCTCCTGGGGAAAATACAAGTAATCGACTTTGACGCCGTCCAGCAACGGATCGGTGCCTTCCACGATCACATCGATTTCCTTGTCTGTCTTGATGATTTGATCCTTGTCGCCGGGCTTCACCAGGTCCAAGCCATAGTGGGCGTGATCGCCGTGCGAATGAGTGATGAACACTTTCAGGGCCAGCCCCTGGTTCTCTTCCTTTTCCAGTTCCTTCTTTATTACCTTTGCCGCATTGCGGGTAATTTTGACGTTCATATGATCTCTCCTATCCTAAGTGACATTCCAGCATACCTATTGTAAAGAAATGCCGTGAAACAAGCAAGGCCAGGCTTCCGGATATTTCCGTTTCGTCCGGGTTAAGAACTAATAGGGATGATCCTAATGTTCCGATACATAGGATTGCTATGCATACTAAATCTATGTATAATGGCTGTATGAATTTGGAAAGGTGGTGTCTGCTTGAAAGTTAATAAGGAACTGCTCAAGGGAAGCACCGGCATGCTGATTTTGACACTGCTGGACAAGCGGGATTTATACGGTTACCAGTTGATCAAAGAGCTTGAACAGATGTCGGACGGGACCTTTGCTTTGAAGGAAGGAACGCTTTATCCGATTCTTCATGGCATGGAGACGGAGCGCTGGTTGGAAGCCTATTGGGAGGAAGCCGAAGGTCGAAAGCGCAAGTACTACCGGATCACGGACAGCGGCAGGCGCCAGCTTCAGGAGAAGAAGCGCGAATGGCAGCTGTTCCGGGGGGCTGTGGATCGGGTACTCGGGGAGGGACCTGCATGAAAAACTTGCATCCGCTATTACAAGAATATGTGAACCGGGTATCCAGGCAGGTCAAAGCGCGCGAACTGCGCCAAGAAATAAGAGAGGAGATCGCCGGCCATTTGGACGAGCTATGGGAAGCCAAGCGGGCCGAGGGTTTGGATGACGAGGCCGCCGCGCGGCAGGCCATGGCTCAGATGGGGAATACGGATTCGGTCGCCGAAGGGTTGAACAGGGTGCACCGGCCGCGCGTGCCGTGGATGATGCTGCTCTCCCTGGCTCTGCTGCTGACGATCGCTTTGCTGGCTATGTACGCCGTGCGGCTCAGTTATCAAGCCGGAGAAGGACTTTGGTACGACATCGATTTTTTCGGCAAGCAGGCGGTCTTTATAGGGATCGGATTGGCCGTTTTGTTCATTCTTAGCCGTGTCCATTACGGGATTCTGAACAATTATTCATGGATGTTATACGGGCTGGCGGTTGTTCTTATATGGATCACCAACTATGTGAGCCCGAACGTAAACGGCTTGCGCGTTTTTATCCTCGGTGGGGTTAACCCCACCGCGATCTGTCCTTATTTGTTTCTCATTGCGGCGGCGGGTGCTCTCTCCCGGAAGTACGAAAAGCGCCGGACCGCTTTAGGGCAGCTTGTTGTTCTTGGAATCCTCCCGTTGCTGCTGTTCGCGGTGATTCCGTCCTTCCCGAGCCTGATCCTCTATGCCGTCGCCTTCGCTCTGATGCTGTGCTTTTCCCGATACGGCTGGCGTTGGGTCCTGACTTACCTTTCCATGGTCGCGTCGATTTTTGTATTGCCGTTACTGCTCAGCGGTTACGGTCAGGAGCGGCTGAGCGCTTTTTTGCGCCCCTGGGAGGATGCGGAGGGCTCGGGGTACCTTTACCTCCAAATTGAAGAGGCTGTTCGCTCGGCGGGATGGCGGGGGCATGGATTCGGCTCGTCCATGGAAGTGCTGCCCCAAATTCATTCCGACAACGTGTTCACCTATCTGATTTACAGCCTGGGCTGGGTTTTCGGCATCCTTGTTTTGATGATCGTCCTGCTGTTTGTCACCCAACTGGTCAATGCGGCCAAGTCCGTTCGGGATCCGTACGGGAAAATGCTCATCGCCGGTCTCGGAGCTTTCTTCTCCGTTCAATTCGTATGGAGCATCGGCATGTCGTTGGGGCTTCTCCCGATTTCCGCCGTGTCCTTCCCTCTGATCAGCTATGGAGGAAGCGGGCTGATGGCGCAACTGGGAGCCATCGGGCTTATATACGGTGTTTATCGGCGAAAGGATATGGTTCGAGCCCATTGACGGCATCTTGATATCCTCTTCATTGACACGACGACACAATCCAAAAACCGCAGGTGCACAAAAGCTCCTGCGGTTCTCTTGTCCACGGGGTATTTTTCACGCTCATCGTATCAACCTGTCCTTGTCGATTTCCCTCGGGGGCTGACTATCCTTGCGCTCCGCCCGGTCCACAAACCAATTCATCAGCAGCATCGTCACCGCGATATCGTCGATCGGTATAAACGGCAGGACGTCAGGCAGAACCCAATACAATACCGCCGGGACCGCCATCAGCAGCTTGTCCGTCAATGGAACGCGGGGAGACCGCATTAGCCCGGGAAGCCGGCGGAACACATGCCCCCAACGGCGGAGCGACCAGATTTTTGACCATTTCATGGAACTCCCCCTCTCTATACCGTTATAAGATAAGATACCCATTTTTTCTATATACGTTCAAATATACATTTATATATTCAAAAAAAAGCCGCGTTATCCGCGGATAAACTCGGCCAGAATCGGTTCCAGTTCTTTATACATCTCCTCGAAGTCCTCCAAAGGCAGGGGGTTCACGCCTTCCCCTACCTCCACGGTAAACCCGGGGCGGCGGAACTCGTCGATGAACCAGTCCTTGTAGCCCGCATCGCTTCCCGTAAGCTTTACGGCCCGGTATCCGCCGGCCGCGGCAAGCCGGGCCGCGAACGCCTCCGCCTCCCGCGGCTCCCGCTCGCGGTAGTTCCAGTAAATCTCCTTGCCCTGCGTGTGCAAGGAGAGCACCCGGCTGAACCGCATTTCGCGGGTCAGCCGGACCAGGGCGGCCGCCTCCGGCTCGCTGAGCGGATGCGGACCGCCGTAATCCTGCGGCGCCGGGCCGCTCACGCCCCGGCGCTCCCGCTCCAGTTCCCAGCCGGCCGGGAACTGGTCGTTCAAATCGACGCCGCGGATATTGGCCTTCCAGCGGCGAAAATCGCCGCTGCCGCCGTTCCACGCGGCGAGCTCCTCCGCCCGCGCGCAGCCGGGCGGAATGCCGTCCTGCGCCAGGTCGGCGCCGTCCGGGTTGACCATGGGGACCGTCCAGAGGGTGACGGCATCCAGGCCGCACGCCTCCCCGGCCTCCCGGGCTTCCGCCAACCGCTCCACAAACCGGAGCAGCAGCGGGGCCGTGATCCACTCGTTGGCATGCACGGCCGCGTTCATATGGATGGCTTCCGGGCCCGCTCCCAACACCAGGGCAAGCAGCGGTTCGCCAAGCACGCTCTGCCCGATGGGTCTGGCCCGGATGCCGGGATATCGCCGCGTCAGTTCCCGCACTTGTTTTACATAATCGGCATTCCGATACCCGTTAAAATTCTTTACCGTTACCAGCGGTCGAACATGCCCGGCCTTCCGATCGAAATTCACTCCATCCCCATCCTTTCCCGCCTAAAATTCATTCCCCCGCGCCCAGTCTTACGACGTAAACGACAAGGGTAAGAACGAACAGATGCGCCGGATAAAACGACCTCCAGACCCAAGCGGGCACCCGCATGGACTCCAAATGTTTCCATAAGCCCGGACCATAGGCGATCACCAAGGTAGGCAGAATGCTGATCATCTGGATGGTCCACCCGTAGGAGAATAAATAAACGCAATTCAACAACAAATGCATCAGCAGCATCCCGGTGGATTGCGCATATTTGAATATAAGCACGAGAAGCAGTCCATATGCCCCATAATCAAACGGCAAAACCTCCATAAAGACGGCGAAACCCGAAATGATCAGCACCGAAAGGACTCCGGGCCGGGTGTGATCCAGAATTTTCAGCACCAGGATGGCCACCAGCAGAGTGACCACGACATTCAGCCCCGCATCGTTCAGCACGAGCTGGTACGGAATTTGGGAAATCACGGCAATCAGCAGCAAACGGGTGGCATATCTTTTGAAATTGGAGGTGTGCGCGTATCCTTGGACCAGCGCGTAAGCGTAAAGGGGAAAAGCGATTCGGCCGATCACCCTCCAGATCACCTCGCCAGGAAAAAACAGCAGCCCGATGTGGTCGATCAGCATCGTAATCATGGCAATGAGTTGCATAAAGTTGCTCCTTTTTCACATAATATATGATTTCCCTTAACCTCTATTTTACTTTACACAAAATACGGGCAGGAAATGCTTGCTATGCATATAATTAACCACGATTTTGCGTCACAGGCGTATTTTTGCGAGGGGAGAACAGCAAAAAACCTTTGGCACCAAGTCCAAAGGTTCTGCGGTTATCAGGACGGGTTGGATACCTGCCAGACAATCGGAGTGAGCTCAATCTGTCTGCCGAGCCACTGCAGCGCAATGCTCCGGAACAGCTCCGGGTCACCGCTGCAAAAAAATTGGTGCACAGGGATTTCGCTGCCTCTCGCGAGCCTTCCCTTTTGATGAAGCACCGTGCTGATCTCCCGGGCGGTTTCATCCGCGGAGCTGATCAGTTTCACCGCAGGGCCCATCACCCGGGTCATCGTTTTAGTCAGAAAAGGATAATGAGTGCAACCGAGGATTAAACAATCGATTGGATACTGCCGAATTTCACGGAGTGCCTCTTCCACTACCTGCAGGGCCTCCGGCATTTCATAACGCCCCTGCTCCACCAAGGGAACGAGCGTAGGACAAGCTTCGCTGACGATTTCTATCGCCGGATTCAGCTCCTTTAGCGCCGCGGTATAGGCCCCGCTGCGGATCGTGCCGATCGTCCCGATCACGCCGATCTTTCCGGTCTTCGTGGCGCTAATGGCCGCGCGGGCTCCCGGATGGATCACGCCGAGCACGGGGACGGCGACCTTGGATTGGATATAGTCCAGAGCCGCGGCTGTAGCGGTATTGCACGCGATAACGATCATTTTCGGATCGAATTGAACCAGGAATCGAACGATTTGTTCCGTAAAGAGGCGAACCTCTTCGGAGGATCGGGGGCCGTAGGGAGCTCGCGCGGTATCCCCGAAATAAATGATTTTCTCCCGGGGAAGCTGTCTCATGACTTCCTTAACGACGGTAAGGCCTCCCACACCGGAGTCCAGTATTGCGATGGCTTGCTGCTGCACGAACATACCGCTTCCTTTAGACTAGTTATTTTAATTTCGTTTCTCTTTCTACTTTATGTATTCGGGTCATAAAGCGTACCTAAATCTTAACTCAATTTATGCGGAGGGACAACTGAGCAGGAGGCTTCCATTATTATCCGGAGGACGGAAAAAAGACCCTTTCGGGTCTTCATCCTGACCGGCGGTCCGGCCGGTATTATGAATTCTGTTCCGTCTCGCCTACGGCAGCGTTCTGATCGCGAGAGACTTCACTATCGGCCTGTTCCTTTTCCTCGGCCACACCGATCAACGCCGTCTCCTCCGGCGCCTCGTTTTCTTCGATGGACAATACGCGTACTTCCTTCTCTTCCAAGGTTTCCTTCTCCTTGGCGGCGCGCCAAGCCTGGAATTCGCTTACGAGGCCGCCGGCCGTTTCCTTCACACGGCTGGCCAGTTCGGCGCTTTGCTCGCCGACTTTCTCGGCCACCTGCTGCGTCTTCTCCCCAACCTGACGCGCTCCGTCGGCGATATCCTTGCGCAGTTCCCGTCCCGGCTTCGGAGCGAACAACAATGCCGTTACCGAGCCGACGACCGCGCCGATCGCGGCTCCCCAAATCCAACCCTTCGCGTTTTTACTCACGTTACATCTCTCCTTATCCGGCCTTACCCTAACCGGGCGAATGCCTATATCGATAGTTCATTATAAGCGGGAGGGGTTCGTCCTGCCACTGCGCGGGAGAAAAAATCGGTTCGCCTCTCTAGGACGGAATGTTCTCCTTGTCCAGATAGGAGCGGACATTTCCCGCGAATTCCTCCATGGCTGGCGGGAGTTTCCGGGCAAGCGCCTGTCCGGCGCTCCGGTCCCATTCGAAATACTCCTGCACGAGCGGTTTGCGCAATCGCACCAGTTCGGTTAACAACTCGAACAGATGCTGACCGATCACTTTTTCATCGCGCATTATATCTATAATGTCCTCATAGCTGCTGGCATCACGCATAATAAATCCGTCAATCAGATAGCTTCCTACATCGGTTACGATCTCGATTGCCAAATGAAGCGCCCGTTCCTCCGCATACCGAAGAAGAAGCGGATTGTCCTCGGCGGAGCTGGCCGCCGCAAAAACTTGCTCCAGCTCGGGAAGCACGTTCAGCCTGCGTTCGATTTGTTCCCGGTTCACATAATACAAGGGGCTTCCTCCTTTTGGGCCGTCAGGCGCGCCGCTTTAAAATTCGAAATCCACCGCAACCTGGCTTTCCCGGACCTGCGTCATATGTTCGATCACTTTTTGATGCTCGGGATGAACCTGATAACCTTCCAAATCCTCCAGCGAATCGAAGGTGGCTACCAAAGCAATGTCATAGGATCGGGGCGATTTCACCACATCGATCCCTACCTCCAGGTCGCGAAGCTGCTCCACCTTGCCTTCGAGTCCGCGAAGCACCCCGGCGGTCGTTTCGATACTTGCCGGAGACGAATCTTTCAGTTTAAACAATACGATATGCTTGATCACTTGCCCACTCTCCCTCGGTCGTCGTCACGGCTGTCTTGAGAACCGTGCATGTCCTTGCTCACTAAACAAAATATAACATAAAGCGCAGCGCCAAAACAGCCCGGCGCCTTCTCTCGGGCACCGGGCGTTTATGGGCATTAATGCTTCATCAGCCATCACAGTAGGAGAAAATGAGCATTCTCCGCTCTGGTACTGTCTATGTTAGATTCTTACTTCGGCGTAGCGGGCTGAATCCGGCGACCAAGAGCCTGCCATTTCCCCGGTCGCCCACGGCAATAGCGGCGTTTTAGGCCGTTATTTCGACCCAATTTTCGTTTTCGAGAAAAATAACGGCCAAAAAGGACCTTATTTCTCTGGTGCGGGTCCAAAAATCAGGTTTCGGCCCGCTTTTCCCTAAAATAAGGCCGCAAAAGACCGCTATTTCTCACCGAAGGGACGATTTCGACAAAATAGCGGCGTAAATGGCCTTTATTTTACCTACTCGGTCGTCAAAGGGTACCGGGCTGCCTTTTAAACATAAAAGTTCGGCAAATAACTGCGATGCGCTTCCAGCATTTCATCCAGCAGCAGCTTTGCCGTCGAAACCGACGGGACCAACGGATGATGAACCATCGCCTGCAGCGCGAGTCCGCGATCCCCGCTGACCGCGGCGTCGATCGCCAGGCTTTCGTACGTCTTTACCGCGTGAAGCAGTCCCTTGATATGCTGCGGCACATGCCGGGGAGCCAGCGGAATCGGGCCGCCGGCGGTGACGACGCAATTGATTTCGATGCTGGCGTCCTCCGGAAGGAAATCATAAATCCCGCCGTTGGGTACATTCAAGGTTTGAATGTCGTTCCGTCCCGTATAGAGCGACTGCATTAAATGGACGGCCGCTTCGGAGTAATAAGCTCCGCCGCGCTGTTCCAATTGCTTCGGTTTCTCCTCCAGCGATTCGTCGGCATACAATTCAAACAGCTCTTTCTCCACCCGGCTGACGACCTCGGCCCGGGTCCCGTCTTTTTCCAAGGAGGCGATTTGTTCGTTCAGCATTTCAGTCGTCATGTAATAATACTTCAAATAGTAGGTCGGGATCGCGGAGAGCGACTGCAGAAACTGCGGGTCCCATCCGAGGGTGGGAACGTTTCTCGCCGAGTACTCCTTCTTCCCTCTAAGAAGCTCCGGCAGCACCTCTTTCCCGTCGACCAGCGCGGAGGTCACCCAATGCAGATGGTTTATTCCGACAAATTCGGGCAATACCCGGCTTTCCGGCGTACCGAACGCCTCGGCAAGAAACTTCTTGAAGTTGATCGGTGAGTTGCACAGTCCGACGGTTTTTACGCGGGAGTATTTCGTTACCGCTTCCGTCACCATCCCCGCCGGATTGGTGAAATTCAGCATCCAGGCTTGGGGAGCCAGCTCTTCGATATCCCGGCAAATCTCAAGAATGACCGGAATCGTCCGCAGCGCCTTGAACATCCCTCCGGGACCGGTCGTTTCCTGCCCGATTACACCGTGCCGCAGGGGGATATGCTCATCCAGCTTTCGGGCTTCCAGCAGACCCACGCGCATTTGCGTGGTGACGAAGTCCGCTCCCTGAATCGCGGCTCTGCGGTCCAAAGTCAAATGGACTTCGATGGGAAGTCCCGACTTTTTCACCATCCGCTTAGCGAGATTCCCCACGATTTCCAGCTTGTGCTTCCCCTGTTCGATATCCACCAGCCAAAGCTCCGATACCGGCATTTCATCGTACCCTTGGATCAGTCCTTCCACCAGTTCGGGGGTATACGACGATCCGCCTCCGATCACCGCGATTTTCACGTGCTTCCGGTTTTGTTCCTTCATTGATTCACCACTCCCTTTTTATCGGCAAAAGTTATTTTCTCAAGCTGTTTTAGCATCTCGGGACCGGCTACGAAACCCGCCCGATCCATGGCGCTCAGTACGGCGCCGGCGACCGGTTCCATCGTAATCCGCGTAACCCGGGTCCGAGGCGCGGTCAGACGCACGGTTTCCGCCAGGGCGTCCTGCATGAGGCTGGTGGTGCTTTTGGCCAAAACGCTGCCCCCGAGCACGACATCAAACGTTTCGTTCTCCATTCCGAGCCTGCGGATCAATACAGACGCCGCGTTGCCCAATTCATGTCCTTGTTCGGTGAGGTGTGCCGAAGCAACCTCATCCCCTTGAGCGGCCGCCTCAAACACTAGTTGCGCCAAATGTAAGGGCGGGACGTAGCCGTTGTCCAAAGCGGCGTCCCTCATCTCCGGTACGCCGGGAAACCCGGTCGCCCGTAGCACGAGATCTTGAAGCAGCGTCGGTTTGCCCCGTCCGTCCCAAGCCCGGATCGCCGAGCGAAAAGCGAAATTGGCCAAGTCCCTTCCGGACGCTTGGCCGTCGCCGAACAAATAGCCAAAACCGCCGTATTGCAGTTCTTCCCCCGCCCGGTTCCGGGCGGCCGCGTTAAATCCGGTTCCGCAGATGACCACCGCTCCGAAGGGCCGGTCCGTTCCCGCCCGCATGGCGATCATCGTATCGCAGGCGATCGACCAGCGGGGGAACCCGAGCCTTGCGATCATGGGCCGCAGCACCCGAAAATCCGGTTCACGATCCGCTCCGGCAAGACCAAAGAAAGCGTGATCGACCGCCGAGGGGGAGAGTTTCGACTCCGCTAAAGCTTGCAAACAAGCTGAGGCGATATTTTGCTCCGCTTCCGACGCATGAATCTGATGGTTTCCGTTGCCGGCTATTCCCCGCCCGAGTACATTTCCCTTATCGTCCACAATCAGGCAGAACGTTTTGCTCCCGCCGGCATCCACGCCCAAAAAATACCCCATACGCATCTCTCCTTCTCCTCCAGCATACAAAACAGGACTATCGTATTTCCTCTGCAATAGTCCTGTTTTCTGATACAATCTTACTGTTTTTCTTCACCTAACAGCCGTTTTTTCAAGGTGCTCGGCGGCATCCCGATATGATGCAGAAACAAGCGGTTAAAGTTCGACAGATTGCGGAACCCGCTGGCTTCCGCAATCTCCAGGATGCTGAGGTCTCCCTGTTCCAAAAGGCTTACGGCGTAATCCAGCCGCAGTTGAACCAGATAGTTCATCGGCGACGTTCCCGCCATTTGACTGAACAAGGCGCTGAATCGCGAAGGGCTTAAATGGACGAGCTCCGCCAACTCTTTCAGCGTCCAGGGCCGGGCCAGCTCGGCGTCCATCATCCGGATCACCTGGCGGATCTGGTCCAGGTGCTTGGCCTTCGTGCGCCGCGAATCTCCGGGATTCAAGCGACACTTCCGGTTCACCTCGGCCAGAAACAGCAGCAAATGCCCGCGGATGACCGAAGCATGGGAGGGGGAAGCGCTGCTATACTCCAGCATCATGGTTTCGATATAACCGCGGAGCGTCGGGCTCGCGGGATGGGTATGCGATATATGATTGGAGAAGCACACTCCCGTTTGCCGAAACGGCTGCATAATATCCGGATCATACCTCTGTTCGGGGGCTAAGAGCGTCGGATCGAACATGACGATCACCATTTCCAGATTCTTGCCCTCAAAAGCCCGATGCAAATCGTGGGAGTCAATCAGAAAGAGATCGCCCCGTTCGAATTGAAATTCTTGACCGTTGATCAAATAAATACCGCTTCCGCCGGCGATCCAGTTGATTTCAAGTGCCCTGTGCCAATGAAGCCGCTGAAACGAAGGCGTTACCCCGGTGGAGCTGGAGATCGTCAGCGGAAAATGTACCGGCAGCGAGATATGATCCGGCTGGATCGGTGCAACTGTGGAGCGGTTCATTTCTGAGTTCCCCCTCATGGAAATCATACGTAGACCTCTTTTCCCTCATTGAACCACAAAACCCCAATCCTGTACAACCGCGCTTTCGGTCCATACCCTATCAAACTATCAAACATATTCTATAGTAACTCCCGGGGGAAATCATAGATTCCCGGGGAGCCGACATCCCTACCGGAAAGTGAGGTGAAATGCCATGAGTCTGCTGCGATTTTTACTGTATTCTCCGATGCGCCGGCGTATTCGCATCCTTCAAGCCAGGCTGGAGTTGTTGTCCGACCGGCTCGACCGGATGGAAAAGCGCTTGGAAGAAAGCAGGTTTCCGGACCCGGATACCCGCGAGAAGCTGAGGGCCGCGTTGGGTAAAACCTTGACCCTTCAAATCGACTCCTCCTTGATTCGGGGGACCTTGGTGTCCGTCCAGTACCATTCGCTCGAATTGCAGGATGAAACCGGACAAAGGATCACGGTTCCCGTATCCCGGATTACGGCCGTCACTTTCGACGATTGAACGTTTCACTCTGTGCAAAAAAGAAATACCCCCTCGGAAACGAGGGGGTATTTCTCAATAAAGGATGGACTCTCAGGGACTCGAACCCTGGACCAATTGATTAAGAGTCAACTGCTCTACCAACTGAGCTAAGAGTCCGCGATATATGGTGGAGCGTAGGGGGGTCGAACCCCTGACCTCTTCGCTGCCAGCGAAGCGTTCTCCCACTGAACTAACGCCCCATATCATTAGCGAACGAAATATAATATACCATGGGGCAGAATAGTTGTCAACTATAAAAACAAAAAAAGTTAGTTAGCATTGGTCTTTCAAGAATTCCAAGGCGGATTAAAAAAGGGATGTCCCCGCCAAATATGTGGCGCCGGGGACATCCCTTTTCGTACAATATTGAATCCGTTTAGCCTTGTGGCTCCGCATTTTTCTTCCAAACGCCGAGCACAAAACCCGAAACAACGGCTCCGATGACTACCGCGAGCATAAACAGCAAGGCGTGGTTGGCCAGCGCGGCTACAAAGATCCCGCCGTGCGGCGCAGGCACGTTGATTTTCCATAGTTGAGTCAATCCGCCCGCCACCGCGGAGCCCAGAATACAGGATGTCAGGACACGCAGCGGATCGGAAGCGGCGAACGGAATGGCTCCCTCGGTAATAAAGGATAGGCCCAGAATGTAGTTGGTAAGGCCCGATTTGCGTTCTTGCTCCGTAAATTTACGTTTAAAGAACGTCGTGGCCAACGCGATCGCCAGCGGCGGTACCATCCCGCCCGCCATTACGGCGGCCATCATTGCTCCATTCGTATTGCCGCTGGAGGTAAACACCCCGATGGCGAAGGCATACGCCGCCTTATTGAACGGACCGCCCATGTCGATCGACATCATGCCGCCGAGGATGATACCAAGGATCACCATGTTCCCCGTGCCCAGATTGTTCAATACATTGATCAAGCCTTCATTCATCCAGCTGAAAATCGGATCAACCACATAGAACATCACCGTCCCGGCGATCAACAGGCCGAATATCGGATAAAGCAGAATCGGCTTCAAGCCTTCCAAAGTTTTCGGCAAGCCCGCAAACACTTTGCGCAGCAAAATGACGACATAGCCCGCCAGGAAACCGGCCGCAAGACCGCCAAGGAAGCCCGCGTTCGAGTTGACGGCCATCAACCCGCCGACCATCCCCGGCATCAGAGCGGGGCGGTCACCGATACTCATAGCGATGAATCCGGCGAGAATCGGAATCAGGAAATGGAACGCACCGTTCCCCCCGCCGATCGTCTGCAGCAGTTGAAACAGCGGACTGCTCTCGCCGGCCACTTGTTCGATCAGAAAGGAGATGGCGAGCAGGATCCCGCCGCCGACGACAAACGGCAGCATGTGGGATATCCCGTTCATCAGGTTCTTATAGATGCCGCTGCCGATTCCGGTCTTCTCGCCTTTCTCCGTTACGGCTCCGCCGCCCGCGCTGCGATAAATCGGCGCGTCGCCGTTCAGCGCCTTCCGGATCAGTTCCTCGGGCTTGCGGATTCCGTCACTGACCGGACGCTGCAGCACCGGCTTCCCGTCAAAACGGGCCATCTCGACGTTCTTGTCCGCGGCGATAATCACGCCTTTCGCCCGGCGGATTTCATCCGGGGTCAGCACATTGCCCGCTCCCTCGGAGCCGTTCGTTTCGACCCGGATGCTGACGCCCATCTCCTTGGCTTTCTTCTTCAGGGCATCCTCGGCCATAAACGTATGGGCGATTCCCGTCGGGCATGCGGTTACCGCGATCACAAACGCTTCCTCGTCCGCTGGCGCGTCAGCGGCGGCATTCTTAGGCGCCTGGGCTGTTGCCTGCGCCTCCGCCGGCTTCTTCGCTTCCTCCTCGTTCGCCTGCTTGGCATCGAACAAAGCCGCGACTTCTTCCGGCGTTTTTGTTTCTTTCAGCTTATCGATAAAATCGCTGTCGATCAGCAGCCGCGAGAGCGCGGCCAGCGTGCGCAGATGGGTGCTTCCGGCTCCTTCCGGGGCGGCGATCATGAAGAACAAGTATGCCGGCTCGCCGTCCAAGGCTTCGAAATCCACACCTTTAGCGCTTTTCGCAAACACGACGGTCGGTTGGTTGACCGCTTTCGTCTTGGCATGGGGCATGGCAATGCCGCCGCCGATCCCTGTGCTGGACTCGCCTTCACGCTTCAGGATCGCTTGTTTGAATTCCACCGGATCGTTGATCCGTCCGTTCTTGGCCAAGCTGGCGATCAGCTCATCGATGGCCGCTTCCTTCGTGGTCGCCGCCAGGTCCATGATCATCGCTTCTTTGATCATCAGGTCCGTAATTCTCATTTTGCTCACTCTCCTGTTTAATGTCTTCCCAATAAGATCACGATCTTACGACCACTGCTTACGACCACTGCGAAATTGCGACCTGGCCTTTCAGTTGCTCGATCTTCTCTCCCGTCGCCAAATCGTCGGAGAACGCCGTGGCGCTCCCCGAAGCGACTCCGGTACGAAACGCTTCCAGCAGATCTCCGCCTTGGGCCAGCGTCCCCACAAACCCGGCGATCATGGAATCCCCGGCACCTACCGAATTCCGGACGGTTCCGGACGGAACGTTCGCGTGATAGACCTTGTCTCCGGCGATCAGGAAGGCCCCTTCTCCAGCCATGGAGATCAGCACGTGCTGCGCTCCTTTCTCGAGCAGTTTCCGACCGTAAGTGATGATATCTTCCTTCGATTCCAAAGTCACTCCGAACAATTCCGCCAATTCATGATGATTGGGCTTAATCAGCAAAGGACGATGTTCCAGCGCTCTAAGCAGAGCCTCCCCGGTCGTATCGATGACAAACCGGGCTCCGGTTTGCTCGCAGACCGCAATCAGCCGTTCATAAAAACCGGCACCGAGCGAAGGGGGAACGCTCCCCGACAAGACGACGATATCTTCGCCGTTCAGCGTCGAAAGCTTGTGCAGCAGCGCGGCGGATTCATCCGGTCCGATCTTGGGTCCCAGGCCGTTGATTTCCGTTTCCTCACCATGCTTCAGTTTGATGTTAATTCGGGTATCTCCCGAAATTTGCACAAAATCGGTACGTACGGACTCTTTATTCAAAAATTGTTCGATAAAACTGCCCGTAAAGCCGCCAAGAAACCCGAGTGCGGTATTCTCCGCGCCGAGTCTGCTCAATATCCGGGATACGTTAATCCCTTTCCCGCCGGGAAGCTTCAGATCTCTTTCCATCCGGTTCAAAGTTCCCAGCTTTAAATCTTGAACCTCTACCACATAATCAATAGAAGGGTTTAATGTCACAGTATAAATCATATGTTATCCCTCGATTATTTTAGTTTTTCGCCCGATCGGATCTTTCCAAGGCTGAGGCACCGCTTCAGTGATTAATACGGCTTCCTCCAGATCGAACAGTTTGGCGAATGTGATTTCACCGAATTTACTGGAATCGGCAAGGACATAGCTGCTGCCGGATAACTCGTGGGCCCGCCTCTTGATCAGCGCTTCTTCCGGGTCAGGAGTAGTATATCCCATCTTGGGGTCCACCCCATTCGCTCCCAAAAAACATTTGTCAAACCTGAAATTGTCCATGTTCTGGAGCGCGATGCTGCCTATTACGGCTTTGGTATGCATCTTCATCATCCCGCCGAGCAGATAGCTCCGTATATTTTTGGCTACCAGCGCCTCGACATGGGACAGTCCGTTGGTGACAACGGTAATATCCCGCGCTTCAATGTAGGGGATCATGGTTAATGTCGTAGTACCTGCATCCAGATAAATGCATTCTCCGTCATTAAGCTGCTTGGCGGCCAAGCGAGCAATGACTTGCTTTTCTTGAACGTTTTTGAGTGTTTTCTCTTCCATTCCCGGTTCGAGGTTTTTTTGCCCCGGCAGGGCGGCTCCTCCGTGAATGCGCTTTAACAGTTTTCGTTCCTCAAGATCGACAAGATCCCGCCTGACGGTAGATTCCGAGGCACCCAACAGCTCGGTTAACTCTTGGAGCCTCACGACGCCACGTTCTTGTAAGCGCTGTAAAATTACTCCGTATCTCTCTTCTGTCAGCATAATCAAAACCTCCATCTGCTCCTATAGTACCATAAAATCATTAAAAAACAACCAAAATATTTCATAATCATTCAATTTCGTTCAATCTAGTCGTACTTTGTGACCAAACTTTTGCAAATTCAAAATTACAGGTACAATAGTGAAGATCAATCAAATTTAAAATAGGCTATAGTTTAGTTTTTGAAGAAAGGAACGAACCGATTCTATGATCATTAAACCTAGAACCCGCGGCTTTATTTGCACTACGGCCCATCCGGAAGGATGCGCTCGCCAGGTAGAGCAGCAAATTGACTATGTAAAGAAACACCCGGCGATTCACGGTCCCAAAAATGTGCTTGTCATTGGCGCATCCACCGGGTACGGGCTTGCTTCCCGCATCGTCGCCGCCTTCGGAGCGGGAGCCAATACCGTTGGAGTTTACCGTCCGAGCGCGGCCAGCGCCACAAGAACCGCTTCCGCCGGCTGGTACAATTCGGCCGCTTTTGAGAAAGCCGCCGTCGAAGCCGGACTGAAGTCCTTCAGCGTGACCGGAGACGCCTTTTCCGCGGAAACCAAACGGAAAACGGCCGACCTGATCCGCAGCGAACTGGGGCAGGTCGACCTGGTCGTTTATAGTGTGGCGACAGCCCGCCGGACTCATCCCGAAACCGGTGAGACACATACTTCCGTGCTGAAACCGATCGGTCGTTCTTATACCAACAAAACCGTGAACTTTCATACCGGCGAAGTCAGCACCGTTACGCTTGAGCCGGCCAGCGAACAGGAAATCGCCGATACGGTAACCGTCATGGGCGGTGATGACTGGAAGCTGTGGATCGATGCCCTGGAACAAGCCGGTGCGTTGGCGGAACATGCCGTGACGGTCGCTTACTCCTATATCGGCTCCAACATCACGCAGCCGATCTACCGGGAAGGAACGATCGGCCGGGCCAAGGATCATCTGGAACAGACGGCCAGAGACCTTTCGGACCGCCTCTCGAAAGGCGGAGGCCGGGCTTACGTTACGGTCAGCAAGGCGCTGGTCACCCAATCCAGCTCCGCGATTCCGGTTGTCCCGCTTTATATGTCCGCGCTTTATAAGACCATGAAGGAAAAAGGCATTCATGAGGGAACCATCGAGCAGATGTACCGTTTGTTTGCCGACCGACTATACGTGAGCGGTGAAACCCCGGTAGACGCGGAAGGTCGAATTCGGATCGACGACTGGGAAATGCGAGACGATGTGCAAGCCGAAGTGGCGAAGCTGTGGGATGAACTGGATTCGGAAAATATTTACCGGCTCTCCGATCTGGAGGGATTCCGCCGGGAATTTTTCCAATTGTTCGGCTTTGAAGTGGACGGCGTGGATTATGAGCAAGAGACCGATCCTGTTGTCGAAGTACTCAACGTAAAATAAAGGAAACAACAAAAACGGTTGGAACAAGGCAAAACCTTGGACCAACCGTTATTTTGTATAGGTATTTTTGGAGCCACGTACAAAATATAATATTACAAAGGAAAGTATAAGTCTATACTTTTTTGGCGTTGCTTCTATACTTAGGGGTATTCCGACAAGAGGAGGCAACGGTATGATCAACCGAACCGAAACGCAAGAAAGCATGTTTCTGAAGGAAATAACAAACAAGCTCCGGCAGGCTGTGGAGGAGATAAGTCAACAAGTATCCGTATCCTACAAAGAGATCATTGATGCCAAAAAATATGTATGGTCCAACATCGGTCAACTCGATCCGGCCGAAAGAGCGGCAAACCGGATGGATATCGGCCTCCGGATCGATGCGGGAGAGAAGGCCAAGGACAAGCTGAGAAAGCTGGGCAAGCTGCTGGAGTCCCCTTACTTCGGGAGGGTGGATTTTAAATTGAACGGCGAAGAAGACGACGAACCCTTTTATATTGGAATTCACGCGTTTTCCGAAGAAGAGGATCAAACCAATCTGATTTACGACTGGCGTTCGCCGGTAGCCACGCTTTTTTATGATTTTGAGCGCGGCCCCGCTTACTTCGAGGCGCCGGACGGTAAAGTCGAAGGTCTGATCGCCTTGAAAAGACAGTACAAGATCCGGAACGGAAGTATGGAATATATGATCGAAAGTTCGATGAATATCCATGACGATGTCCTGCAAAAAGAACTTAGCGCCACATCGGATGAAAAAATGAAAAATATCGTCGCGACGATTCAAAAGGAACAGAATGCCGTCATCCGGAACGAAACCTCACACGAGCTGATCATTCAAGGCGTGGCCGGCTCCGGAAAAACTTCGGTGGCCCTCCACCGGATCGCCTTCCTCCTATATAAACAGAAAGGCGTGCTGACTTCCCGCAACATTTTGATTCTGTCTCCCAACAAGGTGTTCTCCGATTACATCTCCAATGTTCTGCCTGAACTCGGAGAGGAAAATATGCTCGAGACCGGAGTCCAGGAACTCGCCTCCGCCGAGTTGGACCGCTATTGCCGCTTCCAAACCTTCGACGAGCAGGTTGTGGACTTGATTCAGCGGGATGATCCGCAAGTCAAAGAGCGCATCGCCTATAAATCCAGAGTCGAATTCGTCGCGGAACTGGACGAGTTTATCGAGTTTTCAGATCTTAACGACTTGGTTGCTGCCGATCTGCAAATACAATCCTTCTTTATTCCCAAGGAACTGATCCGCACGCGCTTCTATGATCTGCGCAGAATGCCGGTGAAAGCAAGATTGGGGAAGGTCGCCGACCTGATTATCGCAGAACTCAAGGGGCCGGACGGTGAAAAACCTTCCGCGTCGGCAGCCCGGAGTATCCGCTCCGCCATTCAAAAAATGTATCGGCATCCCAATCTTCTAACCTTATACAAGGCGTTTTACGCCTACATGGGAAAGCCCGAACTCTTCAAACCCCTGCGCCCCAAAACGATCGAATACAGCGACGTATTTCCGCTGATTTATTTAAAACATTATTATGAAGGCTTAACGCCTTATGAATTCGTGAAGCATTTGGTCGTGGACGAAATGCAGGATTATACGCCGGTTCAGTACGCGGTGCTCTCGATTTTATTTACCTGTAAGAAAACGATTCTTGGCGATGCCGGGCAATCCGTGAATCCGTACTCCTCGACTTCGCTGGAAAAAATCAAGTCCATGCTCCCGGCCGCCGATACCGTCCAATTGAATCAGAGCTACCGTTCCACCTTGGAAATCACCGAATTTGCCCGGACGATCAAAAACAACCCGGACCTCATTCCCGTAAAACGGCACGGCGAGGAACCTCATATAGAGCCATGCGATGGAGATTCCGAAGAAATGGACCGGATTCATCAGCATACCGACAATTTTCTTCGTTCAAAGTACCGCTCATTGGGGATCATCTGTAAGTCGTCGGCTCAAGTCGATCGTGTCTACCGTTATCTGCAAAACCGCGATATTCCCGCCAATAGGCTAGACTTCAACAGCCAGCACTACCACGAAGGTATCGTCGTAACTACCGCACATTTGGCAAAGGGTTTGGAGTTCGATTCCGTTCTCGTCCCCTTTGCCACTCATAACAATTACCGGAACGAGATGGATCAAAGTTTACTGTATATCGCTTGTACCAGAGCTATGCATCAGCTCGCTGTTACGTATGCAGGAACGCCGTCCCGCTTCCTGCCAGCCTAATTCACGGCTGATGTAATGTTTTTGGCAGCCCGCTCGCGGCACGGTAGTGTTCCGCAATGTTCAGGCTTACCTCGATCAGTCTTTCGATGAACCAGTCGGGCTCCAGAATGCGCAGGGCCCTTCCGTATGGGAGAAGGAAGTGTGGTACGTAGGAAACCAACGATTCTTTGCCCAGCCGAAATACCGCCTCTTCTTGATCCCGTTCGACCAGCGCGTGGCCGAATAACCAATGCCGGCACAGTTCGTTCAGGACCTGCTCTTTCCCGGAAACCCGGAGGATCACCAACGATTCGCTCTCGAGGGAGCCGGGAAGGAGACCGGCAAACAGATGCGATTTGGCCGAGAAATGCTCCGGACGCTGAAAATACTGCTCCGTAGTTGTCAGGTCGGTAATTCGGTCTACCCGAAAGCTGCGGATACTCCCGCGAAGGCGACAGTACCCTACCGTATACCAACAGCCCTTCCAATGCACGATTTCATAGGGATCGAACGCTCGAAAAGTAGAGGCTCCACTGCCCTTGGCGTACGTCATTTCAAGCGTTCTGCCTTCCGCCGAGGCTCGTTCCAGCTGCGCCACAAGATTTCTTTCCCGTTCATCCAGTGGAGTCTGAATGACCGACAAGCCTTGATCAGACCGCTTCATTTCGCTAAGCTGCTCTTCATTGGTATACAGCTTCAGTTTGCCCACCGCCCGTTCCAGAGCCTGCGTATAAGGGTAACCCGCTTCCCTGGCGAAAGTGGCGGCATGAATCAGGGCCTTTTGTTCATCCCTGTCAAACATAAGCGGGGAATCCATAAAGCGACCCAGCAATTTGTAGCCGCCTCCCGGACCCGGCTCGGCAATAATCGGCGCGCCGCTGGCGCACAACGAATCAATGCAGCGGTAAACAGTACGGACATGGATCTCCAGCCTGTCGCTGATTTCTTGAGCTGTCATTTTCCGGCCCGAACGGAGAAGCCAGAGAATCGATAACATCTGATCGGCTTTGGACATGCAGCGGTACCTCAATTCCTTGAGGGAAGGTCCCCCGAATTTTCTCCATTGTACCTTTTTTATTTCAGCGGTTCCATCCCGGCTTCGATCCAGGATTCGTAGGTTTGCCCATAGACTTCAGGAACTCTCAATCCGGCCTGTCGCATCAGCACCGTCATCTGCCCTCTATGATGGGCTTGGTGCATGAGAGTAAACCGCAGCATTTCCCCGTTACGGTAAGGTTGTCCCATAATCTCCTGTACTTCTTGTAGCCGGTCGTCATCCCATTGGGTTTGAGCCGCGTTCTGCAGAGCTAAGCTTACTTTTCCGTATTGTTCCGCAATAAAATCCGCCGATTCGGGAACTTCCGCTCCTCCCTCCGGCCCGTCAAAGCTCAATCCGCAGCCGGTCATGTAATGCGGTGAAAGCGTGAGGTGCCAGGCGATATCCCCCAATGTCCTGCGGCCCGGAATCACCTGTTTGTGCAAAGAATCGTCCGTAAGAGCCGCCATTACTTTCTCCGTTATTTTCCTTTCTTCATCCCATTCTTGGATAAAAGCTTCTATTCTCCAGAACATTTGTATTCCTCCATCGCGTATTTATTTTCTTTACGGTACGAGTATACAAAAAAATCACTGACAGTTTCGGTCAGTGATTTTTTGATCCAACTTATGAAATTATTTCTCTTACCTCACATCATCGATGAGCTCTTACTGCACCCGCCACAGCGCCGGCGTTGCCGGTGGCTCCCAGCCTTGCAACGAGGTATGAGCCTGCCGGCATTCGTAAACGATACCGTTATAGGTTACCAACGTCCCGGCGGCATAGGCGACGTTCGGCGACCATTCCGGTACGGAAGGCGCTTCGGATGTTTTCGCGGTTACCGCGTTGCTCGCCGCCGATTCGTTCCCGGCCGCGTCCACCGCTTTAACCGTAAAACTGTAGCTCGTATTCGCGCTTAGTCCCGTAACGGTATACGAAGTGGTCGTGCCGCTTACGGTTTCGACCAGCGTGCCCCCCCGATAAATGCGGTAGCCGGTTACACCGACATTATCGGTGGAAGGATTCCACATCAGCGGGATGCTGGAAGAAGTCGGCGTTCCCATTACATGAAGATTCCCCGGGGCCGTGGGTGCTTGTGTATCGTTGACAACTTGACCCGTTCTCACGTTCACCGCGTTGCTCGCCGCCGATTCGTTCCCGGCCGCGTCCACCGCCTTCACAGTGAAGGTATAAGCCGTATCCGCCGACAAACCGGTGACGGTGTGGTTCAAAGTCGTGCCCGAGACCGACGCGACCAAATTTCCTCCCCGGTAAATCCGGTATCCCGTGACGCCCACGTTGTCCGTGGAGGCGTTCCAGGACAGGGTGACCGTGGTGGAAGTCACTCCACCGGCAGTCAAGGAGCCCGGGGCACTCGGGGCTTGGGTGTCTCCCGGGTTTGTCCCTCCGAAATTCACGTCGATGACGTTATAAAAAGCATTGGCTGTATCCGCGATCTCCCAAACCGCCAAAATCACATGATAGCCGGTTCTTTCCGGTACATTGCAAGTATCGGTATAGGTATAAGGCGGACGAGCGCCGCCGTAATCCACGGAACAAAACGGAGTCAGATCGAAAGAATTCCGCGACAACGGGGCATTCGGATTCCATCCGGGTTTCGTAATATAATATTTCCAACTGCTTGTCGCATGCGGAACTGTCAATTTCCAAGTGAACGTATTGGGACCGGAGGAAATATTGACTTTGCTCCACCGGGTGGCGGACTGTTCATCCAGCTTAGGAAATATGCCGCCGGCGCTGGCAATTTTCCCGTCCGCCGGCCCGGCCGCCGGAAATCCCTTCGGCGCTTCCAGACTTTGCGGTTCATAAATAATCGCGCCGCAGTCGGTATTCTGGCCATTCTTGCACAATATCGCCCGACTTCCGGGAGAATCAACGTAACCGTGGGCGGAAGCTTTTTCCGATAACAGGACTGTACAAAAAACAGCAAACAACATAACCCCCAAAGAAGTAACCGCTTTCATCGTAAAAAATCTCGATAGACGAATAGCTGCCATCACCTATGCCTCCTTTGATTTTGAAGTTGTCCGTTTCCATCCTGCCGTTCTTTCCTGTTACTCCAGTGTACGTAAGGCCGCCTCACTTCCTTCCCGAACCCGATTTATATACATCTCTTTCGAGATCTATATACGCAAAGACCGAAAACGATCTGAGAAGTGACTTGCCAGGTTTGTCTAACTTGCCCCATTATAACCTTAATTTTGAAATTTGTGTGAATAAAACCCAAGTTTCCGTGATTAATGACAGAAATTGTAGTTTTTTATAATCTCCGCCTATTCCGTGGTTTGATCCCGCAAAAAAACTCCGAATCGGATTCGGAGCTTTCATGTTCGGATCGCCTCATGCTAAAATAAACGCCGGATTTCATCCATTCGCTTCATCGCCAGCTCGTACCCTTGCCGGCAGGTTTCGCGCAGTTTGCCAATATCCTTCTCGAAGCTGTCGAGGGGAACCTCCGGCCGGAGAAGAATCGCCTGACCTTCCCGTTCCAGTTGCTCGCACAACGCGACGGTTTCATTATAATGCTTATGCCTGGTGAGCAGAACCTCCTCCAGTTTGGGAAATCTGCGGCGGAGCAGCCGAGCCGCCCGTACGGTACGCTTGCTCAGCTTTTTCTCATACCCCTTCGGCTGGGTCAGAACAATAAGATGCTTCTCATTCCCGTCGGCGATCGCTTTACGGACCGGGATAGGATCCGCAAGTCCTCCGTCATAATATTTCTGGCCATTTAACTCGATCGCCGGAAAAACAAAGGGAATGGCGCAGGTCGCGCGCAGCAGCGTCCACTGTTCATCGGCTTCAAGGCCGTCCATGTATTCGGGCAGCCCCGTATGCGCATTGGTCACGCCGACAAGCACCTTCCCCGTATAAGACCGGTAAGTTTCCGTATCGAAGGGAACCAGCCGGGAAGGAATCTCCTGAAAAATGAAATCCAAACCGAACAAACTACGGCTTTTGAAAAAATTCCGGTACCCTATGTATCGGGGGTCATTTCGGTAATTCTCCATAATCTCCAGGTTTCTCCGCTTTTGCTTGGAAATATAGGAAATTCCGTTGCTGATCCCCGCCGAAACGCCGATGCAATAAGGAAACATGATCCCCTCGTCCAGCAGTGCATCCATGATGCCGGAGCTAAAAATCGGACGAAGGGTCCCACCTTCCAACACTAAACTTGGCACGCAAATCCTCCTTACAATCCACATAATACCTGTAAAATTCTTCTTATTTTTATCATAGACCAGGACAGCGAAGAAGTAAAATCACGAGAAAGGACCTTGCGACAGCAAGGCCCTTTCTCGGCGTAAAGGGGGTCTTATACGAAAGCTTTGGATACGATAACCAGCAGGATGAACAGTACCAGAATAACACCTGTAGAAGTCCAAATTCCGCCGACGTATCCGCCGTTATTTCCGTTTTCGCAATATCCCGACATGACTTTCCCTCCCTTATCTCAGTATACGGTATCATATTAAGCTAAGCGCCCCAAAGCCACGGCATCCGCATAGAATCCAGCCCAAATTGCTCCTTACTGCCGGCAAGGGCGAAAGTCCAACCTTCGAGAGCGCCTACCCCCTTCACGACATCGCGGCATATGCTGAGGTAAAGACGATTTAAAGCAGGTGGTTCGTTTGCCCAACAGAGGAAAAATGGCGATCAGGAGCAAAAATAAAAAGAACTCGAGCGGCGGCAACAATACAATCACCAACACGGAGGTGACAGCGGACGATTTGGCCCTCATTGGCGCGGGCCTTACCGTGCTGGGAGATCTTTTCGCCTTTTTGTCACTGGTTAAAGTTCGTGAGGAAACCAAGGATGAAGGAAAAGAGAAAAGTTAAGCAAAAAACGCCGAATCTCGGCGTTTTTTATGTATCCTGCCGATGATCCGGCACTCGCGTTATGGAGTTTTGACCTGTTTGAGCTTCCATTTTCTCCACTTCCGCCATTTCATATATAAGATTCCCGCCAATAAAACGCCCAAGCCTCCGAAGAAATAAACGAGATATTTCTCCACCAGCACGATGACCTGCTGCCACTGCTCGCCGAATATATAACCGATCCCGACAAAAACGCACACCCACAGGAGCGCGCCTGGGTAAGCATATAGCGCAAAAGTTCGAAACGGCACCCGGATGATACCGACAAAGTAACCGAAAAATTGCCGGACGCCCGGAACAAAAAAGCTGATCAGCAACATTTTGTTGCCGTATTTATCATAAATTTTACGCGTTTTCTCCAAATAGGCCGGCTTCAGCATAATCCATTTGCCGTATCGCTCCACCAGCGGAGCACCCACATGATGCCCGATCAGGTAGGTAATCGTAATTCCTATCGCCGAACCCGCAAAACCTGAGAGAATCGACGGCAGAAAGCCAAGCACTCCTTTATACGACAAGTAGCCGGTGTAGGTTAATGTCGTTTGCCCCGGGGGCAGCGGCAGTGCGATGAAATCAACGGGAAGACCGAGCAAGAGCACAAAGTAGCCAAACTCCCGGAACATCCCCTCTATCCACTCGAGCAATTGCATATATATCTTGTCTCCTCTTTCCAGTTAACCGGTTCAGCCAGACTGCACTGCCCGAAAAAGTATATTATCAGTATGATCGTAAAAAGGCAAATCCAAAATAGCCTCCGGTCGCGTTGCTTCCCCGTCCCGGGTCCGGTATTTTACAGCGGGTCCAACTCGGTTTGCAGCCGAACGATGATCTCTTCTTCCTTCACCATCATTTCCTGGAGGTAACGCGACAATTCACGGGAGAACATGGGCTGATCCGCGTCGCGGTCCGCTCGCCCCAGCTTCTCCAGACGCAGCCGCTTTGCGGCCAACGCTTGTCGTCTGAAGACGAGAAGTCGCATACGCGTCGGCTTGTCCAAAAAATGATAATAGGCCAACCGAAGGTTCCACTCCTCATCCGCTTCGATCAAATCCGACGAAAAATGATGAATGGTTTCTAAAAAAAACCGACGTCCCGTCTCCGTGATGGCATAGACATGGCGATTCGGCCTCTTTTCCTGTTCCTCCATCGTTTTACTCACCATTTCCCGTTCCTCAAACCGCTTTAGCTTCGGATACAGCGAGTTGTTGTTGATCATTCTCTGGCTGTTCAGTACAGCCAGGATATTTTTTTTGATTTCATAACCATGCTTCGGCCCTTGCATCAGCTGAGCCAAAATCAGTATGTCGATATCCATTCCCGATCCTCCGAACCGTGATAACCCGTAAAGGCGCCATATCCTCTTATTTTACTCGATCCTCCAGATCGTGCCAATCACTTGTTTAAATGACAAGAAAAAGGAAAATCCGACCGGCCCCTTGGGCCAGCCGGATTCTTCGGTTCGGTATTCGGAATGATTTTATCCAAATCTGCCGGATATATAGTCATCGGTCCGTTTATCCGACGGATTGGTGAAAATTTTGCTCGTATCATCGAATTCGACCAGTTCGCCCATGAGGAAAAAGGCCGTTTTTTCCGATACGCGCGCGGCTTGATGCATGTTGTGCGTGACGATGATAATGCAATATTCACGCTTTAGCTCGGCGATCAGTTCCTCGATTTTTGCACTGGACACCGGATCGAGTGCCGAAGCCGGCTCATCCATCAATATGATGCTTGGATTTACCGCGATCGACCGGGCGATGCACAGCCGTTGCTGCTGTCCCCCCGATAGCGAGAGGGCTGAACGGTGCAGCCGGTCTTTCGTCTCATTCCAAAGGGCCGCCTTGGTCAACGCCTCTTCCACAATTTCATCCAGCTTCTTTTTATCCCGGATGCCATGATACCTTGGCCCGAAGGCAATATTTTCGTATATGGACTTATGGAACGGATTCGGTCTTTGCCAGACCATGCCGATTTTCTGGCGCAGCAATACCACATCGGTCTTCGGATCATTGATGTTCTCATTCCCGATCCAGATCTCCCCGGTAATCTGAGCCCCGTCGATTAAATCGTTCATCCGGTTCAGACTGCGCAAAAAAGTGGACTTCCCGCAGCCGGACGGACCGATCAGCGCCGTAACTTGACGGGAAGCGAAATCGAGGGAAATTTCCTTAACCGCCTGCTTTTCCCCATAGAATACGCTCAAATCTTTGGTGGACAGTTCTATATTTTGCATGGGAGTCCTCCTATTTCGTTGCCGTAAATTTCTTGTGCAGCATGCGTCCGATCCACCGGGCCAGCAGGTTGAACAGCAAAACCGTAATAATCAGGACGGCCGAAGCGCCTGCGGCGATTTCCGGCGCATCCGGCGCAAGTCCCTCGGAATTGATCTTCCAGATGTGGACGGCCAGCGTTTCGGCCGGACGGAACGGATTAAGCGGCGACATCGGACTCAGCGGATTCCAATCGCTAAAATCGAGTCTCGGGCTGCTCATCCCCGCGGTGAACAGCAGGGCGGCGGCTTCACCGAAAACGCGGCCCGCGGCAAGGATCGTACCGGTCAGAATGATCGGCATAGCGATGGGAAGCATAATCGATTTGATCGTTTTCCATTTGGATAAGCCTAAAGCCAGGCTGGCTTCCTTTTGGGCCTGCGGAACGCTGGCCATCCCCTGTTCCGTAATCCGGACCATCAGAGGCAGGTTAAATACGGTTAAAGCCAGGGCACCCGAAAACAAGGAAAAGCCGAAGCCGAACACGTTAACGAACACAAGCAGGCCGAACAAGCCCACTACGATAGACGGGAATGAAGACAGCACTTCCACGATAAGACGGATAAAATCGGTAATCTTACCGGGCTTCGCATACTCGCTCATATAGATTCCCGCTCCGAGTCCGAGCGGAATCGTAATGATCATCGTGAGAACGAGCAGGAAGAGCGAGTTAAACAGCTGAGGTCCGATCCCTCCGCCTTCCTTGATCGTTTCCGGTGGAGACGTCAGGAAGTCGAAGCTGATATGTCCGATTCCCCGGACCAGAATAAAACCGAGCAAACCGGCCATAATCAGCAAAATGACGCCGGCGAAAAATATAATGACGGCTGTTGCGACTTTATCTGCGGTTTTTGCGTTCATCGGTTTGCTCTCCTTTCAAGACAGCGAACAATAAAGACGAAAACGAAGGTCATCAACATCAGGATAAGCGCTAGCGTCCACAATACGTTGTTTTGCGGCGAACCCATGACGGTATTCCCCATGCTCAGCGTAATGGCGCTGGTCAGCGTGGAAGCGGACTCGAACAAGGACCGCGGAATATGCGGCGCATTCCCGATGACCATCTGAACGGCGAGCGCTTCGCCGAAGGCGCGGGCCATACCCAGCACGACCCCGGTCATCAAGGACGGGAGGGTCGTCGGGATGACGATCCGCGCCAGCGTCTGCCAACGGGTCGCTCCAAGCGCATAAGAGCCTTCCTTCAGGCCCGGAGGCAGAGCCGCGAGCGCGTCGGTTGCGATCGATGTCATCGTAGGCAGAATCATGATGGATAACACGGTCGCCCCCGCGGCGATCCCCAAACCTTGCCCCGGGAAAATATCCCGGTAAAACGGAACGATGACGCTAAGACCCACAAACCCGTAAACTACGGAAGGAATCCCCGCCAGCAGCTCGATGGCCGGCTGCAAATATTTCCGCCCGATCTTCGGCATGATCTCCACCATGAACAAGGCCGCGCATATACTAAGCGGGGCGGCGATAATCGCGGCCATAATCGACGTACTGAAGGAACCTATGATAAACGGAAGCGCCCCGTAAAAAGGCGGTTCTCCCTCCGGCTTCCATTGGGTCCCTCCAAAGATTTCTCCAATGGAGATGCCATCCTTGATGAAGGAGCTAAAGCCTTTGGTGGCGACAAAATAGACTAGCGAAAAAATAGTCACAACGAGAAGCACAATACACAAGGAGGTAAAAACTTTACCAGTCCACTCTTCCATAATGTGCTGTTTTATTTTGCGATTTTCTCTGGACCGAGCCATGAGACCTCTCCTTTTTGAAAGCACAGAAAGAGGCAGAATACTCCGCCTCTTGTCTTGCCGTATGATGATGTCGATCTATTATTTCGTGATGTTACCATCCAGATCGCGCTTCACCTGCATTTTGCTGGCCGGAATGTAACCAAGCTCTACGACATCCGCGTTTTGCACTTCATCGGATACCATGTAGTCAAGGAACGCCTTTGCCACTTCATTCGGCTCGCCTTTCGTGTACATGTGCTCGTATGCCCATACCGGATAAGTGCCGTTGGCTACATTTTCTTCCGTTGCTTCTACGCCGTCATATTTCAAAGTTTTCACTTTATCGTCCAGGTAAGAAAGAGCCAGGTAACCGATCGCGCCAGGCGTTTCGCTTACAAGCTTATGAACCGTACCCGAGGAATCCTCTTGAATGGCGCCTGGAAGGTCTTCGGTTTTCGTGCCGAGCGCATATTTTTCAAACGTAGCGCGCGTACCGGAGCTGGACGGTCTGTTGACGATTTGGATCTTTTGATCCGGACCGCCTACGTCTTTCCAGTTGGTGACTTTACCGGTAAAGATTTGGACCAATTGATCTTTCGTCAGACTATCGACAGTCACTTCCGGATTTACCACAGCCGCCATACCCACGACAGCTACTTGATGGTCAACCAGTTCTTTTGCAGCCGCTGCGTCCAGTTTCTCTTCAGCGAATACATCGGAGTTGCCGATGTCCGCTTGACCGCCGGATACTTGGGTCAAACCGGTTCCGCTGCCACCGCCTTGAACTTGAATCGAAACTTTCGGATTTTTCTCCATGAATTTCTTGGAGGCTTGGTCCACCAACGGTTGAAGCGCCGAGGAGCCAACAGCCAGAATCGAACCGGAAAGCTCGGAAGTACTCGTTTCGCCGCCGCCAGCAGCGCCTGTATCTCCGGTTGCGGAATTCGTTGTTCCTGCGTTAGTTCCGCCGCCTGCATTATTCGTCTTGTTCCCTTGACCGCAAGCAGCCAAGGCGAAACTTAAAACCAAAGTCATTACCAAGATCAAGCTCTTTTTCATTGTTCAAGTTTCCCCCTCATTTGTTTGTACAACTTGATTATAAGTAGCAAACATCAAAGCCATGTATTCGTTTTGTTAACGCAGTGTAAAAAATAAACAATAAAAAAAACGCCTGCCCAGAAAAATCTCCGGACAAACGTTTATCCATGTTATATGCGCGAACTGAAGTTTTAGTCCGCCTGTTTTCGTACAATCTTTACAGCTAGGGCTCCCAGAACCGCTCCGGACAAACCGAAAAAGGAAACGGAGGCGATGACGGGATAAGACATCCATCCCAGCAAAAAAGCGAGGCCGCTGCCGAAAGTCGTGCCTCCCAGAAAGCCGCAAGCCGGTCCGATAAGCCGATTCGCCTTCATCCATTCCTCACTCCTTGTAAAGAATATACCCGATAGTCATTGGTCTTCTCCGGTCGTTTTCGATAAAAGACCCTTAAGTTCTTTCATAAACATATTGATATCCTTGAATTGTCGATAAACCGACGCGAACCGAACGTAAGCGACCTCATCGACCGGATACAGTTGTTCCATAACCAGTTCGCCGATCTGGCGACTTTCCACTTCCGCATTTGCCGATTGCCGAAGAGACCGCTCCGCTTCGGATACAATGGACTCCAATTGCTCCACGGAAACCGGTCTTTTCTCACAAGCGCGAATCAAACCGCGCAGCAGCTTCTCCCTGCTGAATTCTTCCCGACTGCCGTCCTTCTTAATCACGATCAGCGGCATTTCTTCAACCATTTCGAAGGTCGTGAAACGGCGGCTGCACTTTTCGCATTCACGTCTGCGGCGAATGGAACGGTTCTCGTTCGCCGGTCTGGAATCCAGCACTTTCGTGCCTAAATAATCACAATAGGGACACTTCAAAGAATCTCCCTCCTTTCCTACCCGACCTAACTCTATATCCGTCTAAATTGAACTATGAATCGGCTTTTTTTCTTAATTCCAATAAATAACTTTAAAAATAGGTAATGAAGCGGCCGACTCCCGAGCATAATACTGTTACCAACCACAAGGAGGTGAACATCATGGCCCAAAACAACAATTCTTCGAATGACCTGGTGGTTAGACAAGCTTCCGGAGCGCTGGAACAAATGAAATATGAAGTCGCTCAAGAGCTTGGCATCTCTTTCCCACAAGACGGATATGCTGGTAACCTGACTTCTTATGAGAACGGTTCGATCGGTGGTTTCATCACTAAACGTTTGGTGACCCTGGCCGAGCAAACGCTGGCAGGTCAATTCAGATAATAGTAACCGATCGACAGGAAGGGTGGGCAGCCTGTTAGCTGCCCATGCTTCTTTTTGCATCAGAAATTCTCATATATACTTGAATACTGTTTATAGTAATGGGAAACCCGCTGTACATAATGCCGCGTTTCGCCGAAAGGAATATCCTTCGCGCTCTCCAGCCGCCCGTCCCACCGTCCGCTGCGAAGCCAGTTCTTCACGTTGGTGGGCCCCGCATTGTATGCCGCGATAACCGCAATCATATTTCCGTCAAACTGGTCGGAGAGCGATTTCAGATACCAGGTTCCGATACGGATATTGGTCTCCGTTTCCTCTTTTACCCGATCCAGCGGGACATCCTCCAGCTTGGCCTTCTGGATGACCCATTTCGCCGTATCCGGCATGATTTGCATGATGCCGAGCGCCCCTTTTTTGGATTCCGAGCCCGGCTTATAATTCGTTTCCACTTTGATGATCGCGGCCACCATCAGCGGGTCCAGACCGTTGCTGCGAGCATGATGGCGAATTTCCTCTTTATAAGGGATAGGATAAAAAAACGACAGCCATGCCGAGTTGAAGAATAAGATCAGGATAAAGCCCAAAAGCAACAAAAGCAGCACTCTTTTTTTACGAAGCCAACTCATGCCAGTCCCTTATTCCGCCAAAAGGCGTCAACTTGACGTTTCGTCTCTTCCATGCCACGACTGTTATCGATCAACACATCCGCCCTCTCCCTTTTTACCTCGATATCCATCTGGGCTTGAAGCCTGGCCTCCGCTTGCTCCAAAGTCAGCCGATCCCGGAGCACCAAACGCTCCAATTGAATCGGCCGCGGCACGTAGACGACCATGATCTCTTCATACAACCCTTCCAGACCCGACTCAAAAAGAAGCGGAATATCCGCCACAACCAGCCTTCGCGGCTCCGCCGCTTCGATTGCCGCCATCCGTTCCTTCATCTCGGCGCGAATAGCCGGGTGCGTGATCGCTTCCAGCGTCTTGCGCTTCCTGGAATCGGAAAAAACGATCGCACCGAGCTTCTTGCGGTCAAGGCGCCCGTCCGGAAGCAGAATCTCTCTTCCGAATCTCTTCACCACCTCAGCCAACACGGGATGGCCGGGTTCCATGATCTCTCTGGCGATGACATCGGCATCAATCAATGCCGCACCGCGCCCAACCAACATTTGCGATACGGTGCTTTTTCCGGTTGCGATGCCTCCGGTTAATCCGATATTCATCCTCTCACTCCATTTCCGGTATGAGCCCGAGCCGAAGCGGAACCTTTCGCTTGCGCTGCCGCTTTAGTTCTCCCCTTCGGCTTTGCTTGAACGCTTCCCTTTCCGACGACCGATTCTTCCGTGTACGGCGGCTGGCAGTGCGGGCAAAAGTGGGTGCCGCGCCCTCCGACAACCGTCTTCTCCACGGCTTGTCCGCAGTTTACGCAAGGCTCTCCCTGCCGGCCGTAGATCCGCAGCGAATGCTGGAACATGCCCATTTCGCCCTGCCCGTTCACATAAGATTTGATCGATGAACCGCCGGCCTCTACCGCTTCCGTTAGCGTGTCCAATATCGCCTCGTACAAACGGGTCAGTTCGGCGTCGCCGAGCCGGTTGGCCGGGCGCTCCGGGTGAATGCCCGCGCGAAATAGGGCTTCATCCACATAAATATTCCCCAGCCCGACCACGTATTCCTGGTTCAGCAGAGCCGGCTTAATCTTCGTAGTCCGTCTCGAAATCGCCTTCCGGAACGCCTCTTCGGTAAAAGCTTCGTCCAACGGTTCCAAACCCAGTTTGGCCAACGGCTTGTGGCTAAATTCCTCGCCCGGCAAAAAAAGATGCATCGTCCCAAATTGGCGTACATCTTTATAACGCAATTCCGTGCCGTCCGTAAAATGAAATATGACGTGCGTATGCTTTTCCAGCGGATCGCCGCCGTCATAAAGGCCGTACCGGCCTTCCATCCTCAGATGGGAGACCAGCACCAGCCCGTCCATAATGATCCGTAAAAATTTCCCCCGGCGGCCCACATCCAGGATGCGGTGCCCCGCCAGCTCCAGCTCAAAGCGCCGGATATCGTCCGGGCGCTGGATAATCCGCGGCAGCAGCACACGGACGGATTGGATGGTTTTGCCGACAATGAGTCCGGTCAGCGTTCTTCGGACCGTCTCCACTTCCGGTAATTCCGGCATTGTCATTTCACCTCGATGTTATAGTACAGCTTCCCGGGAATGGCCGTAGCGCCGAATTCCCGTCCCAGCAAAATTACTTGGCCTCGTACCAGTTCGTACCGCTGCTGACCTCGGCCTTCAAAGGCACGGACAGGTCCAGCGCTTTCTCCATCGTTTCCGGAACCAGCTTGGTCATGATGTCGAGTTCCTCCGGCGGAACTTCAAAGACAAGTTCGTCATGCACCTGCAGCAGCATGCGGCTGCGCAGCCCGCGGCTTCGAAGCGCCTCGTCCATCAGCACCATGGCCAGCTTGATGATGTCGGCGGCGGTGCCTTGAATCGGCGTATTCATCGCCGTTCTCTCGGCGAAGGAACGCAGGTTGAAATTGGACGCGTTAATCTCCGGAAGATAACGCCTGCGTTCCAACAGCGTTTTAACATAGCCGTCCCGCTTCGCGTCGCGGACGATGTTGTCCATGTAGCGCCGAACGCCCTCGAAAGCGTCGAAATACTGGTCGATAAAACGAGCCGCTTCCTTCCGCGTGATGTTCAAGTTCTGCGAAAGCCCGTAATCGCTGATCCCGTAGACGATACCGAAGTTTACCGCCTTGGCGGAACGGCGCATATTGGCATCCACCTGATCGGCGGGCACGCCGAAGACGTCCATCGCGGTCTTCGTATGGATGTCCATGTCGTGCAGAAACGCTTCCTTCAGGCCCGGATCGTCCGATATATGCGCAAGCACGCGAAGCTCGATTTGCGAATAGTCGGCCCCCAGAATCAGCCAGCCTTCTTCCGACGGTACGAAAACCTTGCGGATTTTTCGACCTTCTTCAAGGCGGATCGGGATGTTCTGCAGGTTCGGGAACTGGCTGCTCAGCCGGCCCGTGGCCGCTACCGTCTGGCGGAAATAGGTGTGCACTTTTCCGGTCTTGACGTTAATTTCCTTCAGCAGTCCTTCAACGTAGGTCGACTGCAGCTTGGCCAACTGGCGGTACTCCAAAATATACTGAACGATCTCATGATAAGGAGCCAGCTTCTCCAGCACTTCCGCATCGGTGGAATACCCCGTTTTCGTCTTCTTGATCACGGGAAGACCAAGTTTATCGAACAGGATTTCGCCCAATTGTTTAGGGGAGTTCAGGTTGAATTCCTGACCGGCGATCTCGTAAATTTGGGAGACAAGCTTGTTGATCTGAGCCTCGAACTCTTTGCCGAGCTCGATCAGGGCATCCCGGTTGACCGCAACCCCCTGCTTCTCCATATCCGCCAAGATCCGGGATAACGGCATCTCCAGCTCATAGAAAAGCCGGTTCATCTCGTTCTTCTCAAGCTCGGCCTGCTGGATCGGAACGATCTTCGCAATCGCCCCGCATTTGCGGGCCAGATGGCGGCTGAGCGTTTCCTCATCCGGGACTTTGAACTTGGCTCCCTTGCCGTATACCTCCTCATCCGAAGCGAGGAAGGACAGTCCGTATTTGGCGGCCAAGGCGCTCAGCGTCTGATCGCCTTCCGTCGGATCCAGCAAGTACGCGGCGAGCTGGATATCGAAATCCGCCCCGGCGAACGGGATATCCTGCCAGTGAAGGGCCAGATCAGTGCGATGAAGATCATACCCGCGTTTTTTAATGGTTGGATCGGACAACCAGGCAAGAACGGGCTCCGCCTCCCCGCTCTTCAAAAACTCGGGGGAAATGTAGAATTGACGGTCCGCCGTCGATAGCACCATGCCCATAACAGTGGAATGATGCGGATTCTCGCCGGCGGATTCCACATGCATGGCTTCGATCCCGGGCAGTGCCTCCACCAGTTCCGGTAAGTTTCCGGCATCCACGATCGTGACGTTGACCTCTTGCTCCGGTTCCGCAGAAGCTCCCGCCCCGGCGGTGTCACCGCCCAAATCCAGCCGTTCCAGCAGCGATTTGAACTCCAGCTTGCGCAGCATCGGCACCGCCGTCTCCTCCCGGAGCCCGTTAAATACCATATCGTCCCAAGTCCGTTCGACCGGGACCTCGCGGAAAATCGTCGCCAACCGTTTGCTCATTCTTGCATCCTCGGCATGGTTGACCAAATTTTCCTTCATCTTCCCCTTCAGCTCATCCGTACGGGACAAAACTTCCTCTACGGAGCCGAATTGATGCAGCAGCTTCAGCGCCGTTTTCTCCCCGATGCCGGGAACCCCCGGAATGTTGTCCGAAGCATCGCCCATCAACCCTTTCAAGTCGATGATCTGCTGCGGGGTCAACCCGTACTTCTCTTCGATCTCCTTCGGACCGTAAGGTTCCACCTCACTGATCCCTTTCCGCGTCAGCGCCACCGTAACTTTATCGCTGACGACCTGCAGCATATCTTTATCCCCGGTCACAACCAGCACCTCACGGCCCGATTCTTCCCCTTGCTTGCTGATCGTGCCGATGATATCGTCCGCCTCGTAGCCGGGCAGCTCAAACCAGGAAATCCCGAAGCTCTCCAGCAATTCCCGCATCAGCGGAAATTGTTCCGACAGCTCGGAAGGCGTCTTTTCCCGGCCTCCTTTATATTCCTGATAGCCTTCATGACGAAATGTCTCTTTGCCCGCGTCAAAAGCAACCAGGATATGGGTCGGCTTTTCCTCCTGGATGATACGCAGCAGCATATTCGTAAATCCATAAACGGCGTTCGTGTGCAATCCGCTGGAATTGGTCAGCGGCGGCATCGCAAAAAAAGCGCGATAAATAATGCTGTTGCCGTCAATTAGCATCAATTTTTCCATATGACACCTCGTCCTTCAGCTTAATCCTCTACCTATTCTAACACATGCGCCCCTTATATAAAAAAGCAAAAGCAAAAAAAGGAGCCTCCGACAATAGCCGGAGAAACTCCCTTTACTTGCACTGCTCTTGAAATCATTTATTGATTTAAGTCCGGCCGGTGACCCGTAACCAGATATACGGTACTCTCCCCGATATTGGTGGCATGGTCGGCAATCCGCTCGATATAACGGCCTACCAATGTCAACAGCATCGCTTGCTGCAGCGTGTCGGGATGCTCCGTCATATGGGAATACAGGTCCCGGATGATTTGGCTGTATAAATGATCGACTTCATCGTCGTCCTTCGCCATCTTGTAAGCCAGGTCGGTGTTTTCGTCGAGATAGGATTGCAGCGATTCCCGCACCATCGCGATAACCAGTTCGGCCATCTTCGGAATGTCCACCAGCGGTTTGATCAGGGTTTGGCCTTCCAGACGGATCGTAACCTTGGCGATATCGATCGCCAGATCCCCCATCCGTTCCAGGTCGCTGGAAATTTTAAAAGCGACGATAATCCGGCGCAAATCCTTCGCTACCGGCTGCTGGGTGACGATAAGACGGGAGCCGAGGTCCATCACCTGTTCTTCCATTTCGTTAAGAATCACATCGCGCTCCACGATTTTTTTGGACAGATCTGTATCCAGCGCCTTAAGCGCCGAGATGGCCTCGCTAAGGGCGTGTTCCACGTGCTCGCCCATCTTTCTGAGCAGTTGTCTCAGGTCCTCCAGGTTCTGGTCGAATTCTTTTCTTTGTATCATCTCGGGTTGCCTCCTTCTGTTAACCGAAACGGCCGGAAATATAGTCTTCAGTACGGGAATCCCGCGGGGTGGAAAAGAGTGTGCGCGTATCGTCGGCCTCCACGATCTCCCCGTTGAGGAAGAAGACCGTACGGTCGGAAATCCGCGCTGCCTGATGCATGTTATGCGTCACCATTACGATGGTATACCTGGATTTTAATTCCTGCACCAGTTCTTCGATCTTGAGCGTCGAAATCGGATCCAAGGCCGATGTCGCTTCGTCCATCAGCAATATTTGCGGCTGGACGGCTATTGCCCGGGCAATACAAAGCCTCTGCTGCTGGCCGCCGGATAGACTAAGTGCGGAGCGTTTCAGGAAGTCCTTCACTTCATCCCACAAAACCGCCTGGCGCAAACTCTGCTCGACGATCTCGTCAAGCTGGGCTTTATTTTTCATCCCATGTAGTCTTGGCCCGTAAGCCACATTATCATAGATCGATTTCGGAAAAGGATTCGGCTGCTGAAACACCATCCCTACCTGCTTCCGAAGTGTCTCCACCTGGACATCCTCTCCGTAGATTTCCGTCCCTGCGATTTTCACGGAGCCTTCGATTCTCGTGGCCGGAATCATATCATTCATCCGGTTTAACGTCCGAAGCAGCGTCGATTTTCCGCAACCGGAAGGACCGATAAAAGCGGTGATCGCCTTCTCCGGAATGTCGAGAGATACTTCTTTTAAAGCGTGGAACTGATCATAGTAAAGGTTCAGTTTTTCAATATGAATAATCGAGGTCATGTCATTTCTCCCACTCTGTAGAAATGTATTCTCAATACGAAGCACGGACCTCACGCTTGGCGAGCCCGTGCTGATGCTTAGGTAAATGGGTACATGTCGATTTTACCTCATATATGTAAAAGGGGATAAGCTCATTTGTAAACGCTGTGTTAAAATTCACGCTTCATCAGCCTCGACGAGCTTCGCTAATTCTTCTCTGACTAGCCCGGTCGTCCGCACCGCGGTTTCGGCGGAATGGGCGACTTCTTTTCCCCGCTTCTCGGTCTGGCGGGCCGACTCGACGAGTTGGGAAAACGTAAGCTCCGCCTTGTTCACCCGCCCCTGGCTTTCTTCCATCTCTCTGGTCGTCGAAACGGCGGTGTCCGCGGTTTGCCCCACCAGGCTCCCCACCAGCTCCAACGTCGCGCCGATTTCGCCCGACAGCTTCTTGGTTTGAAAGGCCAGCTTGCGGACCTCGTTCGCCACGACCGCGAATCCGCGTCCATGCTCCCCCGCATGCGCGGCTTCGATCGTCGCGTTCATCGCCAGCATCCCGCTCTGGTCCGCGAGCTCGCGAATCCGGGCCGCGATTTGCGAGATTTCCCCCGCACGGGCGGCCAGCTCGGTCACCTGGCTTTCCTGCGAGCGCGTCAACTCGGCGACGCGGGCAAACATCGCCTTCACCTCTTCCAGCTCCAGCTTTCCCGCGTTCGCCAGCTCCGTCATCCGCTCGGACTCCTTGAGGCTGCGCTTGGCGGCTTCGGACGCCTGTCCCGCCGCCATTTCGATCTCCAGCACGCGGTTTGCGCTCTGTGATACGACGATCCTCCTCGCTTCTTCCGCCTCCCGCTGCAAATTCCGCGACAGCATCATAAGGTCCTGGACGGTCATAATGCCGAAGAACCTTCCCCGCTCCGTTATGATCAGACAATCGTAAAAATGATGGCCCTTACGGCCAAGCGCCGCATCCAGCAATTCGTGCGCCGGGACGGACAGCTCGCAGCGCAGCGGGGAACGCTCGGAAAATTCCAAGGCGGGCCGTTCATAAAACAGGTCAGCGGCGAAGCGGCCGGCCAGATGGCGATAAAACGTATCCCGAATAATTAATCCGACCGGGGAATGATGTTCGTCGGAAATGACGATGCACGGGATTTCGGCCTGCTTTTGAAACATCTGCAGCACCTCCCGGCATAATTCCCGCGGTCCGATCACCGGAACGCGCCGGCAATATTCCCTCGTCGCTGTGCCGGTTTCCCGCTGTAGTTCCAGAACTGCCTGATTGCTCATCTCCTACCACTCCTTGTCCCTATATCCAACAGGGGTATGTCAGAAATGATAGTGCAATATTGTTACGGGAATATTCACAGGACGATAGACCTATGTAAAATAGACTAATATTCATTGTTTTGTAAAAATTTCAGAAGTTCGGAATTTCAGAATCATGACCCCCGTCAGACAACCTTGATAACATAGAATTCCTGCATATCTGCATGTTTTTTTCTTGTTCGGGGCCAAAAATTTCAAAATTCCTGCAATTCTGCAGGAATTTTCGACGAAACCGGCCCGTTTCTCTAAAATCGCTGGAAATACCTGCAGATTTGCATCTTTTTTCGCATCCCCTCGGGGATCGACCCTAAATACCTGCAGATCTGCATCTTTTTGGAGTTGGAAGCTTGGAAGCAAGCACACTAGGCGCCTCTTTGGATGTGACATATGACTTCGATTAGCCATTAAGCCACCTTTCCTTTCGTTATACATAGCAGCTTGAACACTCCTATGATAACGAGCCCATCAGGTGTTTTTGCTATAACATAACAAAAGTCCATCATCGAAAAATCAATGATGGACCGATTTCTTCTTGTTCACGACAAGTTTATAGCCAACCCCGCGGATCGAATCGATATGAACCGAACCCGGGTCGAGTTCCAGCTTTTTGCGCAGCGAGCTGACATGGACATCCACCGTCCGCTGGCCGCCGATATAGTCGAATCCCCACACCGCATTCATCAGGTCGTCGCGCGTCATGACAACCCCGGGCTTCCGGGCGAGGTAAAGGAGCACCTCAAATTCCTTCGGCCTTAACGTGATCTGTTCCCCATTCAGCGTTACCTCGTATTTCTCCGGATACACCGTCAGCGCCCCGAGAGAAATCTGTGCCTCATCGGACGCCGCCGCCGCCGGCTCGCGTTCTTCCTGCCCGTTGGAACGGCGAAGCACGGCAGCCACCCGAGCTAACAATTCGGCCACGCCGAACGGTTTGGTAATATAGTCGTCGGCCCCCGATTTCAGTCCTTCAACTACCTCTTGCTCCGCATTTTTGGCCGTTAAAATAATAATCGGCGTCTTGATGCCCTCTCCACGCAGCTTGGACATGATCTCAAACCCGTTCATTCCGGGAAGCATCAGATCCAGCAAGATGAGGTCAAAATCCTGCTGCATCGCCGTATCGAAACCGGTTTGACCATGTTCGGCCACCACGACTTCGTACCCCTCGCTGGTCAAATTGTAAGACAGCAGTCTCGAAAGCGTCGGCTCATCTTCTATTACCAACAATCGCTGCGTCATAGTAACCCCCATTTTCTCCAGTAGTTGCAGATCGATCCCATTTCAAGCCCTTAAACAAGCCAAGCATAACATGGATATGTTAACGGGGTGTAAAAATATAAAAATACGGAAAAAGCAAGTTTAACTTTCTGCATCATGATACTGCATAAACGGCAGCTCGACGATGAAGGAGGACCCTTCACCGACTTTGCTCTCGACCCGAATCGTGCCCCGGTGCAGCTCCGTCAAGTGCTTGACGATGGAAAGCCCGAGCCCCGTACCGCCGGAACTGCGGGAACGCGCCTTATCCACCCGGTAGAAACGTTCGAAGATCCGGGGCAGATCTTTTTTCGGAATGCCGATCCCCGTATCCGTTACCGTAATTCGAACTTTTTCCGCTTCGTCCCCGTCGCCGAGCACCTCCGCCTCCACTTTAACCCGACCGCCCTCCAGCGTATAGCTGATCGCGTTGGACAACAGGTTCATAAAAATTTGCCGGAGCCGATCCTCGTCCCCTTCAATAAACAAATGCTCGGGAACCCCTTGGAGCAGCACGATCGATTTCTTGCGGGCCGCCGGATCAAGCATTTCAAAAATGCTGTCAAACAGCTCCTTCAGATGTACCGGAGCATATTCCAGCGGTACCCGTTTCGATTCGATCTTCGACAATTCCAAAATATCGCCGATCAGGCGGTTCAACCGTTCGCCTTCATCCAGGATGATCTGCAGGAAGGAGCGCTTCGTATCCTCGTCCTTCACGCCTCCGGCCAGCAAGGTCTCCGCGAATCCCTTCACCGCGGCAATCGGCGTCTTCAGTTCATGGGACACATTGGCCACGAATTCGCTGCGCATGACCTCCAGCCGGCGGATATCGGTAACATCCTGGAGAAGGAACAGCATCCCCCGATAGCTCCCGTCATCCTCAAACATGGGGACACCGTCAAACTGCACGATCCGTTCTTCGGGCGAATACAAATTCCGCTCCTCCCGCAAAAACTCCTTGCGGGTGATCCCCTCTTCCACAAACTTCATGAACTCGTAATTCCGTTTCAGCTCCTGATACGACTTCCCTAAAACCTGGTCGCTCCGCAAATGAAGAATCCGCTCCGCCTCGCGGTTGATGAGCGCGATATTCCCGGACGTATCCACCATAAGAATGCCGCCGGTCATGTTGGCGAGGACGCTCTGCATCAGATCCTCGTTATCGTGGATTACTTTAAGCTGCTGCTGCAGGCTGTCGGCCATTCCGTTGATCGCATGGCCCAGCTGGCCGATTTCATCCTTGCGGTCCAAATTTACCCGGGCGTCGTAATCGAGCCGCGAAATCCGGTTCGCCACCCGGGTGATATGCTCCAGAGGCTTCGTAAGCCCGGACGCGACGCGGTAGCTGACGAGGGCGGCCGCGATAAACAACAGAAGCAGCCCGCCCGCCATCAAATACCAGCCTTTAGTCATTTCTTTCCCTACGGCTTCGAGGCTCATCGAGAGCCGGATATAGCCTTCAAACCCCCGGTCGGATTTGACCCGGTGCGCGACATACAGCATATCCTGGCCGATCGTTTCGCTGTACCGGATTGCGCTGCCGACGGCCTCTCCGGCGGCAGACCGGATTTCCTGGCGTTCGGCGTGGTTGTCCATCTCCCCGGGAAGCATTTCCGAATCCCCGATGACCTTTCCGTCAAGGGTGACGAACGTCACCCGGGAATCCGTCAACCGGTCAAGCTCCCGCGCCCGGTCCGTGTAATAATCGACGGCATCCGGGCGATCGGGAGGAATGAAAGCGAACGTGCTCTCCAGCAAATTGATTTCCCGTGCCATATTTTCCTCTAGCGCACGGATGTGGGAATCTTTAAAAACCTGAGCCATCGTCAGGCCGGCGGCCAACATCGAGACGCCGACCAGGCTCATTAAAATCAAGGTAAGCCTCGTGCGAAAGGTTTTCATCTTTATTTAAACACCGTTTCTTTAAAAGTAGACAGCTTTTCCAGAGAAGCCTTCTCCACACCGGCATGCAGGCTGTCGCCATGGGAATCCATCGTCACGATCGCCGCAAAGCCGTCCACCTCCAGATGCCACATCGCCTCGGGAATGCCGAACTCCATGAAATCGACGCCGTTGACCTTTTTGATACATTCCGCATAGTACTGCGCCGCTCCGCCGATGGCATTCAAATAGACGGCCCCATGATCCTGAAGGGCAGCCAACGTTTTCGGCCCCATGCCCCCCTTGCCGATGACCGCACGGATGCCGAATTTCTTGATGATATCGCCTTGATAAGGTTCCTCGCGGATGCTGGTCGTCGGCCCCGCGGCCTTGACATGCCACTCGTCCCCGTCCTTCAGCATGACTGGGCCACAGTGATAAATGACCGCCCCGTTCAAGTCGACCGGTGCATCATGGTCCATCAGGTATTTATGCAGCGCATCCCGTCCCGTGTGCATCTCGCCCTGGATGATGACGACATCGCCGACACGAAGGTCGCGGATTTGTTCCTCGGAGATCGGCGTACGCAGAACGACTTCGCGGCCTTGTCCGGGCTGGGAGGCACCGTTCGAGCCATCCGTTTGACCGGCGGTGGGCGTCGTGGCCGCGGCCTCCCGGGCCGGTTCTTCGAGGGAATCGCCGACTTGGACCTCGCTGCCCGACGGATAAATCCAACCCTGGATCTCTCCCGTGGACGGGTTCAGCTTGACGCCTTGACGCCGGAACGCCCAGCAGTTATAGGCGACCGACACGAAGAAGCTCGCCGGCAGCCGGTTGGCGGCTCCGATTTTGCAGCCGAGTAACGTAACTTCGCCGCCAAACCCCATCGTGCCGATGCCGAGCTGGTTCCCGGCTTCCATAATGTATCGCTCCAGTTGGTCGAGCTCGGGAACGGGGTTGACGTCGTCCACCTCGCGGAATAACTGTTGTTTGGCCAACTCGTAGCCGGTTGTCCGGTCTCCGCCGATGCCGACGCCGATAAACCCCGCGCTGCAGCCTTGTCCCTGCGCCTGATAAATCGCGTGCAGGATGCATTTGCGGATGCCGTCCAAATCGCGGCCGGCGCGTCCAAGCCCCTCCAGCTCCGCAGGCAGGCTGTACTGGATATTCTTGTTCTCGCAGCCGCCCCCTTTTAGAATCAGACGGAGATCGATGTAATCCTGCTCCCACTGTTCAAAATGAATCACCGGCGTCCCCGGGCCGAGGTTGTCGCCGCTGTTCTCGCCCGTCAAAGAGTCCACCGAATTCGGCCGCAGCTTGCCGTCTTTCGTCGCCCGCTGAATCGCCGCCCGGATCGCTTTCTTCATTTCGATCTGGTTCGTCCCCACCGGGGTATGGACGATAAACGTCGGCATTCCGGTATCCTGGCAGATCGGGGAAATTTGCTCCTCGGCCATTTGAATGTTCCGTGTGATCGTCGACAGCGCGAGTCCCGCACGCGTCGCCTGGTTCTCCATGGCCCGCCCCCGGTTCACCGCCCTGCGGACATCGCCGGGCAAGTTTGTTGACGTTTCCACAATCAATTGATATACGCTCTCTTCAAACTGGTGCATGATCCGATCTTCCCCTCTCTTGTCCTGTATTTCTCGATAGCTTTATAATAACATAGTACTTTCCCCGAGGTTGAAAATATCTTCAAATTCATCATATCAAAAAGAGAGGTTTCTCACGGATGAGCCACCATTTTTCTGCTTATATGTATCGTCTCCGCTCCATTCAGCGTTGGAGTCTGATGCGGAGCACCGCTGCCGAAAACGTCGCGGAGCATTCCTTTCATGTCGCGCTGCTCGCCCATTTGTTATGCGAAATCGGCAACAGCCTGACAGGGCGCCGATTGAACGCCGAACGGGCCGCCACGCTCGCTTTGTTTCACGATGCCACCGAGGTGTTTACCGGGGATATCCCGACGCCCGTCAAGCACCATAATCCCAAGCTCCTGGCAAGCTTCCGTGAAATGGAGGGAATCGCCGCCGAACGGCTGCTCTCCATGGTGCCTCCTCCACTGCAAACCGTATATGCACCTTTAGTATCGCCATCGACTCATGCAGGCCCCGATGGGGACGCCGAGCTGATGAAAATGGTGAAGGCGGCCGACACCCTTGACGCTTATTTGAAATGCGCCTGGGAGATGGCGGCCGGTAACCGCGAATTTGCGGTGGCCAAACAACAGCTCCTTACCAAGCTGGAGCACATGCGCCTGCCGGAAATCGACTATTTCTTAAGAGAGTTTGCGCCGAGCTTTGAAATGACCCTGGACGAACTGTCCGATGAGGCCACCCGTCCGGTGGAGTAGCTGAGAGAGGAAACAGTTCAAAAAAGGCGTCCCTTCGTTCTTTGTCACGAACGAAGGGACGCCTCTATTTTCAGGATTTTATTCAATTATCCTTTTATCCGTTGACGATTTCGCCGCCGTTGATATGCAGGACTTGACCACTCATATAGGAAGAATCGTCGGAGGCGAGGTACACATAAGCCCCGGCCAATTCTTCCGGCTGGCCCGGACGCTGCATCGGGACATTGCCGCCGAACTCGGACACCTGCTTGGCGTCGAAGGTCGACGGAATAAGCGGCGTCCAGATCGGTCCCGGCGCGACCGCGTTGACGCGAATTCCTTTCTTCCCGACGATGTTCATCGAAAGGGCGCGCGTGAAGCTGACGATCGCCCCTTTTGTGGAAGAGTAATCGATCAGCGTCGGATTTCCTTTATATGCGGTGACCGATGCCGTATTGATAATCGCACTGCCTTTCTTCAAGTGCGGCATCGCCGCTTTCACAAAATGGAACATCGAGAAAATATTCGTCCGGAACGTCCGCTCCAACTGCTCGGTCGTAATATCCTCGATTTGCTGCTGAGGATGCTGTTCCGCGGCGTTATTGACCAGAATATCCAGACCGCCGAGGGCGTCGACCGTTTGTTTGACCGCCTGCTTGGCGAAGTTCTCATCGCCCACATCCCCCGGAATCAGCACGCATTTGCGGCCTTCCCGCTCGATTTCCGCCTTTGTGTGGTTGGCGTCGTCATGTTCGTTCAAATATACGATGGCCAGATCGGCGCCCTCTTTCGCATACGCGAGCGCTACCGCGCGACCGATCCCGCTGTCTCCTCCGGTAATGAGAGCCACCTTGCCGCGCAGCTTGCCAGCCGCCAAATAAGTCCCCTCATACTCGGGGCGGGGATGCATGTCCGATTCGATACCCGGCTGTTGATCCTGGTGCTGCGGAGGCATCGTTTGCTTGGATTGCCCGTTTCCTGACATGGTTCATTCTCCTTCCGTCAATAGTAGTCCTGGTTTCCCTTTCTAGGATAGGCCTACACGCCGAAGCTTATGCCGAACTCCTTAATCGGTGAGAGACAACTCGACGTGAAGGTATTGTTGCATCCAGAACTAACTTACCACCGAAGGGACGGGACCAAACAGGAAATCGCTTAAACCGGGATCCCGAAATGGCCGAAAAACCAGGAGTCGTCCCGAAGGCGCCGGGTCTCATATTTATCTCTGGAAAAAGCGGCCGTGCGGGCGATCTCCTCCGACTGCTTCATAGCTTCCGCACCGAACACGCGGGCCACCAAATCCCGGCAGGCCGTAATCCGGTCCTCCCGGAAATGCAGCTCGGCGAGCCTGAGCAAATCGCTCCCCCATTGTAGAGCACGGTCATCGATGGGGAAATTCTGCCTGTAAACGATCATAAGCGCCGTTTCCGAGACCAGTCGGCAGCGACCTCCCAAAAGCCAGGTTCGCAGCGAAAGCTCGGAGGTTTCCAGCCCTTTACCGATGAATCCTTCCTCCACTCCGCCGATCTCCTTAAATTTCTCCCGCGAAATCGCAAAGCATTCCGGAGAAAGCCAGGCTAGCGCTTCGTCTTCGGTTCTCCAAGGGTATTGCTCCATACTGCGAAGCAGCTCCCCATCGTAGCGGAGCTCGGGGGCGAAACGGGAGGATTCGTGAATCTCCATCCGCGGAGACACCGCTTCCGCCTCCCCCTCCAAAATAGGGGCCAGCAGAGCTTCCATCCAATGATCTTCAAAATACAACCGCGGCGTACAAAAGATCAGATAAGTTCCGAAGGCGTGGGCCGCTCCCAAGTTCCGCGAAGGGACTCCGGTTTGACCTTTTAACAGGCGAAACGGCCGGGGAAAATGATAATTCATCAAAAAATCGCAGCATCCGTCGACCGATCCCTCATTGACCAGGATCAACTCGTATGGGATGGAAGTTTGCGAAACCTTTAAAGACTCCATGGCCATGAACAGGTCGATCCCGTTGTTTTTTACCGTCATAATGATAGAAACCATAGGTTGGGAAGACATAAAAAATTCTCCTTAGCAGCATAATAAATAAACCCAAAATCAGGATAACCTACTTGATTTATCCGATTCCAAGTACCATAATACTCCAATTCATGCTTTCAGTAAACAGAAACAAAACTATCAGTTTATTATCTTTGCCTCTCAATCTCACTATGGTAAATACAGGAGGGGTAATATGGACTATGACGCACTAGGCAAACGGCTTCGGCAGGAACGCCACAAAATGAATCTGACCCAGGAAAAACTCGCGGAGAAAATCGAGGTTTCCGACGCATACATAGGGCAAATCGAGCGGGGCGAACGCAGTTTGTCGTTGGAAACGCTCGTTAAACTGGCCAATCAACTGGGTGTTACCGTCGACTATTTGCTGCATGATTCCATCGAAATTAACGATGACCAATTTATGAATCAAGTCAGGCAGATCATGATGGAGCGTTCGCCGAAAGAAAAGCAACTGGCGCTCGACATCCTGAAGCTGATGTTTGCCCACCTGGATGATATGCATAAGTAGACATAGAAAACGCGGGATGAGGGTTTTTCTTCATCTCGCGTTTTTTCGTGCTTGACAAGTTTTTGTTAACTGGTAAACTAAAATATAGTTAACCGGTTAACAAAAATAGAAAGAGGTCGACCCTATGGAAACCGATAAGCACAATCAAGCCCTTGAAGCTGTTCAGCAGTTTATCATGAGAAGAGAAAAGCGGATGCAGCGGCGAAGCACGGCGGTCGAGAAGCTGGCTTCCGAATTAACGCCCACGGGTGTCAAGTGGACGCTCACCCAGCTCCACATTCTCTCTATGGTCCAAAAACAGCCCGAAGCATTAAACAACACCTTGCTTGCCGAACGGCTCCATCTTTCCAAACCCGCGGTAACCAAAGCGGTCCGTCCGCTTGTGGAGCAACAGCTGTTGCTTCCTTCTCGGCATGCCGCTAATCAGAAGGAAATTTACTATCGCTTGTCCGAACAAGGCGATGCGCTGGCTGAAGCCCATGACCGGATCCATGAGCGTATGAAAGAGGAGTACATCAAACTGTTTAAAGCTTTCTCGAACGAGGAACTTGACGTGATTATCCGATTCCTCACCGCATGGTCCAACTTGATCTAATCGATCCCTGAATTTGGAGGTTAGTAGAATGAACAAATCGGAAGCAATATTATTTTTGGAGGGAATGTACCGGGACATCGTGGGGAATTTAAATACCGACAAGATTCCGGATTACTTTGCCGGCAACTATATGCAGACTACGGACGGCGTATCGTCCGATCTGCACGCATTCGGAGATCATATCGCCGAACTGAAAAGAATCACCCGTCAGATCCGGGTGTCCCCTTTTCATGATATCCTGTTTGACGAGGAGGAGCAGACGGCGGTGGTTCGATATGAAGTGGACGTGACGAAGAACAACGGGGCCCGCGGACAGGTGGAACTGATCGCTTTGTTCCAATGGTCAGGCGACAAAATCGTTCGCTGCCACGAGCTGTCGCGCCCGATTTCCCCCGGGGAGGAGTTCAAGGACATTGCGAGCGTGAGCTAGTTAAAAAAACCATTCCTTACCGGGTGGCGATCCGCTTCGCCCGGCTCTGGAATGGTTTCTTCATGCCCTTATGTAGGGAAACTCTTATAAGAAGGGTTAAATAATGTTTCTGTACACCATAAAGAAGGAAATCAGCAGCACGCAGAGGCAAAGCAGCGTACTGAAGGTCCGAAGCTTGCCGGCATCCTGAATGCCTTTATTGTTGCGGATTCCTTCGATCGCCTGACGGAGCGGCTTGCCCAGCATCCCGCTGAACGCGCCGATGGCCAGGAACAACACAATAACAACAATGATCCAGGTCCTCGTGTACCCGCCACCGCCGCCGGTAATCAAATATCCGCCGGTCAACAGTTGAATGACCAAGCCGATTTGCGCATACGTGTTCAAAGTCTTTATGGCGGACACGGTACCTTCCTGAGCGGCCGGCGTCAGCTTGGGCACTTTGCTGAACACGATCGGCAGCACCAGGTAGAAGCCCAGCGCCAAGGCACCCACGATGTGGAGAAACATCATGATTCCGTACATATCACAACCACCTTTGTCAATTAGATTTATTACAATCTATTATAGCGAGAGTTGCCATTAAAAGAAAGGAATCCTCCCGTTTCGAGAGGATTCCTTATTTTCAGATATTCACATTTCTGACACGTTTACCCTCGCACCATCGAAATGACGCTGCGCACGGAGGCCGCGGATTTATCCAACGCCGCCTTTTCGTCGGGAGTCAGCTCCAGGTCAAACACTTTTTCGATGCCGCCTCCGCCCAAAATGACCGGTACGCCCATGAACAGACCGTCATAGCCATACTCGCCCTCCAGTAGAGCGATAACCGGCAAAATCCGCTTTTTGTCCTTCAGTATCGCTTCCGTCATTTGCACGAGCGATGCCGCCGGCGCATAATAGGCGCTGCCGTTGACGAGCAGATCGACAATCTCGCCGCCGCCCACGCGCGTACGTTGGACGATCGCTTCGATGCGCTCCCGTGGAAGCAGCGTCTCGATCGGAATGCCTCCAACGCTGGAATAACGAACGAGGGGCACCATGTCGTCGCCGTGGCCGCCGAGCACGAAGCCGCGAACGTCTTCCACCGAAACGTTCAGCTCCTGCGCGATAAACGTGCAGTACCGCGCGGTGTCAAGCACGCCGGATTGACCTATCACGCGGTTTTTCGGAAACCCGAGCGCCCGGTATGCCGTATGTGTCATCGCGTCCACCGGGTTGCTCAGGACGATCACCGTGGAATTCGGGCAATGCTTTTTCACGTTTTCACAAACGGAGCGCACGATCCCGGCGTTCGTATTCACGAGATCGTCGCGGCTCATCCCCGGCTTGCGGGCAATCCCGGCCGTGATGATGACGATGTCGGAATCCGCGGCGTCTTCGTAAGAAGACGTGCCGACGATCTTACTGTCGAATCCCTGAACCGGGCCGGCTTCGAGCATGTCGAGCGCTTTGCCCTTCGTCGGATTCTCAAGCTGCGGGATATCGAGGAGAACGACGTCACCGAGTTCTTTTTGCGCAAGCATCAGCGCGGTAGTCGCGCCGGTAAAACCGGCGCCGACGACCGTAATCTTTTTACGACGAATCGCCACGTTGATCAAGACCTCCTACATGTTATTAATGACTTGATCCGCGAACTCGGAACACTTCACTTCCTTAGCACCCTCCATCAGGCGGGCAAAGTCGTAGGTAACCGTCTTGTTGTTGATCGAGGTTTCCAGGCCTTTGTAAATCAGGTCGGCCGCTTCCTGCCAGCCCAAATGCTCGAGGAGCATTACGCCGGACAAAATGACGGAGCCCGGATTCACCACGTCAAGGTCCGCATATTTCGGAGCCGTGCCGTGCGTGGCTTCAAAAATCGCATGCCCTGTAACGTAGTTGATGTTCGCTCCCGGCGCGATGCCGATTCCGCCGACTTGAGCCGCCAAGGCGTCGGACAAATAGTCGCCGTTCAAGTTCAGCGTAGCGATCACGTCGAAGTCCGTCGGGCGCGTCAACACTTGCTGAAGCGCGATATCCGCGATCGCGTCCTTGATGATGATCTTGCCGGCGTCCTGAGCTTCCTTCTGAGCCTGGTTGGCCGCTTCGGTTCCGGATTCTTCTTTGATCCGGTCGTACTGGGCCCAAGTGAACACCTTGTCTCCGAATTCGGCTTCAGCCACTTCATAACCCCAGTTTTTGAAGGCGCCTTCCGTGAATTTCATGATATTGCCTTTGTGCACGAGCGTAACGCTCTTGCGGCCGTGCTTGATCGCATATTCCACCGCAGCGCGAACCAGGCGCTTCGACCCTTCTTCCGAAACCGGCTTGATCCCGATGCCGGAGGTTTCAGGGAAGCGGATTTTCTTCACGCCCATTTCGTTTTGCAGGAATTGAAGCACTTTCTTCACTTCTTCGGAGCCTTCTTTGTACTCGATGCCCGCGTAAATATCCTCCGTGTTCTCGCGGAAAATAACCATGTCCACGAGATCCGGACGTTTCACCGGTGACGGAACGCCATTGAAATAGCGGACCGGACGAAGACAAACGTACAGATCCAGCTCCTGGCGGAGCGCCACGTTCAGCGAACGGATGCCGCCGCCGATCGGCGTGGTCAACGGACCTTTAATCGCCACAATATATTCGCGAATCGCGGTCAGCGTATCCGCCGGCAGCCACTCCCCGTATGTATTGTAGGCCTTCTCCCCCGCGAACACTTCGTACCAGGCTATTTTTTTCGCGCCGCCGTAAGCTTTCTCCACCGCGGCGTCCAGAACCCGCTTGGAGGCTTTCCAAATGTCGCGGCCGGTACCGTCCCCTTCAATGAAAGGAATGATCGGGTTATTCGGCACCTGAAGTTTACCGTTATCGATAACGATTTTCTCACCTTCGGTCGGAAGGCTGAACTTTTCCAATTGCAGCATGTTTTGGTTTCCTCCTTATAATCGTGTGTTATTCATTTTAACACAATGGCAACCCGGTTTCCCGGGTTGGCCAGCGTTTATCTCAAATCGATCGGAATGTACTGCTGATTCGTCGCTCCCGTATATTCGGCGCGAGGACGAATGATGCGGTTGTCGTCAAGCTGCTCCAAAATATGCGCGGTCCATCCGGACAAGCGGCTGATCGCAAAAATCGGTGTGAACAGATCTCTCGGAATGCCCAGCATCGTATAAACCGAGGCCGAATAAAAATCGACATTCGGTTTCAGCCCCTTTTGGTTCGTTACGAGTTCCTCCACTTTGACCGAAATGTCGTAAAGGGTCGTGTCGCCTTTCATCAATCCCAGCTGACGGGACATTTTTTGCAGATGTTTGGCGCGGGGATCCCCGTTCTTGTATACCCGGTGTCCGAAGCCCATGATCTTCTCCTTGTTGGCGAGCTTGCTTTGAATATAAGGCTCGACTTGATCCAAGGTGCCGATTTCGCTCAGCATCTGCATCACCGCCTCATTGGCCCCCCCATGCAGCGGGCCCTTCAGGGTGCCGATGGCGGATGTAATGCCGGAGTAAATATCCGAAAGCGTGGCGATTGTGACCCGGGCGGAGAAGGTCGAGGCGTTCAGCTCATGATCCGCATGGAGAACAAGCGCTTGATCCAAGGCACGGACGGCGACCGGATCGGGCTCCTCGCCGGACAGCATGTAGAGGAAGTTGTGGGCCAGCGATACGCCTTTCAGCGGAGCAACCGGCTCTTTCCCTTCGCGAATCCGGGCAAAGGCGGCGATCAGCGTAGGCAATTGAGCTTGCAGTTTGATCGCTTTGATCTGATTGCAATCGCGGGTGTTGTCATTCGCCTGCTCGTCATACAAAGCCAGGGCCGAAACGGAGGTGCGGAGCACAGCCATCGTATTCGCGTTGGCCGGATAGAGCTTCATTTGCTCAAGAACCGCTTCCGGAACCGGCGCATATTCGCTTAGTTGATTCTGCAGGTTGGCCAACTGATTTTTGGTGGGCAGCTTGCCGTACCAAAGCAAATAAGCAGTCTCTTCATACGTTGCCCGCTCCGCCAGGTCATCGATATTAATGCCGCGATAGGCAAGAACCCCGTCGTGAATCGAGCTTATGGATGAAGTCGCTGCTACAATCCCTTCCAGTCCTTTGGTAGCCGTCATAGTGCATCTCTCCTTTGAAAACGAAATATGAGCCGAACAAGCCAATGAAAACATTTTCAATTTAAAAGTTTAAAATTTTCAGAGCATGGCAAAAACAAGGCCCGGACGAAGTAGATATCTGGCTATGACGCCGGGTACCGTGTTCATCGGTAACTCGGTTCAGCCTGTAAATTCATCATACTGGATTTTTGAAAGCAAGGGAACCCGAACAGCCCCATCCTGGATATCAAATTGTTTTATCACTACGATAAATGTTTTTTTGAAATCGCTTTCGTTTTGCAATGATAAATATCACTTTATACCTTTTCTCTTTCGATGACTTCATGAACTTCCTGAATAAATTGTTTCCGGCATAGAAAAAGAGGCTAAGTAATAGGGTAGAGTTAGGACCTGTCCGAAAAGGGGAATGCCGTTTGGATAATGTGTTGAGAAAACGCCTGCTGCGCGGGACCTGGGTGCTCCTAGTCCTCATTTTGCTGATCGGCGGTTTTTATTGGGTGCTGCCGTTAATGTATCCGTTCCTGATCGCCTGGCTGATCGCCTATGCGATGAATCCCTTCGTGCGCTGGTTGCAGAACGCCGTCAAACTGCCGCGCTGGCTCGCGGTAACCGCCGCGCTGCTCGTTTATTTCGGGGGAGCCGGAGTCGTCCTGTCCGCCGCCATCACGCGGCTCGTCAAGGAACTGATCAGCCTGGCCGAATCATTGGACCAGCATATCGAAAACTGGCGGAATTGGTTTGTCGAATGGAGCCAAAGCGAAGGAATCCAAAACATCATTAATGAAATCAACCGCTTTGTGGCCGACAATCCCAATTACGAAAACACGATCAATCAGAACATCGACAACACGACAAGCACGATCAGCTCGGCTATATCCCGCCTGCTCAGCGGACTGCTAAGCGGGATCGTTCAACTGTTGACCTCGCTGCCCAATCTCGGGCTGATTTTGGTCGTCATCTTGCTGGCCGCTTTTTTTATCAGCAAAAACTGGGAGCGCCATATCCGGTTTCTCGCCGGCTTTATCCCTCCCGCCTTTCGCAAGACCGCCGGAGAGGTCTGGAGGGATTTGCAAAAAGCGCTGTTCGGGTATTTGCGCGCCCAGTTCATCATGATCTCGATTACGGCTGTGATCGTCCTGATCGGCCTGCTGATTCTTCGCGTCGATTCCGCATTCACCTATGCGCTGCTAATCGGCCTTGTGGATCTGCTCCCGTATCTCGGGGTCGGAACCGTCATGATCCCCTGGTTGGTCTATGCCTATATGACGGGGGACCTCAGATTGGGGATCGGCCTGTCGATCCTGTACGGCGTCATTCTGGTCGCGCGCCAGCTGATCGAGCCCAAAGTGCTGGCGAGCAGCGTCGGCCTCGATCCCCTTCCCACGCTGATCGCCATGTTCGTCGGCCTGAAGCTGTTCGGCGTATTGGGGCTGATCATCGGCCCCGTCTCCTTCGTCGTCGTCGGCGCCATGATTCGCGCGGGCGTGCTTCGCGATCTCCGCAACTATATCGTGAACGGAAGGCTGCGATGACGCATCGCGGCCTTTCTTTCTCACGCCGGCCTTACATCCGTTCCGGCGCTTGGAGACCGATCAGCCCCAGCCCGGTCTTTAGCGTGAACCGAACCCCTTGAACGAGGGCAAGACGAGCGAGGCGCAGCGTCGCTTCTTCTTTCAAGATCGGGCAATCGTGGTAAAAACGGTTAAAAGCCTGGGCGGTATCCACCAAATAGCGCGTAATCAGCGAAGGCTCCAGCTTGACGGCCGCCTGCCGGACCACTTCCGGGAACAAGGCAAGCTGTTTGATCATCCTGAACTCCGCCTCGCCGTCCAACTGCCGAGGATCCCAATCGGTTCCCGGTTTCAGGTTGACCTCCTGCACATCCGCGACCTCCGTACCCATGCGCAGTACGCTGCAGGCCCGGGCATACGTATATTGCACGTATGGCCCTGTTTCTCCTTCAAAGCTCAGCGCCTCTTTCCAGGAAAAATCGATGTCTTTGATCCGGTTTCCCCTAAGATCATTAAAGATGACGGCCCCCACGCCGACTTGCTTGGCCACCTCGTCCTTGTTCTCCAGCTCGGGATTCTTCTCCTCGATAATTCCGCGGATTTTGGAAACCGCCTGATCGAGCACCTCTTCCAGCCGGACGACCTTCCCCCTCCGGGTGGACAGGGCCTCGCCCTCGAGGCTGACCCGACCAAACGGAACGTGGACAAGTTCGGACGCCCACCCGTAGCCCATCCGTTCGATCACCTTAAACCATTGGCTAAAATGCAGGCTTTGCGAATAGTCCGTCACATACAAGGCTTTATGGAAACCGAAGGTCCGCTTCCGGTACAGCGCCGCCGCTATGTCGCGGGTAGGGTAGAGGGAGCTGCCGTCTTTTTTCAGAATCAAGGCCGGGGGCATGCCGTACTCCTCGAGGCGGACAAGCCAAGCGCCCTCATCCTCCTCAAGCAGGCGTTTTTCCCTCAGTTCCCGCACAACCTCATCCATATACTCATTGTAAAAGCTCTCCCCGGTCACAAAATCAAACCGCACGCCGAGCCGATCGTAGATCTTCTGGAATTCCGCCAGACTTACATCGACGAACCGTTTCCACAGCTTCTTAGCCTCCGCGTCTCCCCGCTCCATTTTGACGAACCACTCTCTGGCCTCATCCTCCAAAGCGGGATCTTTGTCGGCCTCCTCATGAAAACGCACGTACAGCCCCAGCAGTTCGTCGATAGCCGCTTCCTCCAGGCGGGCGGCGTTTCCCCAACGGAGATAGGCCGTGATCAGCTTCCCGAACTGCGTCCCCCAATCACCCAGGTGATTAATCCCGACACAACGGTAACCCAGATGCGAAAATATCCGGTACAGCGAGCTTCCGATGACGGTGGATCGCAGATGTCCCACGTGAAAAGGCTTGGCGATATTCGGGGAGGAAAAATCGATCACGACCGTTTTCCCTTCGCCGTCCTCCCCCGCTCCATACCGTTCCCCGCTTTCTAAAATTCCGGGCAATATCGCCTCGGCTACTGCGGCGTGATCCAAAGAAAAGTTGACGTAACCCGCTTGCGACGACACTTTGATAAGGCCGGAACCGGCGATTCCCCGGGCATGAAGCCCCTCCTCAAGCTCCCGGGCGATCCCCGCGGGGGAAGCTTTGCGCTGTTTGGCTAACGTAAAGCAGGGAAAAGACAAGTCCCCCATCGCGGCATCGCGCGGAATTTCCAGCAGCCCCCCGATCTCCTCTTCCGTCACTTCATGCAACAGGCCGGCGAGCTGTTCGGCGATGATCTTTTTAAACCGTTCCATTTCAATCCCCTCTTTTCTCCAAATAAAAAAAGCCCCTCATCTCATGAAGAGACGAGAGACTTTACAGTTCCCGCGGTACCACTCTGCGTGCCGGGACAAAAGTCCCGACCCCTCTGAAGGATAACGGCCTACACCCGGGTTTGCTTACGGCTCGGCGAACCCGACGCTTTGGGCAAACCATCTCCCGGGCCCGCTTCCGCTAAGCTTCCCCATACCGGCTTCCACCTTCCCGGCTCGCTATTATGGTTTCCAGCAGCGTACTGTCCCGTTCCTAGATATTTCATATGAAATTTCAAATAGGTTAAAACTAGTTATAGCGAAAAAAGGTCAAAAAGTCAACGCCGGAAAAAGGTAATCGTTCCGTCTTTGATTTTTTTGCCGATCCATTTCATCAATAGCAGACGATAAAGGGGACGCGTTAAAGGAAATACCATCGTAAACCCGATCGCATCGGTAACAAAACCCGGAATCAGCAGCAGGATTCCGCCGCCGAATACGCAGAGACCCTCAATCATCATCTTGCCGGGAATCTGATTGCCAATCATTTGAGATTTGGCATCCGCCATCAGTTTTCGGCCCTCAAACTGCATCATTAGGAGGCCGATAACCGAAGTGGCCAAGGTCAGAAAGATCGTCTTTCCAACGCCAAGCCGCTCCCCGACCCAAACATAACCCCAAAATTCTACCAGGGGAACGATCACGACAAATCCCGCTATCCATTTGCGCATACAATAACTCCTTTTTCCTGCGGCGTAACTCCATGAATTATAGCAAAGCTCTAAAGAGTATTGTAACGTTTTGGTCTGCCGGAATCAAAATTTACTGGCCCGCTCGAATACGTCGTACCAATCCGGAAATACTTTTTTGAACTGAACGGGCTTGAAATCCTCCCTGCGGACCACGTAATGCGTAGAGGATCCGACGACGCAGAGTTCGCCTTCCCCGTTAAGGACCTCATAGGCATACTCCGTTTTGACCCCGCCGTTCGAACGGATCCAGGTGCGAAGCAATACGTCGTCCCCGTAACGGATGCCTTTTCGGTACTCGACCTTCATCTCATGAACCGGCGAAATATATCCCGCCTGCTCCATATGAATATAGTTCAGTCCCAGTTCCTCGATCAGCGCGGTCCGTCCCGCCTCAAACCAGCCCAGATAGTGCGCATGATAGACAATGCCCATCATGTCGAATTCAAAATATTTGGGTTTGATCGCCAGTTCGCTAACATGCATCCCGGGTCCCTCCTTTTTCGTTCAAATCTACTATAAGCCCGGCTTAATCTAGCAAAAAAGCAATGGAAAGCCCGTTGGCACGGGCAAACCATTGCTTCCGATATGCGGCTTGCTGTATCTAAAGCTATTACTTGCGGATTTGTCCGATTTTGACCAGGTTTGTCGAACCGGAGCGTCCCAGCGGAATCCCCGCGGTGATCACAACCAGATCGCCTTCCTTCACAAGACCGGAATCCAATCCGCCCTTCATCGCGTTGTCGAACATTTCGTCCGTGGAAGAAGCCAATTGGCCTTTGACCGGAGTTACGCCCCAGTTCAGCGCAAGACGGCGCAGCGTTTGGTCTTCCGTGGTCACGGCGATAATCGGCGCTTTCGGACGGTATTTGGAGACCATACGAGCGGTATAGCCCGTTTCCGTCGAAGTGATGATCGCTTTGGCGTTCAGATCCAGGGCGGAGTTGGCTACCGCTTGGGAAATCGCCTCGGTTACCGTCGTTTGTTGGGCATTGCTTTGCTTGATGAAGATTTCGCGATATTCCAGCGCGGATTCCGCCTTCTCGGCAATACGCGACATCGTCAACACGGATTCCACCGGATATTTCCCGGCAGCCGTTTCGCCGGACAGCATGATCGCGTCGGTACCGTCGAAAATGGCATTGGCCACGTCGCTGGCTTCCGCACGCGTAGGTCTAGGGTTGCGCTGCATCGAATCCAGCATTTGCGTTGCCGTGATAACCGGTTTGCCGACACGGTTACATTTCTCGATCATGCGCTTTTGCACCAACGGCACATCTTCCGCCGGAATTTCCACACCCAAGTCCCCGCGGGCAACCATCAGGCCGTCGGAAACTTCCAAAATCTCATCCAGGTTGTCCACACCTTGCTGGTTTTCGATCTTAGAAATGATTTGGATGTGCGTTGCATTGTGACGCTCCAGCAATTGACGGATTTCAAGAACGTCGCTGGCTTTACGAACGAAGGAAGCCGCAATGAAATCGATGCCTTGTTCGATCCCGAAGATGATATCGTTAGCGTCTTTCTCGGTGATGCCTGGCAGGGAAATGTTCACGCCCGGGACGTTAACGCCCTTCTTGCTCTTGATGGTACCGCCGTTGACGATCCGACACTTGATTTCCGTTCCTTGAATATCCACTACGGTCAAACCGATCAAACCGTCATCGATCAGAATGGTCGAACCGACTTCCACATCGCCAGGAAGTTCTTTGTAGGTGATGGAGATGCGGTCTTTGTCACCGAGGATTTCTTCGGTGGTCAAAGTAATGAACTCGTCTTGCACAAGCTCGATCGGTTCTTCCTTCAATTTGCCGGTGCGGATTTCAGGACCTTTCGTGTCCAGCAGTATGGCGATTGATTTCCCCAACTCTTCGCTCGCTTGGCGGATCGTTTTGATCCGGTTGCCATGCTCCTCGAAATCTCCGTGGGAGAAGTTCAGGCGAGCGACGTTCATCCCGGCCATGATCAATTTCTTGGTGTTGTCTAACGATTCGCTGGAAGGACCGATAGTACATACGATTTTTGTTTTGCGCATTTTGGGTTTCCTCCGTTTATTTAGTTCTCTCTATGCATCATTTCCAACAATTAAATTTACTACATTTTCCCCATTTTGTATAGGAAGTTTATCATATTGTAACAGTCTATCTAGTCATTACCCACTAGGGAGGAATCTATAATGGGCTCTGCTTCGATTTCCGGCGTCCGGCTCGCTCCGCCCTCGGCAAATTCCCCGATTTTACGGAATTTCCGGTATCTGTCTTCCACGAGCTCGTCCGGATTCATCAGCGACAATTCTTCCAAATGCCGAACCACGCTCTCCTTGATCGCCATGGCCGTAGTCTGGTAGTCCCGGTGAGCGCCGCCTCGGGGCTCCGGTACGATCTCCTCGATCACGTCCATCTCCAGCAAATCCTGGGCGGTAATCTTCATCGCTTCCGCCGCCTGGTCGGCTTTGGAGGCGTCCTTCCAAAGAATCGAAGCCGCTCCATTCGGCGAAATAACGGAATAGATCGCGTTCTCCAGCATCAAAACCCGGTTTCCGACGCCCAGCGCAAGCGCGCCGCCGCTGCCACCCTCGCCGATGACAACGCAGACGACGGGAACCCGGAGCTTGGCCATCTCCAGCAAATTCCGGGCGATCGCTTCCGACTGTCCTCTTTCCTCCGCCGTAATCCCCGGGTAAGCTCCCTTCGTATCGATAAACGTAACGATCGGACGGCCGAATTTATCCGCTTGCCGCATCAGGCGAAGCGCCTTGCGGAAGCCCTCGGGATGCGCGCTGCCGAAGAAGCGGGCGATATTGTCCTTGGTATCCTTACCCCGCTGCTGTCCGAGCACGGTGACCGGCGTCCCGTTCAGCTTCGCCAGTCCGCCGACAACGGCCAAATCGTCTCCAAACACGCGGTCGCCATGGAGTTCCATGAAATCCTCAAAAATAAGCTCGATCAAATCCAGGGAAGTGGGACGTTGATGATGCCGCGCCAAATGCATCTTTTGCGAAGGGGAGATGCTGCTGTAGATCTCCTCCTCCAGCTGTTTGTACCGCTCTTCCAACCGGGCGATTTCCTCGTTGAAATCGATCCCCTTCTCCTGACCGAACTGCTCCAGCTCCCGGATTTTCTCGCGAAGCTTCACGAGAGGGGCTTCAAAAGGCAGCTCACCCGCCATGATTAACTCCTCCCTTCACGCTGTGCAGATCCAGCACCTGGGCCAAAGTTGCCCGCAGCTCTTTGCGATGGACGACCATGTCCAGTTGACCGTGCTGCAAATTGAACTCCGCCGTCTGAAAATCATCCGGCAGCTTCTGGCGAATCGTCTGCTCGATCACGATCCGGCCGGCAAAACCGAATACCGCGCCGGGTTCGGCGATAATGATATCGCCGAGCATGGCGAAGCTGGCCGAAACGCCCCCCGTTGTCGGGTCCGTAATGACCGAAATGTACAGGCCGCCCTGCTCGTCCAGACGGGCTAGCGCCGCGCTGGTCTTGGCCATCTGCATCAGACTTAAAATGCTCTCCTGCATCCGCGCGCCGCCCGAAGTGGAGAAGATGATCAGCGGCAGACGCTTCTCCGTCGCCGTTTCAATGGCTCTCGTGATCTTCTCGCCAACAACGGAGCCCATACTGCCCGTGAAGAAATCAAAGCTCATCACGGCCACCACCGCCGGAAATCCGCCAATCGTCCCCTCTCCGGTGACAACAGCCTCGCGAAGCCCGGATTTCAGCTTCTGCTGCTCCAGCTTGTTCACATACCCCGGAAAATCAAGCGGATCGACGGATACCAAATCCGCATCGTATTCAAGGAAGCTTCCCTCATCCAACGTCATTTGAATCCGTTCCAAGGCGTTCAAACGCATATGGTGCCCGCAGGAGGAGCAGACTTTAAGATTCTTCTCAAGCTCTTTGCTGTATTGGATGCTGCCGCAACGGCTGCACTTATTCATCAGACCCTCAGGTATTTCACGCTTCGGCCGGTCTCCCGACTGCGGACTTTGGCTGGTCCCCAAACGTTCTGAAGGAATGGTCGCGTATTTCCTTTTTTTCTGAAACAAGTCTTTAAACACAACTACACCTCTTCAGCCGTTAAATTTATTGGCCGCATCACAGCAAGACAAGGAAACAATGCCGGTAAGTAGCCCATGCCTATTTCCTTGCCCTCAGGGATGCAATATCGAATTAAGAACCTCTTGAACCTCTTCCAGTTCGCCGGAAGGAACTAAAATTTCAAACTGCTGTTTGGATAGATTAACAGGACGTGTTTGGACAAGAAAGCCTTCTTCGGTGAGTTTCGTCTTGATCATGTCCGCCATTTTGGCGGTGGGCGCAATGTACATAACAGTCCACATGTCCTCTTCTAAGCCCCCAATCTTTTCTCGAGCCCATATAATAGAGTAATGATAACATAATTTTGAAAAATCCCGCAACAAAGGGACGGAACCTGGTGCCGGAGAAAAAACGGGGGATTAAGCCGCTTCGGCTGCAGCGTTAAATCTGGCCGCTATTCCGAAGGGCGGCGGGAGTGATCGCCGGGGCTGGCGCTGGAGCTGCCCGCCGTAAGGGCGTTTCCCCCCACCTTTAGGCGGGAGGGGGAAATAACGGTCTTTTGAGGCGCTATTTTGTCGAATTTGGCTCATGGGCAGGAAATAGCGGTCTTTTGAGGCCTTATTTCTGGGGAAATCGGGCAAAATCCCGATTCCGGGCGCCTCAACAGGGAAATAAGGCCTTTTTTGACCGCTATTTTCCCTCCATAGCCAAATCGGACCGATATAGCGCCCCAAACGACCGCTATTCCGGGCGGCGGCGGGAGTGACCGCCGGGGCTGGAGCATTGCACCACAGCCTGACGGCTTATCACGTCTTATCACGCTTTACCGCACTTACCGCACTTTACCGCTCTTTATCTCACTTTATCTCACTTTATCTCACTTTATCTCACTTTATCACTCTTTATTCCGCCTTATCACGCCCTATTCCGCCGGGTAAACCGCGGCCCCGCTGCTCTTATGGGCGATCCGGGCGGACGCGGCCGCGGCGAGACCCGCCACCAAATCATCCAGAAACACGTGGATGCGTCCCCCCTCATTGTTGAGTCTGCCGATAATTTCCGGTTTCATCTTGTCCAAATAACCGAAGCTCGTCAGACCGATCATGCCGAAGACGCTCGTAATGCCGAGGGCCATCGTCTCGTCCACCCCGTACAGCGGCTCATCCGCTTCGAGTATGGCCTGAAGCGGCTCCGGCAGCAGCTTGCGCTCCGCGAGTTCGTCCAGCGCGATCCCGGTGAACAAGGTATACTGCACCTCTCGCTTGTTCAGCACCGCTCTGACGCTGTCCAAACATTCCTCCGCCTTCAGGTCCGCATGATACGGCGCCTGGAGCGTGTATACGATTCCGGCGATTTCCTCCAGCGTCACTCCCCTGCGCTTAAGCCAAGCCTCCGCTACCTCATAGGACAAATCCGATCCCTCCCGAATTCATTGGACACTTCTATCTGGTGTTCCTATGTGTATGCGGGGCAAACTTGAAATGTTCATGAAAAAAAGCCGGGGGGACTCATGACATGAACCCCCGGCTTTACAGTTTATTTGACTTTGACGGTGTCGGGCCCCATCAGCTCCTCCAATTGCCGGAGCAGCTCCGGAGACGGCTTGACGCCGTAACGTTCGTTCAAGGCGAGCAGCTTGCCGGTGCTCTCGTAGAACAGCACGGTTTCCACGGGACCGGCATGCTTCACGAGCAGCGCCTTCAGCTGCTCCAGCAGGCCGGCGTTCTCCGCCGCCGCCGTGATCTTGATGAAGACGCGCTGCTGCGCCGGCGTCTTCCGATCTCGCGCTGCGCCTGGCGCACCCGCAGGCGCAGCGGGCCCGCGGGCGCCGGGCGCGGCTGGGCCCGGGCCCGACGGCGCAGCCGCGGCGCGTCCGCCCCGGGCGAGGCCGCGCTTCAACTGCGCGAGGCTCTGCGCGCTGAGCGGCGCCACCTCGTCGGCCAGCAGCTTGAAGCCTTCGTCCTGCTGCTGGACGGTGGCGCGAAGCGCCAGCAGAGCCCCTTTGGCGACGTGCCCGGAGCACCGCCGCCACACCTCGGGGAACAGCACGACCTCGCAGCGTTCGATCTGGTCCTCCAGCTCCATGAACGCCATGGCCTTCCCTTGTTTCGTCGTGATCGACTTCACGGAAACGACCATCCCGGCGGCCACAATTTTACGGCCATCGACGGCATCGGCCAGCTCCATCAGGCGTTCCGTCCCTTCATCCTCAAGGACATCCTCATAGTCGTCCAGCGGATGGCCTGAGAGGTACAGGCCGAGCAGCTCGCGTTCCAGCTCCAGTTGCTGGGTCGCCGTAAACTTCGGAATCTCCGGATACTCGATGTCCCAATTCGGCGTCAATTCGAAGTCGAATAGCTGGATCTGCAGATCCTCCCGTTCTTTGCGCCATTTCAGCGCCGCTTCCACCGTCTCGTCCAACATGGCGAGCAGTTGGGCCCGGTGGCCCGGCAGCGCGTCGAAGGCGCCGCCCTGGATCAGGGACTCGATCACCCGCTTGTTGCATACCCGAAGATCGACGCGGCGGCAAAAATCGAGCAAGCTGTCGAACGGCCGCTCTTTCCGCTCCTGCAAAATACTCTCCATCGCTTGGGTGCCGACGTTTTTGATCGCCGCCAGCCCAAAGCGGATAATGCCGAGGGAAGACGCGGCGCCCCCATCCCCGCCGTGAGCGTCACGGTCCGCACTTTCGCCCGGCGCTCCCGCCTGTGGTGTGAAAAGAATCCCGCTTTCGTTCACGTCCGGCGGCAGCACGGTAATCCCCATCCGCCGGCATTCGACAATATATTCCGCCACTTTGCGGTGGCTTCCCATGACGGCGGTCAGCATGGCCGCCATAAAATGCACGGGATAGTGAGCTTTCAAATAGGCCGTTTGAAAAGCGAGTACGCCGTAAGCGGCCGCATGGGCCCGGGGGAAGCCGTAATCCGCAAAGCGCACGATCATATCGTATACCGCGTTCGCCTCCTCCTCGCGGTATCCCTGCGCCTTGCTTCCGGCCACGAAGTGGCCGCGCTGCTCGTCCAGCACCTCGCGCTTCTTCTTCGATACGGCTCGCCGCAGCAAATCCGCTTCCCCCAGTGAAAATCCGGCCATCCGGGAAGCGATCTGCATAATCTGCTCCTGATACACGATAATGCCGTACGTATCCTTGAGGATCGGCTCCAGATCCCCGTGCGGGTAATCCACCGCCGTCTGCCCGTGTTTGCCCGAAATAAACTTCGGAATAAACTCCATCGGACCCGGCCGATACAAGGCCAAAACCGAGATGATATCTTCGAAGACCGTCGGTTTCAGCTCGCGGAGCACCCGGCGCATCCCCGCCGATTCAAGCTGGAATACGCCGGTCGTTTCGCCGTTACCGAGCATCTCATAAGTAAGCGGATCGTCGTCGGGAACCAGCCGGAAATCCGGCGTATCGCCCGTTTGCTCCCCGATCCAGCGCATGCATCGCTCGATAATGGACAGCGTGCGCAGGCCGAGAAAGTCCATCTTCAGCAAGCCGACGGATTCCAGATTCTCCATGGAATACTGGGTCAAAGCCGTTCCTTCACCGCCGGCCTGCAGCGGTACCGCATCCGTCAGCGGATCGCGGGATATGACCACGCCGGCGGCATGGGTGGAGGCGTGCCGGGGCATACCCTCCACTTTCCGGGCCGTATCCAGCAATTTGCGAACCCGGGGCTGCGTGTCGTACAACTGCTTCAAATCCGGGCTTTCCTTCATGGCCCGTTCAATCGTCATCCCCAAGTTTCCGGGAATCAATTTGGCGACCTTATCGACCTCCCCGAAGGGCACGTTCAGCGCCCGGCCCACATCGCGGACGGCCGCACGCGCCGCCATCGTTCCGAACGTAATGATCTGCGCGACATGCTCGGCGCCGTATTTGTCAGCCACATAGGCGATCACTTCGTCGCGCCGCTCGTCGCTGAAATCGATATCGATATCCGGCATCGTCACGCGCTCGGGGTTGAGAAAACGTTCGAACAGGAGCCGGTATTTGATCGGATCGACGTTGGTGATACGCAGCACATAAGCAACCAAACTTCCGGCCGACGAACCCCGCCCGGGTCCGACGGCGATACCGTGGCGGTGCGCATAGGCGATAAAATCCCACACGATGAGGAAATAATCGGAGAAGCCCATGCTGCCGATGACCTCAAGCTCGTAATGAAGCCGCTCCCGGAGCTTCGCCCGCTCCGCTTCATCCCGCCAAATCTCCTGGTCTCCATACCGCTCTTCGAGCCCCCGCTCGCACAGCGAAGCCAGGTAAGTCGCCGACGTCATCCCTTCCGGTACAGGCCGAAATTCGGGTAAAATATGCCGCCCGAACGTAAGCTCCAGCTCGCATTTGTCCGCGATCTTCGCCGTATTGTCCAACGCTTCGGAAATATGGGGAAACAAGGCGGCCATCTGCGGTCCGCTCTTCATATATAGCTGGCTGGTCCCGATCTTGAAGCGATCCTCGTCCTCCACCGTCTTGCCCGTTCCGATGCAGATCAGCACATCCTGGACCTCGGCGTCTTCTTCCCCGAGACAATGCACGTCGTTCGTGGCCACCAGACCGATTCCCGTTTCGCGCGCCAGTTCGACGAGCAGCGGGTTAACCTTCTTCTGTTCGGGCATGCCGTGATCCTGAAGCTCCAGGTAGAAGTCTTCCCCGAACGCGTCGCGGTAACGAAGCGCGGCCCGCTTCGCCTCTTCCGGCCGCCCGTGCAGCAGATGATGCGGTACCTCGCCGCCGAGGCAGGCGCTGAGACAAACCAGGCCTTCCTTGTGGCGCTCCAGCACCTCCCAATCGATCCGCGGCTTGTAATGAAAGCCTTCCAGATGGCCGATCGAGCAAAGCCGCATCAGATTCCGGTACCCGACCTCGTTCTTGGCCAGCAAAATCAGGTGGTGGATCGGCTGGTCCTTCCGGCTCCCCCGCTCCTTTCGGGAGCCCGCTGTAAAATACATCTCGCAGCCGATAATCGGCTTGATGCCGTGCGACCGGCACAATTTATAAAAAGGAACCGCGCCGTACATCACGCCGTGATCGGTCAGCGCCAACGCCTTCATGCCAAAAGCGGCCGCTTTGGCAACCAGATCTTCCAGACGGGCCGCGCCGTCGAGGAGGCTGTATTCACTATGTACGTGGAGATGAACGAAGCTGTCCATGCGTTTCCTTCCTTTCCAATGGAACCAAAATTTTGTGGACTAGGACTTAAATCAAAACATTTGTTCCCTTTTTAAATATTTTATCATAGATTGCCTGATTGCGCCCATAGAATGATATAGAACCGGAATGGACAAGCGAAATAACGGATGGATTTGCGAAGAGGGAGGCCTATCGGATGAGTACGTTTCTGACTAAGGCGGTCATGGATTTTTTTGTAGCGTTCGGCATCGTCGTCGGGGGGGCTATGGTCGGGGGACTGGGGGCCATCGTGTCCATGCAGCCACCGACGCAGACGATGCTGGATATCGCGGGAAGGATTAAGATATGGGCGCTCGCCGCCGCGGTTGGCGGTACGATCGACCCGATGCGGGTCATCGAAAGCAATTTCTTCGACGGGAATTTGTCCCCGGCGATCAAGCAAATTTTATATTTGCTGTTTGCGTTTCTCGGGGCCCATATGGGCTCGGAACTCGTGAGGTGGATGTGCGGAGGCAGCCGGGGATGAGCGAACGCAGAGTCGAAGCGCGGGAAACCCTAAAAGGTTTTAAGCGGTTTATGCAATTGGCCGCCGTCTTTATTCTCGGCATGGTCGCCGGCAGCATCGGGTTCAACATCGTCTATCAGGCCAGCTTCAATAAACTTTGGCTGGAGAATAAAGATTTGCAAATTCAACTCTATCAGGCGGAGGAAGACAACAAAACGCTGAAAAAGTACCATAAACGCTCTACCGTGATCAAGGAAATAAAAGTCCGGGTCGAAGATCGCGACCCGCCCTTGGACGCGCTGGCCGTCAAAGAGGTCGTTCAGCAATTGCATGAGGAATTGGAAGTGCTGCGCGGCCGTAGCATGTTCGAAATCGACTCCGACGCCAAAATGGCCCGGACGCTGCTGGACCGGAAAATTTATGCCGTGCGGGACAAGGAATACGCGATTCAGGTGAAAACGATGCTGGTGAGCGAAGGCGTACTCCAGATCTGGGTCGATATCAGGCCCTATGTGCGAAGCTAAGGAATCATGCTACAATGATAAATATCACAATTCCATCATTTAAAAAGGAGCCGTGACTTCTTCCCATGATTGAAGCTTTAACCTATATTCTATACGCCTGCCTGATTGTTTCCAGCGTCTGCTCCATCTTTTTCAGCATTAAATCCCGGCGTTCGCTTGATGCGCGGATCCGCGGGATCGCCCAGGCCAAATCGAATATCAGTATGGGCACCATGCTGATCATGCTTGCACTGATTCAAATGCTTATCTTTAGCGGCTCGACGGTTCGCGTTGTCGTCGGCGCCTTGTTTATGGTGCTCGGCGCCTTCAATATATTCGCCGGCATCCGCAACCACGGAATCTTCTCCCGCCGGAACCCGGAATAACGACAGCGTTATGACCACGCTTAAGCGTGGTCGATGGACTGCAGCGTCATGACGGCCTTGGACACCAGGAAATCCTGATAGGTCATGACGATTTCCAGCTTGCACGCCCGGCGGCTCATCTCCAGGACAACCGGCGTGATGACGACCGGATTCTCGATCTGCACCGGACGGACGAAATACGTCGTCAGGTTGTCCACCACATAGTCCGCCCCGCTCGCATCCTTCGCAGCGTTCAGGCCCGCCTGGGTCATCAGCGATGTAAGCACGCCATGGGAAATCGTTCCGAGGTCCGTAGCCATTTGCGGCGTAATCATCCCGTGAAAAAACAGCCGGCCGTTCTCGTCCCTTTCCTCCGCGAATCCGTTCCACATGAGATGCTCGAACGTTTCGCCAAGCTGCGGCTGATTCCGGGCATCGCGCATGGCCTGCAGCACTTCCCTCCGCGTTACCGAAGAAATCAGCTTCCGGTTGCGGTCGACGACAGGCAGGAAGTCGATCCCTTCCCAAACCATGATTTGGGCCGCCGAAGCGAGCGACGTTTGCAGCCCGACCGTAATCGGATGGCGCGTCAGGCATTTTTCTATGCTCTGGTCCCCGCTGAGTTCCTCCACATCTTTGCGGCTGACGATGCCGATGACGCGGTTCCATTCGTCCACCACCGGAAAATGCTGCGCCCCGGTTTCGATCGACAATTGATCGAAGTCGGAAATATTGCTGGTCACCTTCAGCATGTTGACCTTCGGCTTACGCACGACGATATCTTCCACGAGCATAATTTTCTTCTTGATGAGACGGTCGAAGATCGCCCGGTTGATCATCGAGGCTACCGTAAACGTATCGTGCCGCGAAGAGATGATCGGCAGCGACAAGCGGTCGGCCAAAGTTTTGACTTCCCGGCTCGTTCCGAAACCGCCGGTAATCAGCACGCCCGCGCCCTGTTCCAGTGCGAGCGAATGGGCGTCCTCCCGGTTCCCTACGATCAAAAGGCTTCCCGCATCGATATAGCGGGCCATGGCGTCGATCTTCATTGCGCCGATCACATATTTATGAAGGTTTTTGTCCAGGCCGTCGGCTCCGCCCAGCACATGCCCTTCGACGATTTCGACCACGTCCCCGAACGTCAGTTGGTCGGTAATATTCCGCGGCTTCTTCTCTACGCGAACGGTTCCGATCCGTTCCTTCGTGATGACGATCCCGAGATTCTCCGCTTCCTTAACCGCACGATAGGCGGTTCCTTCGCTGACTCCCATCCCTTTCGCCAGTTTGCGCACCGATATTTTGGTTCCGATTTTGAGACTCTCGATATGCTGTAGCAGCTGCTCATGCTTGGTTACGCTTTCCTCATGCCCCTGCAACTGTTATACCCCCAATCCCAATCTGTACTATTCTGTATCCATTATACACGATCCGGACGCAAAAAAAAGCGGACATTCCGTGAGCAAGCTCCACCGAAAGATCCGATAACCTTCGTTTACATTGATTATCCGTTCCCTGAAAGGGTGCACTTTTGCGGAGCGTTCGTGAGGCGCCTCACTTGGACTTTGTCGGAATACCGAAGCCTTGTGGAGAAATTATACCTGTGATTTTATTTTGTGATTTGTATCACAACTGCACATGAGCCGGTTGATATACTGAGTGCAAAGCTTCAATTTTAAATAAACAGGAGGGCCAACCATGAGCCAAACCATCAAAACAACCGTCAACGCCACGGAGTATCCGCCGCAATTAAAACATAAAACGATCTTCGCCGCCTTCAACGGCCTGGAGCCGGGTGAAGCGATGCTGCTCGTCAACGATCACGATCCCGTGCCGCTGCGTTTTCAGTTTGAAGCGATGCATCCCGGACGCTTTACTTGGGACTATCTGGAGCAAGGCCCGGATGTTTTCCGGGTGAAAATCGGAAAGACGGAATAAGAAGCCAAGGAGGTGATCCCGTTGGCCACGATTGAGATTATCGATGAAAAGACCCTGAACATCCAAGTGGGCTTGGAAGACGCGCTCGCCATGATCGCCGAGGCCGAAAGCGATTTGGAGCGTTACGCGGCCGAAATCGTGACGATCGCCGAGAAGATGCCGGAATTCGCATACACTTACTTCTGTTTTTACGCCTACGACACGGCGGAGTTGTTCGAAAAAATGCTCGGCATCGATCCGAAGCAGTATCTCTCCTTTTCGCTGGAGGCTCCGGACTCCTTCTTCTACACGCTGTACGGAGGAATGAAAGGACTCAGCGGTATGGCGCGCTTGTCCAGCGCTTTGGCTCCCGAGTCGTAAACGGGCTTGAATCGGAATCGGCCGGGCCTCTATGCGCCTATCGTGGTGGGTAGGGTCCGGCCGATTTTTTTAATTATCGCTGATCGAGAAGGCGGAGCCGCTGAGATCGACTTGAACCTGCGCCTTTCCCTTGCCGCTTTTGTATGTAAAACTTGACGCTCCATGTTTGTATCCGGGGAATTGCTCCGGAATGGTTAGTGCGCTTTCTTTAATGCCCATGGAGAGCTTGTAGTTACTGGCTCCCTGATCGATATGAAGACTTCCGGCCCCGTTTTCTACAGCCATTTTAAGGGTGTTGGCAAATCCCTTCGGCAGGACGGCCGACAAACTTCCGTCGATGATCGTAAGATCAAGATCGGCGTTCAAGGCCGGCAAAGAAATGCCGGCTTTGTCACCCTTGACCGTAACCGTTTTGTATTTTTGCTCGGGTACAAGCAAAGTGACCATGTCTGCAGCATCCGTCGCGGATTGACCTCGTTTCGGCCGGATGGTGATTTGAGTCGTCGTCTTTTTGGTGTTTTGTACCACCTCTATGAATTCCGCATCGGAGACAAAGGATAGCTTTTGATCCGAAGCGAGCTGCACTCGAACATTACAGTTCTCCACAACCACCTCAAGCGCCTCGGCCTTGGCGGAAGGAATCTGCCGATTTCCCGCCTTGGCTTCCGGGGAGTTCCAGACGGCAGATATCAAAAACAATCCGGTCAATATCAGGGCGAGGATCACGACACCGTTCTTTTTTTGCCGAATAGCCATTATCGAATCTATGCGTTTTCGCATGTTACGTTTCCCTCCAAACAGATTGGTGGATATGGAAGTGCCGGTTATTGATCCGTTTCGGATCACTTTTATTAAGAGTTCGCCGTATTTTTTTCGCTTATGAAAACCCTCTCCTTGGAGAACCCGCTCATCACAAGAGATTTCGCCATACAATGAAATCGTTCGGTCCATCAAATACACCAGGGGATTGAACCAGTGAAGGGATTTCACTCCCAGCATCATCAACCTAAGCCAAAGGTCGAACCGTTTAAAATGGATCAGTTCATGCTTCATAATATACCGATACTCCTCTTCCTCCATGATATCCCGGGGAAGCAGAATCACCGGCCGAATTAAACCGGTTAACATCGGTGATGAGATAACGCGGCAGAATTTTACCCGTACCTTGGTTTTTATATTTAACTCCGAAGTCAAAGTTTCAAAGATTTCCAGGATCTTGTTTTCGGCCACTGGCTCGCTCCAACGGTTGGTCAGCTTCAAAAATCTAAAATGACGATAAAGTTGGAAGGACAACACCAGTAAGACACCGATCAACCAAATCCCCGCAAAGATCCGCCATTCCAGAAATGAAGTGGCGGCCGTATAGTCGTTTTCGCCCACTATACGTGTTACCATGCCGGTTGTCGCTCTTATATCTCCGTGCTCACTCAAGAACGGGGCGGTAGTCGAGCCGTTATGGACAGGAACAAAAGGGATCGCAATATGCGGACGGAGAGGGATCAACCAGCCGATTGAGACTACCCACCAAATGAGGTATAACCATTTTGCGGCGTATCTTTTAGCCAAATAAGGAAGCATCGCCATATACGCCAATGTTACTAAGGACATGGAAATCGAGCATTGGATAAATAGAGATAAAAAATCCGTCAAATCACTCCCTCTTTTCCTTTAGCCATTTCTCAAGCTCATCGAGATCGTTTTTCTTGAATTTCCTGCTATCGTTCAACGCAGCGATTAAACTGGAGAAGGAATTTCCGTGAAATCGCTGGATAAAGTCATCGGTTTCAAATTTTAAATACTCATCCTTACTTATCAGCGAAAAATACGTCCGTTCTTTTCCCTTTTTCTCACTCCGCAAAAAGCCGCGCTCCACCAGTCTGTTCATCAAAGTTATAATTGTTTGTGCCTTCCATGCCTTTTCCTTTCCCAACTGCTCCATTACCGTCCCGGTTGTAATCGGCGGTTTATTGGCCCACACCACCTTCATGATTTCAAATTCGGCATCCGGAAGTTTCTTCATCAAGTTCATCGCCGAACCTCCATTTTCTACATTTGTCTACTTTTAATATTCTACACTTGTCTGTTATAGTGTCAAGCGGTTTTCCCCTGGGGCTTAGCCCGCTCTATTCATAAAATGTGATGTGCGGTTTACGGGCGGTGAGCCCCTGCCGATTCTATTAGACATTAGCTTGAACTATTGATTTGAAAATTTTCACATCGGTGTAAAGGGTTCTTGGTTCGAATTAAAGGGAATTCTTCCCGTTAATTTGGAACGTATACGGTTGCAGAGGCGAATTAGCTGGAAAACCTCCCGCTAATTCGCCTGGAATGGTGTATATCGGCAATAGGGCCGCAAAATAGATGGAGTTTTTCCAGCTAAATCCGACCGAAGAGCCAAGAGCGGTACAATAACAGGAACTTTTCCCGTTAATAATCCAGATTCCGACGATGGTACCTCATAACTACAATTGTGGATGTTGGCGACGTGTATCCGAAACCCTATCATCTTCAAATTTTTAACGGGACCCGGTCGTATTGATTTGATTCGGAATATCCAGCTCCCGCAAATAATCGATCCCTTGCATCGTCATCCGGCAGGACCTCGGGGTGCCGCGAAAATGATTATCATGGATGTCCGCGTTCAACTGTCGCGATTAAACACCCAGCGGGATAACCCGCCTGCTTCCCCCGTTCCATGGCAGAGAACGTTACTCCGGGTGTCGCGCTCGGAGTCATCGATACGTGCAAGCTTTTTTTATCAATCACATATCCGAAAAATATACCCGCTTTATGACCGGAGTCACTCCGGCTTATCTTCCTTTCCGCTAGAATGGGTCAAAAATACGGGAGGGAACCAAATGCCAAACCATACTGCGAATCACCCTGTCCAGGCTTCAAAAACGGTCACCGGAGCCGAATTGCTTATCCGCTGCCTGCGCGAGGAAGGGGTCGACACCCTCTTCGGTTATCCCGGCGGAGCGGTGATCCCGATTTACGACGCCCTGTACGATTGTCCGGATATCCGTCACATTCTCACCCGGCACGAGCAAGCGGCCGTTCATGCGGCGGACGGTTACGCGCGGATCACCGGACGGCCCGGCGTGGCGCTGGTCACCAGCGGCCCGGGAGCGACGAACGCCGTAACCGGCATCGCCAACGCGTTCATGGACTCCGTCCCGCTCGTCGTGCTGACCGGTCAGGTTTCGACCGATCTGATCGGACGGGACAGCTTCCAGGAAGTGAATATCTTCGGCATGACGATGGACGTGACCAAGCATAACTATGTCGTCATGGAGGTGGAACAGCTTCCCCGAATTCTCAAAGAGGCGTTTCATATCGCGACTTCCGGCCGGCCCGGTCCCGTGCTCGTGGACCTGCCGAAGAACATCATGAACGCCAAAACGGAGCAAGCCCCTTTACGCCACGTTACTCTGCGCGGGTACGAGCCCGTGCCCCCCGTTTCGCGGGAAACGATCAGCCTGATCGCGGATCGCCTCGCCTCCGCCGAGCGTCCCGTCATCCTTGCCGGCGGCGGCGTGGTCTCCTCGGGAGCTTCCGAAGCGCTCCGCCAGCTGGCGGAACACGCCGACATCCCGGTCGTCAGCACGCTGATGGGCATCGGCGCCTTTCCGTCCGGCCATCCGCTCTATCTCGGCATGGTGGGGATGCACGGCACGTATGCGGCCAACCGGGCCGTCCACCAGGCGGACCTGCTGCTGGCCCTCGGCGTTCGCTTCAACGACCGGCTGTCGGGAAAGATCCAGGCGTTCTCGCCGAACTCCTGGAAGGTTCAGGTCGACATCGATGACGCCGAGCTGGGCAAAAATATCCCCGTTCACCTGGGAGTGCACGGAAACTTGTCCGAACTGCTGGAGGGCCTAACGGCCTTGGCCGCTTCCTCCCCCGGCGGCGTTCGGTCCTGGGCGGCGGAAGCGGCCGGCTGGCAGAGGAGCGTGCCCCACTTCACCGCCAAACCGGGGACATTGAATCCCCAGGAGGTGATCTCGCTGCTCAATAAGCTGACGGACGGTGAAGCGATCGTGGCCACCGATGTCGGCCAGCATCAAATCTGGACGGCCCATCACTACAAGTTCAAGCGGGCCCGGTCGTTCCTGACCTCCGGAGGGCTCGGCACGATGGGCTTCGGGCTGCCTGCCGCGATCGGCGCCGCCATCGGCGCGGAGGCCGCCGGACGCCATGAGCCCGTCCTCTGCGTCACCGGGGACGGAAGCTTCCAAATGAATCTGCAGGAGCTGATGACCGCGGTGGACTACGGGCTGCCGATCAAAATCGCCATTCTGAACAACGGCTATCTCGGCATGGTGCGGCAGTGGCAGCAGTTGTTCCACCAGCGCCGCTATTCTTCCGTCCAAATTACCTCCCCGGATTATGTAGCGTTCGCGGCGGCTTATGGCGTTACCGGCCTGCGCGCTTCCAGCTTGTCCGAAGCGGAGGCAATCATTCGCCAGGGACTGGATTTGCCCGGTCCCGTCCTGATGGAATTCCGCGTCGTGGAAGAGCAGAACGTGTACCCGATCGTCCCCCCGGGGGAGAGCCACGACCGCATGATTCTCGAATAAAGGGACAGGATCGTCTCCGCCTGAAACAAAAAAACTGTCGGATGAAGCCGTAACCCCGGCTTTTCCGACAGTTTTTTTATGTTCCTTTACATGCCATGGCCTTGCTTGCCTTCCTCCGTCCACTTGCTCTGCCATTCCCGCAGCTTCGCCCGGCGGACCGCGTCAAGCGCCCGCTGCTTCTCCTCATTTACGCCGAGGATAAAATGCAGATGCGCGCCGATGACGAGAAACGCGAAGGCGGCCCACACCGCGCCGAATACCGATACCCAGCCCGCGCCCGGCTCAAAGGAAATCATGGGCAGAGCGTAGACGAGCATCGCCAAAGCCAGGATCAAATACACGACATGCTTGATTTTACTCTTCTTCTTCACCGTCTTCATTTATGACCGCAGCTCCTTCGTCTTCAAATCTATATTTCTATTCTATGAAGACCAAGGAGAAATATGAGACAAGTTTTACATTTGCGGTCCGTATAAATGCTGAAGGCTGTCCGTAATGATTTTGTTGACGTCCTGGATAATGACGCTGAGCCGCCGCTCCGCATCAAACAGGCGCCGGATATTCAGGTTCATGCTGAGCACCTCGAACAGCTTCTCCATCTTCTCCATCTCTTCGGGAGACGGCATTTCACCGGTCATCATTTGCTGCTGCAGCTCGTTCTGGCGGTTGCGGAAATCGTCCAGCATCCGCTTGCTCTCGGGATCGGCGTCCACCAGCTTCATGGCGGAGGTAATCTCCGCCACCTCCGGGCTCTCCTTTAATGCTTTGGCCAGTTCATTCGCCTTATCGTAAATATTCACAGTTTCATCCTCCAATAAAATAATGTTTTTTGCGTTACCCCATCCACAGCATCAAAAGCGACTGAAACAAGCCGATGATGCCCCCGAGCAGCACCCCGAGCCAGGTGATGGCCCGGAACTCCTTGCCCGACACGCTTAGGATGACCTCCTCCAGCCGTTCCACCGGAAACTTCTGCACCTGCTCCTGAACGAGCTTCGGCAGTTGGATCGCCCGCATCGCGGCGGGGATGCCTTTAACAACCCAGGATATCAGCCGCTCCGTCACGGACGGCAGCGCCGCCTCGGCCCGGGAAAGCCAAGGGGCCACCAGGGAAGCGACTTTTACCTGTTCGGCGGAAGCGAGCCACTTCTCGAAGGGCAGATTTTGGATCTGATCGGCCAGCCATCCTTCCGCATCCTGTCCGGCCAGCATTTCCAGCAGCTCCGCGGCGGTTTTCTCGCCAAGCTGCTCCATTCTTCCCCGAATGGCCAGAGCGACCCTGCGTCCGGCCTCTTCTCCCCGGAGCGCCTGGACCAGTGTCGGCGTCAGCTTGCGGACCAACTTATCCTCGTCCACGAAAATCGCCGCCATCGTGCCGAGAAAACCGCCCGCCCGATCGACCATGTTCGCCGCCATCTTGGACAGCATCCGCTGGCCCTCGGCCGAAAGAAGTTCCTCCTCCACCGCCCGAAGCACCGCGTCCGCCGCAGCCGCGCTCCATCGCTCCCGGTTGTCCTCCGTCCACCCCGGTACGATTTCGCTCAGCTTCCGTCCGTCGAGGCCGAGACGGTCCCAAAGATACCGGCCTCCCCGCTCGGCCAGCGCGCCCCCCGCTTCAGCCAAGCGGCCCTTGAGCGCTTCCCACTGTTCGGGTTCCCAGACGCTCAGCGCCGCTTCCTTCAGCGTGTTCGGATTCGCCGCTAGACGGTGAAGCGCCGACAGCAGGTACTGCTCCGCCTGGTTTTTGAACGCCGGCCGGAGCATCAATTCCTGCAAGCCCTCGGTCGTCACAAGGTATTCCGCAACCACGTTGCCCAGCGACTCCGCTATATCTTCCCTTCGCTTGGGAATCAGACCCGGCGTGAACGGAACGTGATATTTTCCGATATAAACCGGGTTTCGGGGATGAAACAACATTTTAATCGCAAAATGATTCGTGACCCCGCCGACGAAGGCGGCGACAGCCACGCTGACGACCACATAAAGCCAATCGTCCACCTCAAAAAACCTCCTTCAACCGCTTGCCTGGGTTAATCACCAAGGATTCTATGTCCTCATATGATGCATTACATGCGCTTATGCAGATGACCATTTTACATCCTAGATATGAAGCCTAAGCTTGGAAGGAGATCCGCTTCATGCCCTCCAAAAAACTGAAAATCCAGATCATGAGTCCGAATTTGCTGGAGAACGATTACCTTGTTCTTGGGGAACAACTGGTCAGACAATGGAAAATCCCTGTTCATCATCAGATGCAAATCGTCTTCGGTTCCTTCCGGCAGTCCGTTCGGGTCGTCCCGCTGGCCAAATATGACGGAATGCGCATCAGTCAGGAGCTGGCCGACAAAATGGGCCTGATGCCGCGCTCTTCATTGCGGCTGACCTACCGGTCCCACTCCACGACTCTGCAGCTGGGACCGCTGGTCGGCGTGCTGATCAGCAAGGACTATCCGGATTCAGCGGAACGGCCGTTCGGACCGATCACCCTGTTCTGCAAAGAGCTCGTTAACGCCTGTCAGCGTCAAGGGGTGTATGTTTATTTTTTCACACCGAATCATATCGGTTCCAATTCCAGCCGACTATCGGCCTGGGTATACGGCGACGGATGGAAAAAGGCCCAGGTTCCTGCGGCGGATGTATTCTACAATCGCCTTACTTCACGAAAGCTTGAGAACAAACCTAGCGTACAGCATTTCTTGAAAGAAGTAAAATCCCGCTACGGCAGTCATTTTTTCAATGAGAAATTCTTAGACAAAACCGAAGTGTTCGACGCGCTGCAGCGTGACGCCTCGCTCTCCAGGTATTTGCCGGAATCCCATCTCTTTCGTAACTTTCTTACACTAAAAACGATGTGCGCCAAACATCCCGTCGTCTTTCTCAAGCCGATCAGGGGAAGTCTCGGCAAGGGCATCATCCGGATCTCCAAACTGGACGGCGGATCTTATCAAACGCTCACCGCCCAGGTCGGAGGAACGCGTCGGCAGGTGTATCCCAGCCTCGCCAAGCTGTTCTCTTCCCTTGCCGGCAAGATGAAAACGACACGCTACCAGATCCAGCAGGGACTGACTTTGATCGAGACGGATCGCAGGCCGGTCGATTTTCGCGCCTTGGTGCAGAAAAACCAGACGGGAAAATGGAATGTCACCTCCATCGTGGCCCGCACCGCCGGAAGCCAGCACTTCGTTTCCAACCTGGCCCGGGGCGGTTCGTTAAGCACGGTCAAAGAAGCCGTCGCCCGGAGTGCGCTGCCTGCCGGAATAAAGAGCAAAGTCCCGGTCCGGCTGCGCAAAGCCGCTTTGGATATCGCGGAGGGCGTCGACCATCATATTCCCGCCCATTTCGGGGAACTCGGCATTGATCTCGCTCTCGATACCTCAGGGCGGATCTGGTTGATTGAAGTGAATTCGAAGCCATCCAAAAACGACAACACCCCGATCGGAGGCGGCAAGATCCGTCCCTCCGTCAAGCAGGTGGTAGAATACGCCAGTTATTTGTCCGGCTTCTGAGGAGGAAGAAGAGTGATGTTCAGCAAACGAACCAAAGGCGTTATCGGCATTTTGGTCGCCGAAGGCCGGGCCCCCGTTCCTTTCGCGGAACCGGGATACTGCCGTAAACTGTGTCAAATCGGCTCCAGCCGGGGGATGACCGTTTATGTGTTTTGCCCGTCGTTCCTCCGACCGGGAAGCGAGTCCGTCCCCGGCTACAGTTATGAGAACGGAGGATGGCACCACAAGCTTTTCCCGCCTCCGGACGTCATTTACGACCGGTGCTTCACCCACGACCGGAGGCAGCAGCAGCGCAAAAGGCAGGCGCTGTCCCGATTATCGGAGCAGCATCCCTTCGTTTACCTGACGCGGGGGTTAACCGGGAAATGGCAGGTGTATCAAGCGCTCCGGAAATTCCCGGAGTTCGAACCTCATCTGCCGGAAACCGCCCGCTATGAAGGCCCGGAACATTTGGCCGTCTGGCTCCGCCAGCATGGCGGCGAAGCCTTTTTGAAGCCCGAGCACGGAACCCACGGCAAGCGAACGCTGCATGTAAAGAGATCCGAACTTCACGGCGGCCTCAAAATTACCGGAAGGGACCCGCGAAATGGAATACTCCACAAGCAATTTTCCGACAGTGAAGAAGGTCTCGACTGGATTCACCGCTTCACTTCGGGCCGGTCCTTTCTGATCCAGCCCTTTTTGGAACTAAGCACCGCCAAAAAGGAGCCTTTCGATATTCGGGTACTGGTGCAGAAAAACGATACCGGAGCCTGGGAAATTACCGGTACGGCTGCGCGGGTCGGCGCAAGGAACGCGCTCACCTCGAACCTGCACGGCGGAGGCACCGCTCACCGGGCGTTACCGGTCCTGATCCGGGAGCTGGGGATGCCGGGAGCCAAGGCCGCCCTCGCCTCGATCCGGGATCTGGCGCTGCGGATTCCTCCGGCGCTTGAGTCGCATTTCGGCCGCCTGGCGGAACTCGGGATCGATTTCGGCATCGACCGAAAGGTTGGCCGCATATGGGTCCTGGAGGTGAACTCCAAGCCCGGCCGCTCCTCCTTCTTCCGAATCGGGGACCGCAGGAGCGCCAGAAAGTCGGTGGAGAATCCGATTCTGTACGCCCGTTATTTGCTGCTGAGCAAACCTTGAATGAGGCACGGAAGACTTTGTTAGGAGGAAAAATTCATGAGTTTGACTTTTTGCAACGTCCATTTCACGCAGCAGCCCCAAAGGGTCGTCTACGTGTCCGGCTCTTTGATGAAAAACTTGAAGCTGTCGGGGAAGAAGTCGGTTCACCTCAGATTCGGCGGCGAGCGGATCCCCGCGACCGTCAAACCGATCAAAAAACCGGGGAAGCATCTTTATCTCGCCTCCGGCATCCGCAAAGGCATTAAAATCCCCCAAGCCGGCGGCATATTCCTGCGCAGTCTGCAAGACGGGGAAGTTCAGATCGGGCCTCTGATCGGCGTGCTTTCGGACGGTCCGACTTCATCCGCCACCAACCCTTTCGGTTCCCGGACCGGGTTCATCAAGCAACTGCTGAGACAGGGAAGCAAATTGTCTTATATCTTTGCCTTTACGCCACGGGATATTCAGTGGGACAGCGAGACGATCAACGGATATTTTCTGGGTGAATCCGGCCATTTCATCCGAAAGAAGGTTCCCCTGCCGGATGTCGTGTACAACCGTCTCCCGAGCAGGCGGGCCGAAACCACGCCGGCGATCACCCAGCTCCGCGACCGATTTATCCGGCGCAGAATTCCGTTCTTTAACTGGAGCTTTTTTAACAAATCCGATATTTACCGCATGCTTGAAAAAGATCCCCTGGTGGGACGGTATGTGCCGGAGTCGATCATGAGCCCGAGCCCCGAGCAGATCAAGGACCTGCTGGATCGCCATTCCCTGATTTACTACAAACCGAACAGCGGGAGTCTCGGCAACGGGATTTATCGGCTGTCCAAAATCCAGAGGAGCGGCTATTACGCGAGATATCGGAAAAACGGCAGAAACGCGCTGCTCCGCTTCGGTTCCTTCGCCAGCATGATGCGCACCCTCCAGGCCCGGCACGGCCGCAGTTTGCGCGGCTACGTCGCCCAACAGGGCATACGGCTGATCGAAATCGACGGCTGCCCGATCGACTTTCGCTTCCACATGCATAAGAACGGGAAAAATCAATGGGCGGTCGTCGGCATCGGCGCCAAGAAAGCCGGGAAAGGCAGCGTAACCACCCACCTCAAAAACGGCGGTTCCCTGTTAACCCCCGAGCAGGCGTTGGCCCGCACCTTCGGTCCCCGGTCGGATGAGGTGCTGAGGAGTGCCAAGAGCGTCGCCATCACACTGGCTGAGGCGATCGAGAGCCACCACCAGCATCTGATCGGGGAAATCGGCTTCGATATCGGGATCGACCGCGACGAGAAAATCTGGATGTTCGAAGCGAACGCCAAACCGGGACGCTCCATCTTTAAGCACCCGTCGCTGCGGGCGGAAGGACGCGCTTCGGTGGATCACATCCTGGAGCACTGTCTGTATTTGAGCAAGTTCCGGAGGAGGGAAAACGGATGAGTCAGCTTGCAGGCGAAGCCAAGCCCGTCGTGGCCATCCTCACGGTCGAGGACGACCTGACGCAATTCCGCGGAAACCGGGCGAATTTTCGGGATATCGTCAAAATCGGCAAAGAGCTGGATTTCCCGGTCTATGTCGTGACAACCAAGGACTTGAAGCTGACCGCCAAAAAAGTCCAGGGTTATTTGTATCATACGGAAGAAAAGCAGTGGAAAAGGCAGTGGCTTCCGCTGCCTCAAGTCATCTACAACCGGATACCGCGGCGGGAGGATGAGCGCAGGCCTTCGGTCCGCCGGAAAATCGACGACTGTCTCCGACACGGCAGCATCCATTTGTTTAACCCGTTCTTTTTCAACAAATGGACGCTGTTCGATTGGCTGAAAAAAAACCGGGCCACACGTGCGCTCGTTCCCAACACCAAACGGCTGCGCACCCCGGGCAGCCTCCTGCCGATGCTGGAAGAGTACGGCAGTCTGTATTTGAAGCCGGAAAGCGGGAAGGCCGGAAAAGGCATCATGCTGCTTCAATACGACAGGGAGGATCTGAAACCTTACCGGCTCACGATCCAGGGGGTAAAGCGCAGAAACGTCGTGTATAAAACCGGGAAGCCCCAACTGCTGTGGAAACGCATTAAAGCGGAAACCGGAAAGACCCGGTATATCGTTCAGGAAGGAATCGAGCTGGTCTCGTACAAAGGCAGGCATTTCGATTTGCGGGTGCTTGTGCAGAAGACAGGGAAGGGCGTCTGGACCGTTACCGGCGTCGGGGCACGACTGGCCGGCTTCCGGAGAATCACGACGCATGTGCCCCAGGGCGGCAGCGTAGAAGACCCCGAAAAAATGCTCCTGTCGGTGTTCGGTCAGGAGATGACCAACTACCTCATGAGCCGCCTGAAGTCGAACGCGCTTCTGATCGCCAAGCAAATCGAGAAAGGCGCGGGGCATACGCTCGGGGAAATGTCGATGGATCTGGGTATCGACCACGAGGGGAAGATCTGGTTTTTTGAGGCCAACGCCAAACCGATGAAGTTTGACGAGCCCCATATCCGCAAAAAGTCGCTGGAGCGCATTTTCCAGTTCAGTCATTATTTATACCGGCAAGGCAAGGATTTGGAGCCGTTAAAGAGGTGACCGCGATGTTGATTGAGACTTGGCGGCCGAAAGAGGGAAGTCCCTGGGAAATCCAGCAAGCCGAATTGATCGCCTTTACGCAAAAATACGGAAGAACCGCCCTGCCCGCGAATACGGTCCGGGAACTGATGAAGCTGACTCCCCGCCATTTGCATTCCCCCGGCTCCCTTCTTCTGCTCGCCAAAATCAAAGCCGAGGACGGCCCGAGACTGGCCGGCTTTTCCTGCGTCACCGATTATGGGCGCGGATTGAGTCTGGTCGTTGTTCATCCGCTCTATCGCGGAAGAGGACTCGGATCGAAACTGCTGGGCCGGCAAATTTCCGTGCTAGGGAAACTCAGCTGCCGCGTCCCTTTAAGCAGCGTTTCCGGCCTGCAAATGTGTTTCCGGGCCGGACTCACCGCCGGCGGCATGGTCAAAGCTCCAGGCGGGCGGTCCGAACTTATCCTGGAAGAAAGAAGGTGATGTTCCGTGGCGCAACCCGTCCTCGGCATTTTGACTCTATATTTGAACGACAAGAAGCAGTTGGAGGAACGGCATATTTACCAAAGAATGATTACGGAAGGTCAAAAGCTCGGTCTTGATATTTTTGTATTCACCCCCATGGATGTATATGACAAAAAGAAATTGATCCATGCGATGGTCTACGATCCGAGTTCAAAAAAATGGTCGCGAAAATGGCGGGGATTTCCGCATTTGATCTTCGACCGTTGCCGGATTCAGCGGAGCAAGCGGTTTGAGCAGCTGCTGAAATTCAGGGCCAAATACGGAAGCTTGAAGTATTTAAACCGGCCGCTGCGCAACAAGTGGACGATATACCAGATCCTGTCGCACAAATCCTCCTTTCGCAAACACTTGCCCGAAACGGTGCTGTTTCAAAACGGCGGCGATGTGTTCCGGCTGCTCCGAAGCTATCCGTCCGTTTACGTCAAGCCCATCAACGGTACCGGGGGCCGCGGAATCGTGCGGGTGGAGCGGCTTGGCGGCGACCACTTTCTCATTCAGGGCCGCCGTCAAAACCGGAAGATCATCCCCGCGCAAAAGATGCACAAATCCCGGCTCGGCGCTTTTTTGCTGAACTGGAAAGGCCGCGGCAGGTTTCTTGCCCAGCAGGGCATACAGATTAAACTGCCGGACGGCCGCGTACACGATTACCGGATGCTCGTGCAGAAGAACGGGCAAGGCCAATGGGAGGTGACCGGGTGCGCCGGCCGCATCGGGCCGCACCGCAGCGTAACCTCCAACCTGCACGGAGGAGGGAAGGCCGCGCCGATGAACGTCCTGCTCCGGCACATCTCGAACAGTGAGGAGAAGCGATCCGAAATCCGGAAAGCGGCCGAAAAGCTGAGTCTGGATGTCGCCGCCTACCTCGAATCAAACATCGGAGCCCTCTGCGAGCTGGCCTTGGATCTGGCGATCGATCGCAGCGGCCGGGTCTACCTGCTGGAGGTCAACCCCAAGCCGGCGCGCGAGGTGTTCATCCAAACGGGGGATGCCGAGGCCTATCGCCGTGCGATCGTTAAACCTTTGGAGTACGCGCTTTGGATGTACAAACGCGAAGCCGCCCCTTCCTCATCATGAGGAGGAGCGGCTTCAACGTTCTATTCTTCTTCGCCTCGCAAGTAGACCGGCGCCGATTTGTTCCCGGCGTAGTCTTCCATGATCACGTACACGTTACTTGCCGCGGAAGTAAAGCGAAGGCTGGCCTTCGTCGTCCGGCCGCGGATGATCCGGTCTTTGTCCCCGACATTGTATGTCGTCGGGAAGGAGCGGAGCGCTCCGTCTTCGTACACGTACATGTAGCGCCAGTCCCGGGTATTCGGCATCGGCAGATTCAAGGTGTTTCCTTCCCATGACCATGCCTCGGCATAAGGCTCCGATACCGTATCGATGAACCGGCCGCTGACCGCAACCGGGGTTTTGTCCCCCAGGGCGACCGTTACGAGATAATCGTCGCCGTTCACCGGCATATTTTTGAACACCGCGGTCTTCGAACCGGCCGGTACGGTCAAGCGCTCGGACACCGGCTGTTCCGTCGTGATCCAGCTCAGGGACTTCACGCTGACCGTAACGTCGCCGGCGGCCTTGTTCGGTAGGTCCCAATCGACCGCGAAGGTGCCGTCGGCCCGGGAGTCGACCCGCAGATTCGACGGGGACGCGGTCAAATCGAATTTCAGCTCCGCGGCCTTTCCTTCCAGGCCGTCCGCTCCGACGGCGGCTACTTTAATCTTGCCGGAGCGGGCCGGGAGTTTTTTGATATAGAATACTTCATCGTATTTCCCGCCTACATATACGTCGTTCACGTAGACATTGTACTGCTTGACCTTGGTATAATCCGGGTCGCGGTTCCACTTCAGCTCCAGTTCCCCGCTGTCGGTGTAGGCCGCCTGTATGGCCAGCCCGGTCGGTGCGGCCGGCTTGACGGCGGAGCCGTCATAAATGCGGATCTCCCCGATGTTCATCTGGTAATCCGGTATCCGCTTGTGACCGGGATCGAATACCAGGCCGAACGCGGCGATCGATTTACCGGCGTAAGCGCCCAAATCCAGCTCGGCCGTCTCCCATCCCTTCGTTCGCTTTCCGCTCTTCGGCACTTCCACTTTGACGACTTTGTCCGGGGCGTCCGCGAAGACCAGACCGATATGCATGGTGGACTTGTCGTTCTTGGAGCTTTTGTTAAACGCAAGGGACAGCTTGGATTTCGCGTTTACGTCCAAATCGGTTTTGTACAGGCGCAGGAAGTTCTCGGCGTTCAACTCCCCGCTCACGACCAGGGAGCTGCCGCCCTGGTATGCGCCGACCCGCTCATAATCGAAGCGATCCATGCCGCCGGCGTTATATTCCGGGCCATAATCGAAATCCACGGTGAGCCGGTTCCCTTCGGTATCCTGCCACCACTGCCAGGTCACGGGGATATCCTGAAGGCTCATGTTCGACCATTCGTCCGGGTTGGACACTTTGCCGTCCACATAATACGACAGGCCGTGTCCCGTATTGAACCGGGTGTAAAAATGGGTGTCCCCTATAACCGAACGCTCGGCGATGACCGAGGCGATCCCCGGCCAATACCGGTTGTCCGCATACACGTCGGAGACCGTATTTACCGGAGAAACCGCGGTATTCTTCGGATCCGCGTTCGGTCCGGACCACCAGAGCCGCTCGCGCAGGTGAGTCATCCATTGGTAGTCGTTCTCCGCCCGATGGCGGACGGGCCAGGATTGATTCATATCCTCATCCAGCCCGGCATGAACAAAATCCGCGCCCAACGTGGAGATGCTGAGACGCGGAAGGCCGTCTTCCAGCTTATCCTTCAAAGCTTTGCCGTTGATGTCTTTGAACCGGTCGCGGCCCGCCTCCAGCCCGGCGAAGCCGACTTCGTACATATCGAAATCCGTCCCGTGCGCTTGATTGACCTGGTTCAAGTAGGTTGCGGCGGCGGCGATCTGGCTGTCTCCCATGCCGTAGTCGAAGAAGAAGGATTGGGAGACCTGCTCGCCGGTATTTTTATCGTAGAGGAACGAAATATTGTTGTCGTTAAACGTTCGGGCAAATGTATTGGCCCCGTTTCTCGTATCCAAGGAATCATACCATTGGACGTAAAGCCCGCCCTTCTGAAGCGCTTTCATAAATGCGATATAGTCGGGAATATCCTGGACCGCCACGTTGGGACGCTGTTCCTCCTGATTGACGAAATAACCGTCATAACCGAAATAGCGCGCCATCTCGACCAGTTTTTTCGCCACCGGAAATTCTCCGTTCTCATCTTTGACGAGCATCTGTTTGTAGGTTTGCTGTCCGCGGTCATTGTTCGAGAAGAAAATCCCGGCCAGGGAGAGCACGCCGTTTTTATGGGCGGCATCGGTATAAGTCGGGTTCGGGATGTTCAGCATGCCGAATTCGAACCATTTCTGCTGCCAGTCTTTTTGGGCCAGTTCGTCGTAATATTCCGGCGGGGTGTAGGCGGTCGCCGTCCCGTGCCAGTAAGAGTAGTAATCGATATATTGCCAGAAGTTAAAATGATATTGAGCGAATTTGTTCGTATAGGGCGCATTCTCGATAAACGCGTTGCCGTAATCGCCCGCTATGTTCATCATCCGGACCTCCGGATTCAATGCGGGATTGGCCTGCGTGGCCGCCAGCGGGGCGATTCTCTTTTGCAGCGGCACGTGGGACCTCAGCAGCGCGGCATCGGGATCCCGTTCCGGGCTCCATTCGAGAATATGTCCGCTGGTGTACCCGTGGACGCTCGGCTGATTTTTTCCGTGCGCGCTTTCGCCTTGAAACGGCCAGGTATCCCCCGCCTGAGCGGATAACGGAACCGCCGTGAGCAGCAGCGCGGCCGTCAATACCATCGACGTTACTTTGGGCAGCGTTCTTTTCTTGGATCGTACTTTCATCAATACCCTCCTCTTCGTTCGTCATGATGATCCCTTGCTTTAGGGAATGAGTCTAGCCGCTGCGGCACCACCTCCCCGCCAATAGGCGCAACTGGTTCAATACTCAATTTATCCTATGAAAGCCTTTGCAAACAGGGTTGAAATTAAAGATACACTGGACAAATTAAAGAAACAGGACAGAGGGGCCGTAATCGTGTCCCTTTGAACTCTGGCCGGTGGATAAGGGCCTTTTGGGGCGCTATTTTGTCGAATTTGGCTCTTTGGTGTGAAATAGCGGTCTTTTGGGGCCTTATTTTAGAGAAAGTCGGGCAAAAACCGGATTTTTGGGCTCGTACCAGAGAAATAGGGCCCTTTTTAGCCGCTATTCTTCCCGAAAAAGCAAATCTGGGCGAAATAGCGGCCCGAAACGCCGCTATTATAACGGGCGCAAGAGAGATTGCGGATCGGCAGCACCATGTCAGGTTTAATGCAACGCCAGTGGAGAAAAGCGGGCCGTAACCTGATTTTTGGATTCGCACCAGAGCAAAAACAAGGCCTTTTTTAGCCGCTATTTTACCCGTAAAAGCGAATCTGGCCGAAATAACAGCCCAAAACGCCGCTAATTTCGGACGGCTTGAGAATCCCGAAATCAGGGCTGGCTCGCTTTTTCTTAAAGATAATCCCCATAAAAACCGCCCCTCAAGTCACATAGTAACCTGAGGGGCGGTCCCTTTTAACTCTATATTCCATTACTTTACCGCTTGCGCAGCAGCCGTCCGAACACGCCCAGTATCGGGAGCAGCAATACCGCCGCCGCCAACAGGGAGGCCCGGACGGAGAAGCGGTTTCCGATCCATCCGACGGCGGGGCCGCCCGTGGTTTGGCCAAGCGCGTCCGACTGGCTGACCATCGACAGGACGGTAGCCCGGGTGTCGCTGCGCAGATTCATGTTCAGCCACGTCGCATAAATCGGCTCGCTCACGGTAACGACTACGCTTACGGCCAGCACGGACGCCAGCGCCCAGACGAAGTCCGTTGCCAGGAAAAGCGAAACTATCCCGGCAATACGTATAAAAGTGAGCAAAAAGATAGCCGCGGACACGGCCCGCTCATTGCTCATGTTCAGCTTTTTCTCGGTATAGCCTACCGCCAGCATCCCCAAAACGGTGGAAGCCGCGCTAATCAGACCAAACCATACGGCCATGGAAAACGACCGGTCCGGAAAGCCGATTTCCCGAATCAGATGAATTTCCCATAATCGGTCATAGCCTTCCGAAGCCGCGCCGCTAAACAGCGTTACAAACACAAGGATCAGCAGCAGCGGACTGCCCGCGATCACCCTTGCCCCGCTTGTCCAGGTCCGGCGCATCTCCTTGAAATGAGAAGACTTTTCGCTCCGCGGCGGCCGGACAAAGCGCGTCTCCTTCATATGGCGGATCAGGAGCAGTCCGAGAGCCACATACATCAGGCCTCCCGCCAAATACGGCAGATTCGGCGCCAGCACCGAAAGGCCTACGCTAACGCCGATGCCCACCAGAGTCGCCGTCAACGCCACCCGTTTGGCGCGCATAAAAATGGAACCGGCCGAGGCCTCGCCCACCTCATCAACGATCCAGGCGCTGTCCGCGCCGCTGATGAAGGTGTGGCCGATGCCGGACACCAATTGGGCCAGCAACACCCAGACGACGATTGGGATCATCTGCCCGAAGTCCTGCAGCCAAACGATGCTGCCTTCAAAGGCAAACCCCGCGCCCAAAATGAACATGCCGATGATGACCGAAAGCTTGCGGCTGTAAGTATCGGCAACCACGCCGGTAATCCCTTCGAAGATCAATACCGTCAGCTCCAGCACCGTGCCGATCAGAACAAGCTCCAACGGGTTCAGGCCAAGCTCAGTAACGTAATAAATGCTGTAAGTCGTAAATATCGTACTGCTTGCCAGGGCAGTCATGAAGTTCATCAAATAAAATATTTTTGCCGCTTGAACGTTATGCAAAACGGATTCCGCCTTTCGGGTAGGCGGCGCACTATTTCAGGTCCCTAAAAGGTAATATTCGCTATTCGCTATTGCGCTAATCACAATCCCTACCGCAGATGCGGCCACCTACCGTTTTTATTTGTTTTCGATTAATTCCGGTTTGTCGGTCGATCGGATTGGAATAGACTTGTCGCATGTAAAACACCTCCATAAATAATTCACTGCAGGATATCTAAACGTCTTCCGCTTGATCCACGAGGGAAATCAGCTCGCCGAAAGAGCGGATCAATACGTCGGAACCGGCCAGCTCGGCATTGTCTCCGAAATCGGCATAAGCGCAGCCGACCACGGTCTGTCCGTTCTCCTTGCCCGCCTCGACATCCGAGGAACGGTCCCCGACCATCCAGGCGCTTGTCACACCGTGATTGTCCAGAAGAAGCCGCACGAGGTCGACCTTGGACGGGGTCATATACTCGCCCGCGCTGTAAATCCCTTCAAACAGCGAGGTAATGCCGTGCGCTTCGGCTACCCCCTTCACATAATGCTCCAGCCCGTTGCTGGCCACAAACAACCGGATTCCGCGCGCTTTGAGCGCCTCAAGCGTCTCCTTCACCTCGGGGTACAGCTCGGAGGTGTTCTCCTTCAACCCCGAAAGCTCCAGCTCCAGGAGCAATTCGTCCGCCCTCCGGTGCACGGCCTCATTGCAGTCCGGAATCACTTTCTTCCATATATCCTCCAACAGCATGCCCAAACAGCTCAGCATCAGTTCATCGGGAGGCGTGTCCCCCTCATACAGCTTCTCTTCCCTTAGCCGGTCGAACAACTGGTGATACGCGGGAATGAGTAAAGTCTCGGTCTTGAAAAGCGTACCGTCCATATCGAAAATCATCGCTTGGGGTTTCTTAAGTCTGGCCTGGGTCCTCTCCATCTCCACATTCCTTCCTGTCTGTATTGGTATAGCCCCATAATATGCCATAGCTCCATTCCTTGTAAAGTTTGCGCTTTCCCGCCGGGTCCATTACAATTACGAATAAATTCAACGCATTGAATGCCGGGGAGAACTAGATGTATCATGAGCAAAAAAATAATAGCCATCGACATGGACGACACGATCTGCCATCTCATACCGAAAGCTATCCATTACCATAATATGATGTATCCCGACCTGCCGCTGACGCTGGAACAGATCGTCAGCTTCGATTTAAGCGGGATTTGGCACCCCGCCTGCACGGACGATTTGTTCTTCGGCCGGCCCGGTCTGTATGAAGAACTGGACATTTTTGACGAATACACGGTGGAAGAAATCCGCAGGATGACCGCGGACTACGACGTCATTATCGTCACCGCCGCCCGGCCGTCCTCGGTTGCCGAGAAATGGCGCTGGCTGCAAAGGCACCTGCCGTTTATCCCGTTCGAGAACTTCTTCGTGGCCAAGCGCAAATATCTGCTTGGTTTTGATCTGCTCATCGATGACGGGCCGCATAATATCCTTGCCGCAAGGGACACCGGAAAGCAGACGATTCTGATCCCGAGGCCGTGGAACGCGGGAATCCAGCAGGACTTCGTGCTGAAAGATTCCTGGAAAGGCATGAACGAACTGGTGCGAAGCATGCTCGGTTGAAGCCGGCTCCGCTTAATGCGGAGGGCTTCACAACCATCGGGCTATTTTTTCAAGTGGTACGGAACGGTGGTGACGATTAAATCCCGGCGATACAGCAGGAAGGCGCGAATCAACAGGCTCGACTGATTGTGAAGCGCGTTGTGCCACCGTTTCTTCGGAATAAACTGCGGAATCAGCACGGTCACCCCGTAATTCAGCTCCTTGGCCTTATGCTCGACCGTGTCGATAAATTTGGTCAGCGGCTGAATGATGCTCCGGTACTGCGAATAGATGGTCACCAGGCGGATATCGGGCTGCCACTGCTTCCATTTTTCTTCAAACTGCTTCTCCGTTTCCTTATCAAAGGCCACGTATACCGCGATAATTTGGTCCGGCTTTAAAGACTTGGCGTAGTTCAGCGTATTCTCCACCACATGCGTGATTCCGGCGACCGGGATGACGAACACGTTGCCTTGGACGCGGGCCGCCGGCTCGCAAGTGGTGATGCGGAGCTGATCGCCGACGGCCTCGTAATGCTTATGAATTTTATGAAACACAAGGACGATGGCAGGTAAAAAGATAAGCGCGGGCCAAACCTGCGGAAACTTCGTAATAAAAAACATCATCATGACCGTAAAGCTAATCAGCGCGCCTACGGCATTAATGGTCAGCTTTACTCTCCATCCTTCGGGTTTCTCCCGAATCCACTTCACCAGCATCCCGGTCTGCGCCAGCGTAAACGGGATAAAGACCCCGACCGCATATAACGGAATCAAATGCTCCGTCTGCCCTTTGAATACAATGATCAGCAGTATGGAAGCCGCGGCCAGGAACACAATTCCGTTCGAGTAACCGAGGCGGTCGCCGCGGACGGTAAACATCCGGGCGATATATTTATCCTTCGCCAAATTGACCGCCAGCAGCGGGAACGCCGAATATCCCGTATTTGCGGCCAGGACGAGGATCATGGCGGTAATTCCCTGAATCGCGAAGTACATCCCGCCCCTGCCGAAAGTTGCCGACGCAATTTGCGATACGACCGTTTCCTCGCCTTTCGGCGCGATGCCGTAGTAATAAGCGAGACAGACGATGCCGGAAAACAGCAAGGCCAGCAGAATGCCCATCGCCGCCAAGGTTTTGGACGCATTCTTCGGCGCGGGGTTCTTGAAATTCGGAATCGCGTTGGAAATCGCCTCCACCCCGGTCAAGGCGGAGCTCCCGGACGCAAAAGCTTTCAACAGCAAAAACAAGGTCAATCCCGCGACAGGGGTTCCGATCGGGGCATGCAGATCCGCCGGGACCTGGCCGCTCATAATGCGGTACAGGCCCGCTCCGATCGTAATGAACATGATCAGGACAAACAGGTATACCGGGTAGGCGAGAATGGAGGCCGACTCGGTAAGGCCGCGCAGGTTGAGCACGGTAATCAGGATCACCAGCAGACAGGCGATCGGCACATTATAAGGATGCAGCGACGGAAAGGCCGAGGTAATGGCGTCCGTTCCCGCCGAAATACTGACCGCTACCGTCAAAATATAATCGACCAAAAGCGCTCCGCCCGCCAGCAGTCCCGCATTGACCCCAAGGTTTTCCTTCGATACCACGTAGGCTCCTCCACCGTGCGGATAAGCGAAAATCACTTGTCTGTAGGAAAGGACGAGCGCCGTCAACAGCACGAGAATTCCGACGGCAATGGGAACGGAATACCAGAAGGCCGCCGCTCCGATCGTCATCAGCACGATGAGGATTTGTTCGGGACCATAGGCGATGGAAGACAAGGCATCCGAAGAAAGGATCGCCAGCGCTTTCGTCTTGGTGAGCTTTTGTTCTCCGAGCGCCGTAGATTTCAGCGGCTGGCCGATGAGCACTCTTTTCAGCAACATAAACATAACTGCAACACCTCATAGTTGATTTAAGATAGAATACCCTTTTTCTCCGGAAAAAAAGCATACTTACGCACGGCAAAAAACCACAGAGGTCAGAACCCCTGCGGTCCATGTTTAAGGTACACGGTCACAGTATCATCCTCTCCCGGACTACGCTTACGAGGTTAGCTGTCGGATTAGGGTGGCGAGAATCACCCCTTCACGTCCGGCTGAAGCCGTTCGCGAATTCACCCCCTGCCGCTTAGTCCGGTCGATGCTTTTCCGGCCGAACGTTAACGGCAAATCGGTTCCCCCGTTTTCCTCTTCTGGAAATTCAGCGAATCATGTTATGAAATCCATGAGTGAATATACTCCTTTCCCGGATGCAAGTAAAACCCTGCATGTGACTGATTTTACGAAACTTCGCCGCAAAAAACCCGAATAAAGCGCTTACTTTATCTCTTTTCATTTCCTTACATGAATTTTCAGCATCCTGTAAAATAAAAAAAGGTCCTGCTCTCCCCCAAAGGAGAACAAGACCTTGAATCGGATAACCCTCGTTTATTTCTCGCCGTTCAAGCGATATCCCGCATGGAAGACGGGACCCACAAATTCGTTAAACGCGTAACCGGAACGTATGGCGGCCGTCACGAATTTCTTCGCTTTCTCCACCGCTTCTTTGACGGTCATCCCGCAGGCCAGCCCGCCCGTTACCGCGGCGGCAAACGTACAACCCGCCCCGTGGTTGTAAGCCGGCTCAATTTTATCGCTCTCGAGAATCACAAATTCGGTACCGTCATAGAACAGGTCGAGCGCTTTTTCGCCTTCGAGCGCCTTTCCGCCTTTAATGACGACATTCCGGGCGCCCCGTTCCCGAATCCGCTTGGCCGCTTCCTTCATCTCCTCCACCGAGGTCAGACGTCCCATCCCGGACAACACGCCCGCTTCGAACAGGTTCGGCGTAGTTACGGTTGCCAGCGGCAACAGCAGGTCGCGAATCGCGTCGGCGCTCTCGGGGTTCAGCACTTCGTCCTCCCCCTTGCAGACCATGACCGGATCGATGACGACGTTCTGTTGTCCATGCCGCTTAATGGTGTCCTCGACCACTTCGATGATCGCCACACTGCCCAGCATCCCCGTTTTCATCGCGGCAACCGGGCCGCCGGCAAACACGGTTTTCAACTGCTCGGCAACCAGAGACGCCTCCACCGGATAAACGCTGTGATGCCAGCCGCGGTCAGGATCCATCGTCACGATGGTGGTCAACGCGCTTAAACCATAGGTTCCGTATTCCTCAAAGGTCTTCAAATCCGCTTGGATTCCCGCCCCTCCGCTGGAATCGCTCCCGGCTATGGTCAATGTTTTAAGTATGGTTGTCATATCGATTACCCCTTTGTCCTATCTCTGTATTACTTCCATCCATTGTAGCACTACTTGCGGAGTTATGTTAATGATTTTACATTGTGATTTTTTTGTCAACTTCCCCGATTCCTTGAGGCAAAAGTCAAAGCTCCGACCGAATCGGCCGGGGCTGCTTCACCTATTTGTCGGCTGCTTTTTTCTTGTCCAGGAAACCTTTGCCGGCTTCCGGATTGCTCACGATGCCCAACACTACCAGAACCCCGAGCAGGGAATTGACGGCCGCCATAATCTGATCGTATTTTTCGGGGGCAAGCTGGAAATTAAAAATCGCTCCGACAGCTTGCACCGCCAATAAGATCGCGGATACCAACGACACCCAGAGTCCGTAGTTTTTCCATTTACTCATTCCAATCATACCTCCACACGGATTAATTTACTGCGGTGCAATACCGTAAGCAAGCGGTAAAAACTGAGACTGCCCCCGGACGGCGAATCGATCAAACCGGCCGACTGAGCCGCTTGAACCGCCTCTTTTGCCCACTCCGGCACGTCCATGCAATTACTTCCTTCCAGCGTTTTGACCCGGCCATCCACCTGGGTCAGCCATTCCTTCAACGTATCCTTGCTGCCTGTCAGCGTTTGGATCAGCGCCGCCTGCTCCCGGACCGTCGATTTTAACGCTTCAAACTCCTTCTTTTCCTCCGCGGTCATCGGTTCTTCTCCCTCCTTGGCATTGATTTTCTTCAACATCGCTTCCACGGCCGCCTGTGACGGTTTGCCCCCTGCACGGTATTGCGCCGTAGTCAGTCCAAAGGTCATTTCCAGGTGCGGATAATCTTTGAAGGAGCGCCAATCGCCTCCCCATTCAAAACCCAGCGCCTTTGCCTCAGCGACGACTTCGTGCCAATCCGCCGTTTTGTCGCGATCCCCATCGATCGACATATCCCAGGAGACCGACTTACCGTCCGGAAGCAGCAGAGCGAAATCGATCGCCACTCCGAAGTTATGAAAGCTGTATCCCGGCTTGGCATTCGTCACGATCGCGCCCGGCTTGGTTCTCCCCTGGGCATACAGCGCTTCCTGCTCCGCCATGGTTCGGAGCCCCTGGGTAATCCGGATATATACTCCGCGGTGATAGCAGCGCTCGATCAGCTTCTCGGCCGCGAGCTTAACGACTTCATGCAGGCCGGCCAACCGCGCCGCGGACTTCGCTTGAACTTCTTCCAATGTCAGCGACATGATTCAAACTCCCCCCTTTGCGTTTCTCGTCTGTTCCAGTATGAAATATCGAGCGAACGCTGTGGAGGATGAACTTTTTTCACCTCTTATATCAAGTTCTGCTAAGGATTTACATCTAGGTCCAAAGCTCCGGCTCCAGTAATTCCCGCGAAACAAAAAAGGAAACCCGGATTAGTTCATCCGAATTTCCCGTCAAGCGAGGAACCGCCTATTGGCCTAATTTTTCATCCTTTTTGCCAGGTCTACCATCTTGGTGGCTCTCAGATGCTGCTCCATCTTCTCCTCCGCCTCCACCATGACCTGTTGAATCAGGCATTCCGAACCGTGATCAAAGTTGCAGTCAAAGAGAGAAGCGGTTCCTTCGATGGCCTGTATCACATCCAGGAACGTCATTTCCTCTTTCTTTCTCGTCAGTCGATAGCCCCCGTTCGCTCCCGACACGGACTCGATCATGCCCGCCTTCACCAGTTTGGTCAAAATCTTCGACAAATACGTCGGAGAAACGTTCTGGGCATCGGCCAGCTGCTGAACTCCGACGGGCTTGACCGGATCTTCGGCCACGAGCGCAAGCATCGTGTGTAAGGCGTAATTCGTCGCCTTGGAAAATTTCATATCGCTTCACCCCGAAATATGGACTCATGGTGCCTATAATATCCGTGAAGCCCAAGGGTGTCAAGCCAACCGGTTCCACGCCTCGTTAACCAGCTCCATATGGATGCCCGCCGCCGCGGCGGAACCCATGGAAGCCGCCCGGATGGCCTGGTGCATTTCCGTCGCCGCGTCTCCGGCACTGAATACGCCCGGCACGCGGGTCCTTCCGAAGTCGTCCGAAACGATCACTGTCCCCGCTTCCGTCATCTCGCATCCGATCGATCTTGGCAGCTCCGACCCCGGCTCCAGCTTCGGCGCGAAAAAGATCCCCTCGCATGAAACGCTTGTTCCGTCTTCCAACAGCACCCGTTCCACTTGACCGCCGGCGGACTCAATTTGCCGAATCGGGGCTTCCCATAACGGGATTCTGTGCCGCCCAAGTTCATCGCGTTCCGTGGCGTTCAATCCGCTGGGGCCGTTTGAGCAGAGGATCGTTTGATCGGTCCACCCCGTAAGAAGCTTCGCCATGTGCAGCGCTCTTTCACCCGCAGCGATCAGAACCAGCGGTTTATCGCGAAGCTCCCAGCCATCGCAAAAGGGGCAGACGAACGCGGATTTGCCGTAAATCTCGCTTAGGCCGCTGATCTCGAGCGGGAGATCCCTTTTTCCGGTTGCAAACAGCAGCTTTCTGACGCGATACACATTCCCTTGGGCCGATGTAATTTCAAATCTCCCATCATCTCCCGACACGCCCTCGGCTCGCTCCTCCACCAGCTCGATCGACGGATATCTGCCCAGCTGCTCCGCGGCGATCCGGCGAAATTCCGCCGGGGCGATTCCGTCTCTCGTCAAAAACCCGTGCGCTTCGCGAGTCACCCGGTTTCTCGGCTTCCCTTCATCGAGAAGGAGCACGCTTCTTCTCGCCCTTCCTAGTACAAGGGCTGCACTAAGCCCTGCCGGTCCGCCGCCGATAATCCCGACATCATATATTTTCATCATTCATCCTCTCCTTCTGGTTAATAATCAAGTGTTTCATATATTATGGACTTAATGTATCTATAATAACCTCGATTGTCCTAACCGTCAACACCCGACAGATGTAACTTTTTACTGCCAGCCGACGTCATTTATATCGCGACTACGGACCCGGGCCGCTTAGCGACCCGGTCTATTGGCTATGGCCCCCCCTACGTTCCGTCCCTTCCCGAAAGTGCTTGGGCGAGCAGCCGTTCACCTTTTTAAACATTTTGGAAAAAAGGAACGGATCATTATAACCGACGGAACGTGAAATGTCGCTGACGGATAGCTCCGGGCGCCGAAGGAGTTCGGCCGCCCGCCGCATGCGGTACTCCAGCAGGAACCCCTGCAGGGAGACGCCGAACCGGGCTTTAAACAGACTGGACAAGTACGTCCGGTCAAGCCCGACGGATCGGGCGATCTCCAGCATGCTGATCTTCTGGCTGTAGCTGCTCTTGATGATTTCGATCGCATGGCTCACATAGACCTCCTTGGCGTCGGCAGTTCTCTCCTCCGCTTCAATGGGGGAACAAGAAATCAGCCCGGCCATCAAACGATAGAGGATACCGAGGCTGAGCGCATCGCCGCCGCGCTCCGGCCGTACGGACAACAGCTCGTCGTAGAAGCTCTCGAAGCCTCTTCCGGCGAGCGGTGTAAACACGGGGGTAAGCGGCGTCAAACAAGCTCGCTCCAAATACGTTTTCGCTTGCAGGCCCCGGAAACCGAACCAGGAGTACGTCCAGGGATCGGTGTCGGAAGCTTGGTAGTGCACGATCGTGCCAGGAGGAATCAAAAACCCCTCGCCCGCCCGGACGTCATATGTTTTGTCCGCGATGCTGAACAGCCCCCGTCCGCTATGGACGAAATGGATGATATAGGCATCCCGAACACCCGGGCCCCAAAAATGTCCGGGCAGGCACTCTTCTTTCCCAAAAAACAGCAGCTTCAAATCCATCTGCTCCTGGACATCCGAGTGGTAATAGGTTATATCGATGCGCGCCAAACCGTAAGCCTCCCTCCATACGCACTGCATTTAAATAAGCAATATTATACCATGCTCTATGCCGATCCGGCGGCCCCCTCCCCTAATTCAAGTTGGATAATGACATGTTTTCAAGGCGTCGCTCCATGTTCTGTTCGCGGACGGCGGGCGTATAGTGAAGGTACATGATAGCGCTATCTTAATATTTTGATCCTGATGGAGGGGATGAGTGGATGTCGAAGATTACTTTTTTAGGAGCGGGAAGTACGGTATTCGTCAAAAATGTGCTGGGGGATGTGATGCTGACGGAAGCGCTGCAAGGGTTCGAGCTCGCGCTGTTCGATATTGACGCCGAGCGCTTGAGCGACTCGGAACGTCTGCTTAACAGCATGACGGCATCGCTGGGGAGCCGCTGCACCGTCAAGGCCTACAGCGACCGCAAAGCGGCGCTGCGCGGCGCCAAATACGTCATTAACGCCATTCAGGTCGGCGGGTATGACCCTTGTACGATCACCGATTTTGAAGTGCCGAAAAAATACGGACTGCGTCAAACGATTGGCGACACACTGGGCATCGGCGGGATCTTCCGCAACCTGCGTACGATCCCGGTCATGCTTGACTTTGCCAGGGATATTCATGAGGTATGCCCCGATGCCTGGTTCCTCAATTATACGAATCCGATGGCGGTGCTGACGAATGTGATGAACACACACGGCGGCGTAAAAACGGTCGGGCTATGCCACAGCGTTCAGGTGTGCATGCCGCGTTTGTTCGAAACTCTCGGCATGGATCCGAACGGGGTGGAGACGAAGATCGCCGGCATCAATCATATGGCCTGGCTGCTGGAGGTCAAGCGGAACGGGGAGAATCTGTATCCGGAAATCAAACGACGGGCGGCCGAGAAGCAGAAAGAGATCCACGACGATATGGTCCGTTATGAGCTCATGTTCCGCTTCGGCTACTATGTGACCGAATCGTCCGAGCATTCCGCGGAATATCATCCGTATTTCATCAAGCGTTCGTACCCCGAACTGATCGAGCGCTTCAACATCCCGCTGGACGAATACCCGCGCCGCTGCATCAACCAGATTGAAGGCTGGGCAAAAATGCGGGAGAAGCTGTTCGCCAGCGAGCGAATCGAACATACCCGGAGCCTGGAATACGCGTCATATATTCTGGAAGCGATGGAGACCAATAAACCTTACAAAATCGGCGGCAATGTCATGAATACCGGCCTGATCACCAATTTGCCGGCGGAGGCCTGCGTCGAAGTTCCCTGCCTGGTCGACGCCTCCGGGGTGACACCGACTTATGTGGGCGCTCTGCCGCCGCAGCTCGCCGCGTTGAACCGGACGAATATCAACACCCAGCTTCTGACGATCGAAGCGGCGATGACCGGCAAGAAGGAGCACATCTACCACGCCGCCATGCTGGATCCGCACACGGCCGCCGAGCTGTCGATCGACGACATCGTCGCCTTGTGCGACGACCTGATCGAAGCGCACGGGGACTGGCTGCCGGCTTACAAATAAGCGAAAACCAAATTGAGGAAGCCACCTTTCGGATGAAAGGTGGCTTCCTCAACTCTCCGTTTGCGAATCATGACGAGACCGCCAATTATTTGATCCAATGCAAAACGGCATGGGGGAATATGACATTAAAGGGAGGAAACGTCCGGTAGTGGCAACAAAAAATCAACTATGCTTAAACTCAAAGATGGCCAGCAATATCGCCGAAAGCGTCATCCCTAAATAAAATAAGGCTAACAAACCCAGTCCACCTAAAACGATATATTTAAACAGCGACCCAATTCCTTTCCTCACCCTGATCCGCCCCTTACCCTTTTATACTTTCCGACCGGCATGCCTATATCCTAAATTTTATCATTCTAATGGCGGATAAGAAAGAACGTTCATATTAAGGTGTTTCTAACATCTCTGTCTTCATCGCTTGCTCCAACAGCGACTGGCCCGATGTGGATACAAACTCCATCGCCTCTTTCAAAGTCTTTTCTTTCCGCACAACCTTATCCAGTTCATCGCTTGTCAGCGTCTTGAATTTGTCTGCAAACGAATCCGGAAGTTTGGCCTCGCGGCCGTAATCGACCGATAACGGTCGCAATTTGTTAAAAGCCTCCAACCGGCTATCGTTATAATGACTCGTCCGCGTCAACAAGCTGCTGTGGATGACTCGCGCTTTGATGGAGGCGTAGTCATCGCTGTTTACATACTTGATAAAATCCCATGCAGCCTCCAGGTTGGGGGTGCCTGAGCGAATGGCGAAGATTTGACCGACCTCGACGTCGCGTGAAGCGGACCGATCTGCGGGATCGACAGGCCCCGTGACGGTATCGAATGAAAAGGTTTTGTACTTCGGCATCGTCTTAGTCAGACTCTCCAGAGTTTCCAGCAAACCCGCATCGTCCAGCTTCATCGCTACCCGCCCTTGCAAGAATAAATCATTGTCCAGATAGTCCTGCAGCGAGCCGCCGTAAAACGGGGTTTCCGGCAAATAAACGGTACCGGATTGAACCGCGCTTACCGCCATGTCCCAAACATCTCTCCACGAATCCGTATTCAAGGTCACCTGCATCGTTTTCGGGTTTACCGCGGACAATCCTTGCGTTCCGGCAATTCTGTCGGCCAGGGAACCCGCCGATTGCACGAAAGGAACGCTCAGACCGTAGATGCGCCGCTCTCCTTGTCCGTCCGCAGGGAACCTGGCAGCCAATTGTAGGATTTCCCGCCAGGTCATGTTATCCTGTGGAGGACGAACGCCATACTGTTTGAACAAATCCGCATTATAGTATAGTGCCGGGACGTAAAAGGTTGGACTAAGTCCGTAGAGTTGTCCCACTCCCAGTTCCCTCAAAAAGTCGACAATCGGCCCCTGCATGCCGGAAAGCTCGTATTGATCGGACTTGATGAACGGTTCGAGGCTTGACAGCAGACCTTCCTGCACAAAACGTTCGTATTCACTAGAGGATAAATAGAATACATCCGGATTCTCGCGTTGAATGAATTCACGCAATGCCACACTATACTCCTTCGCCGGGTCTATCGTGCTTGAATCCAAAACAGCGACTTCCACATCGACATCCCCGTACCTGCTTAAAAACAAATCCCCGTAATCTTCATAAAAGCTCCTCTCCCCAAAATACATCACTTTTAGGAAACGATGCCGTGTTGTTTGCCCGGACGTAGGGTAACACCCTGCAATAAGCAAACATAGGGCGATAAAACCTATGCCCAACCGCATTTTTCGTCGAAGCATCCCCGGTCCCCCCTTAAAGTACATTCAATTCCACCGTTATCAGATCAGCGGGCAATTTCAAGCGGTCCGCCAAAGTTTGAACGATCTCGGCCCGAATGGCCTCCGGGTCGCTGACGTGGTTGTTCAAAGACTCGATCACCCAAGCATCAATACGCGATAGTTGAGTCTCCAGTTGAGCGTAGTTCGCATAATCCAATACCTTACTGGAGGCATATACTTTGGCTGCGTAAGAACTTTTCTCGCTCCCGCAACGGCTGCTCAGCGGAATTTTGTCCACTCCAGGGAATGTAATCGTACCATCCGCCAATTGAAAATCGATCGGATCCGAGTATGGAATCGCCTCTTGTTTATAAATGTCATAGATGTCGGCATCGGTTAGCTCGTTTATTTGACGGTCGAGTTTAACGAAATGCCGCTCCTCTTTCCGTTCGTCCTCCGTTAGCGAGGATTCGCTGCCGGTCTGAGCCTCGTAACTGATGTCAACGTCGGTCGTGGAAAAAGTCACCGCAGAAACCGATGCAACCGAGGTGGACTTCATGTTCTGGGGAGATAACATGGCAGACGCCGGTTCTACCTTGGCATCCACCACCGTAGCGACCCCGACTCCGGCCAATGCAACAACAACTGCGGATATTCCGGATAAAATAGCCGAACGTCTGCTTCTTTTCGTTGCCTTCAAAATATGCACCAGCCTGTCTCTAATCCAAGCGGCGTTTTCGCTAAAGCCGGTAAATATCCCGGCCGCCCTGGGGGTTGTCGAGCGTTCGAGCACATTCAGAATGGTTTCGCCGTAGAAACGTCTTTCCTGCTCGGGAATTCCGGCAACAACCTGCTGGTCGCAGGACATTTCCATGTAGCGGTCGAGGTCTTTACGCCAACGATAGACCGCGGGGTTAAACCAATGGATCGAACAAGCCAGCAGAGCCAGCACCTTCAAGTGTAGATCCTTCCGTTTGTAATGGATTAGTTCGTGGCGAAAAATGAGCCGCAATTCCCGTTCTTTCAGCTCGATTTCCGGTAATACCAGAGTCGCCTGCCTCAGTCCGATCAGCATGGGCGTGCGCACGGCATCATTCGATTGAAGCGAGACGCTACCTTGAATCCCCATTTCCCGTTTAATGGAGGCGAACAATTCCAGGGCTTCCCCTTCCACGGGAAGATTGGTACGCCGAAGTCTGGCGCGGAACCGGAAATAGGCCGACAATGATCGAAAGCCCGTAACCCCCAATCCCGCCAGCCAAACGAACGGCAGCCAAAACCCGATTTGGGGCAGCAAAGCTTGCAACTCCGTCGAAACTCCCCAATTCATCCAAATGTTTGTGTAACCCGGTGAATTTGTCCAGATCCGGCCGATTGCCGCTCCCTGATCCGCAAGGTATACGGTTGTTTGCTGCAGCATCGGGTCAGCCTCGGTCAGCCCGTTTAATTCATGAGGGCGCATATACATCAATCCGCCGATAACTCCGATCGGCAGAAGCAAAAACAGCAGTACGATCTTATGTGTACGGTAATGCCACTGGGCGTCGAATAATTTGTATGTGAGCGGCTTCGCAAGCCATAGCGCGCCAAACAAGATCGTTCCCGTTATCGATAGGACGACCACCGTGATCGCCAACATCGTTCCCACTCGCTCCCCCTACCTTTCGGAAAACCATTTTTTCAATTCTTCTATCTCCTCGGGGCTGATGTCATCGGCGTCATATAGGGCCGCGAGTAAATTTTTGACCGAACCTTCGTGAACTGTTTCCAGAAAGGCTCTCGTTTCCAGATGTTTGTACTCGTCCTCGGAAAACACGGGAGTATAGTAGTTGACCTTCTTCCGCTTCTCCGTCCGCAGCAGCCCTTTTTCGGTCAAACGGGTCAAAAAAGTCAAAACCGTGGTCGGCTTCCAGTCCTTCCGTTTGTTCAGTTCGGCAAGGATAACCTGGGAGGTTACCGGTCCGCCCGCCGCCCAAACCACACGCATGACCTCTGACTCCGCCTCCGACATCTTTTGCACGGATTTCATAACAACGCTCCTTTGTGATCAACCGCGTATTTTCTACAACTTGTAGTTTATAAATTAAATTCTACAAAATGTAGAATAAAAAGTCAACTTGATACCTCCCATCGCAATAAATGAGATTAGCCCGGCTTTTTCGCCGGGCTTCTTTCATCTCTCTTTTTGATTAATCATACTCCCGCAACAACTGCCGAAGCGCGGCTTCCGCATCGCCTTGATAGATTCCGCCATGATAACAAATCAGTTGCGAAATACGGTAGTTCAGCAATCTGTGAATGGACTTGACCGCTTCCTCCAAATCCTCCGCATACTGCGGGTTGGCTAAGCCGAGTTTCCCGTCTTCGGTTATGGCGACCGCGTCTCCGGCGATCAGCGTTTGGCTGGCCGGTAAGTAGAAGGAGATATGCCCGGCGGTATGCCCCGGTGTCGGAACAACCTCGATCCCTCCGCACCAAGGCAGAAGCTCTCCTTCAAGCAACGGCCGGGTCACTTCAACCGGCTCGATCGTTTTCAAGAAGCCGATAAACTGTTCGACCGCTTGTTTCTCCTCCGCGGGGATTTGAGACAAAGAAGCTTCCGCCTGCTCGATCCGTAACGCTTTCCGGCCTCCGGTTATATAAGGGATTTCCGGCCCGTACGCCATAATCTCCACGCGCGGATATGTCCGTTTCAGCGCCGCGGCGGAACCCATATGGTCCATATCATGATGTGTCAACAGTAATTTGGTTATCGCATCCAGGCTGAACCCCGATCTTGCCGCAGCAGCTTCCAAGCGAGGCAAAAACCCGGGATAACCGCAATCGATAAGAATTAATTCCGCGTTGCCCTTGATTAGCGTCGGCCAAATGGTTTGCTGTTCTCCGTTCTGATCGAATTCGATTTCCAAGCCATGTATTTCAGCCATCTTAACTCCCCTATTTTTCATGATAAAAAGATACGTTGATCCACCCGGCACCTGGGACCTTCCGTAATGCGAACGGCTGTGCCAAGAGCGGCTGCAACCTTTTTAAAATCCTTTTCACCTCCCGCTGAATTGAAGATCCCGTGCACAACGTAATCATAGCAAGGCCAGGGGACAGATGATAGTACCCCATCGGGTACTATCTGGGATAATCTCCGTAAATCATCCGAATATGCAAAAAAACCTGTCTTATCGACAGGTTGGTGGTTGGTACTTTATCAGTTTACGCCTCGTTTCTTTTAAACAAGGGTGCAAATACGTAATTGATTGCCATCCGGATCCACGACTTTCATCATGCGAAGCCCTTCCAGATTCTCATTTGGTGGCTCAGTGATGCGGATATCCTTTTTGCTCTTTAATTCCTCGTACCAGCTATCCACATCCGGAACAAAAAAATGAATTAATCCACCAACTTGGCAGTCTCCGGTATGTTCCGTCAAATAAATGGTCATTTCATCCCTGGAGATCTGAACAAAAACGGGAAAATGTGGTTCATACCGATGTTCCCAGTCGATTTGAAAACCCATTCCCTCCACGTAGAAGGCCTTACTTTTTTCATAGTCCGTTATACGAAATGCAGGAATCACTGTTTGCATATTTCCCCTCCTCTAATTTAGGTATCGTAATTCTTATTCAACGAACGAATTGTATTATCCTTCCAGTTGATTCCAAACAAAACCACCCGTGTGAACGGGTGGTTTGCTCAAAGGCTATAAGCCTTAATTACCGGCTCGCATCTAAAGGCGCTAGCTTTCACTACTAGTCCCCCGTCAAACAACCTTGATAACATAAAATTCCTGCATATCTGCATGCTTTTTTCCTGTTTAAACTCAAAATTTCTAAATACCTGCAAATCTGCAGGAATTTTCGACGAAGCCGGCTCGTTTTTCTAAAATCGCTGGAAATGCCTGCAGATTTGCATCTTTTTTCGCATTCCCTCGGGAATCGGCTTAAATACCTGCAGATTTGCATCTTTTTGGAGTTTGATGCTTCGAAGCTCGGAAGCACACTAGGCGCCTCTTTGGATGTGACATATCACTTCGATTAGCCATTAGGCAACCTTTTCCTTTCGTTATACATCGTAGCTTGAACATTCCTATGATAACGACCCCATCAGGTGGTTTGTTGTTTCGCACGCTTCGCGAGCTCAACTGGCTAAAGCCTCAAATAAAAAGGACGCCCCCGTGCCTTCGCTTGGGTTGCGTCCTTCTCACGTTTATTCCACTTCCAATACTGTTGAAAGCACGTAGGCGGTGGCATGCCGTACTTTAAATGCCGGTCCACACGTCCTTGGCATATTGGCCGGTACTCAGCAAGCCGTCTAGCCAACGGACCGCCGTCGCTTCATCACATTGATGGACTTCTTGATAAGCGTCCCGGAGGGTAGCCTCCACATCGGGCGCCATCCGCGTACCGTCGCCGCATACATATAGGCGAGCCCCTTGATCCAGCAGGCCGATTAAACGCTCTTTGTCCTCCTTCAGCCTATCTTGAACATACACCTTGCATGACTCGTCCACCCGTGAGAAAGCGGTATGCAGCTTGACGATGCCCTCCGCCTCGAAGGCTTCCAGCTCCTCTTTGTAGAGAAAATCCTCATTGGGCCTTCTGCAGCCAAAATACAAATGAGCTTCCCCGAGCGTTCTGCCTTCCTCACGCTGCGCCGCGCGCGCCTGAAGAAACCCGCGGAACGGGGCCAACCCGGTGCCCGGACCGATCATGATCATCGCCGTTTCGGAATGTTCCGGCAACTCGAATCCCGAGCCTGGCCGTCTGATAAATACGGCCACCGCCTCTCCTTTCCCAAGCTCCCGCAAATAGTTCGAAGCGATCCCGCGGTATTCCCCGTGTCCGCTTCGCGCCGGACCGGCAACGACCGCGACCGTGATGCTGACCCGGTTCCGCGACTTTTTGGGCGAGCTTGATATGGAGTAATACCTCGGCTTTAATGGCGGCAGCAGTTCAAGGAAACGATCGAACGGCATTTCGCAAGCCGGGTAGCGTTCGAGCAGCTCCAGCATCGTCACCCGCTTTTTCATAATCTCGTTCTGATAGGTTCCTTCCTCAAGCATCGCTTCCAGTTCTTTTTTGTGAGGAGGACAGGTCGTAAATGCCGCCATTTCCCGCAGTTGGGCCCGGCTGGCCGTCTCCTGCAGCTCGACGCTGTTTCCGAGCAGTTCCATCAGACCGACCGGCTTGCCGAGCGGCAGATGAGCCGCGCTGCGTCCGCCGCCTTCCAGAAGCAAGTGGTCGTCCGGTCGCAATTGAAACCGCCGGATCACCCGTTCGATCAAAGAGCGGGGATTCCGCGGCAGCACGCCGAGATGGTCGCCTTCCCGATATTCCGCCCCTTCGGGGAGGGCTATCTCAATATGACGGGTGCTTCTGTCGCTTTCCGGACTCTGCAGCTCCCGGTTTTCCACAATTTCCGCATGAAAAGCGTCATAGGTCTCGGCTAGCGGCGTACCGACCATACCGCTGACGAAACGAAGCGAGAGCGTGCTTTCCTGTTTCTCGATTCCCTTGTACTTCAGCCCGAAAGCGTCCATGATCCCGGCCCATAGCTTATCCCTCCAAGCTTCATATTGAAGCTCGAAGTCACCGCTGGCGTCCCCTTCTCCCCGCTCTAGCAAGCGCTCGGCGCCCAGCTCCCGGAGACGCTCGTCGATAAAGACGGGGACTTTTTGGTACGTGCTGGCCCAGTTATGGTCCCCGCAGCCGAAAACGGCATACCGGACTCCCTTCAATTTGCCGGCCTCTTCTCCGGATAACCACTCCACAAATTGTCTGCCGTTATCGGGCGGGTTCCCGTTGTAAGAGGCGCTGACGATGAGAACGGCCCCGTCCGCGGGAAGCTTGCCCACGAAGGAATCCATACTTGCGGCCTCGCTTCTGAATCCCAGCAGTCTGCCGTTATCCGCCAGCTCCCGCGCGATCCCCTCGGCGGTGCCCAAGTTGGAGCCGTACAGCACCAGAAGCGGCGTATCGTGTCCTTTCAGATCCGAATCGGGCTGAATAAACGCCGACTCCCGGCTGCTCTCCGCAGCGGTTTCCTCGGGATTCGCGATCCCGATCATCGGCTGTCGTCTGATTTTGACCTGCATCGTAAACTGATCCGGCTTGAGCGTCAGTGTTTCTTTTACCTTCAGCTTGTATTGGGTATGATCCACCGGTTCAAAATGCTTCAGCAGCATGCCAAGCACCAACGTCGCTTCGTGCAGGGCGAACTGCTGGCCGATGCAGGCCCGCTGCCCGTTCCCGAAAGGCTTGAACGCGTGATGCGGGATCTTGGCTTCGTCTTCGAAGCGCTCGGGCCGGAATTCTTCGACTTCCTCCCCCCAGACTTCCTTGTCCCGGTGAAGGATCGGAATCAGAACCGTTACCGCTTCGTTTTGGCGGATCGGATACTTGCCGCCGAGGAGGGTGTCTTCTTTCGCGTATAAAGAGAAAGCCGGAGCGGTCGGCCATAATCGCAGGCTTTCATTCAAAATCATGCGAATGTACTTCAAATCCCTGACCTGTTTATAGCTCGGCACGGGATCCGTCAGGATGCGATCCACTTCCTCCTGGGCTTTTTTCAACTTGTCCGGATGTTTAAGCAGGAAATAAAAAGCGAAGGACAGCAAACCGCTGGTCGTCTCGTGACCCGCTATGAGGAAGGTGATGATCTGGTAGCGAATATTCTCGTCATCCAGCGCCTCGCCCGTTTCGGGATCTTTGCTGGTCAGCATGTGCGCAAGCAAATCGTCCTTGCCTTCGGTTTTGCCGGCACGCCGCTCGGCGATAATTTGGTCCACCGTCGAGAACATCGACTGAATGTCATGATTAAACTGACGTTTGGTCACCAGCATGAGTTTGTTCTGAATACCCAGCCGCTGCCCCTGGTTCATCGCCTCATCCAAAGCTCTTGTCATACTAAGCACGAAAGGGTGCGGGTGCTCCCGGTAAAAGCTGTTAAAGCGGTAATTGAAACCGCATAAACCGATCGTGTCCAGCGTTAGCCGGGTCATATCATCCGGGACATTGACGGACTCCCCCGGATTTAGCCGGGCCCATTTCTGCGTAAGCTGAAGCGCAATGTCCACCATCATTCCATGGTATCCCTGCATGGCTCTCTGACTGAAGCTGGGCAGCAGAATATGGTGCGCTTTTTTCCAGTTCGGTTCATACGTCCAGCTCGTAAACAATCCGTCTCCCGCGAACGCTCTTACCCTCTGCAGCGGACTCCACACGTTTTTGTCAAACTTGGACTGGTCACAGGCCTCCTCGACATAACGATGCCCCGAGATGATGGTTTGCTGACCTCCCGGAAGATCCAGGCGGAAGATGGGGCCGTATTCCTTGGCGAGCTTCATGAAGGACTGCACCGGCCGTTCTGAATCGATATCGGGGAGATTTCCAAGAATACCTTTCGTTTTCGGCTGCGGAATAGATGGGTGTTCCATTCCAAATCCTCCTTCCTTGTTCCAACATATGAAAAGGTTTGACCTTGGAGGAAATTATATACTCACCCTCCAGGAATTAAAGAAACTAAAATATGTCCCACGCACAAGACATACTTCTCCAATAACACAAATATTGGAAGGTGAAACAGATGAAAGTCGGTTTTTTGGAAAATTCTGTGACAGATTTGTTCGGATATAGAAGCCCTTATTTTAGGGAAAAGCGGGCAAAACCCACGATCGTTGCATTAACCTGAGGGGACTAGCGGCTGTAACAGCCTCCCTTTGAGCCAGACGGGTAAATAAGGGCCATTTTAGGCGCTATTTTGTCGAATTTGGCTCTTCGGTGCGAAATAGAGGTCATTTGGGGCCTTATTTTAGAGAAAATCGGGCAAAAACCAGATTTCTGAGCTCATGCCAGAGAAATAGGGCCTTTTTTGACCGCTATTTTGCCTTCGGAGCCGGATTAGGCCGAAATAGCTGCCCAAAAGGCCGCTATTATCCTTCCATCGCTTGCCTCGAAGCGATTCGATCGGAAATGTTGCAGTTCTCGGAAGCGCGTTCAATATCGGCATTCGGATTTACTCGGATTCGGAACGGGCGATTTTAAAATCGCTCCATGTGCTTGCCTAGGATTAAAATCACACTTATCATGGAATGTACACGTCTGACCAAAGGGGCCTGAGATATGAATTTCTATGAACAGCGAATATTGCCTGCGTCGCGGCAGATGAAAGATTTGGAGAAGGCCGTGGCCTCCTCGTATGAGTATCTCGTGCTGCTCGATGTCCATATCGCCCAGCTCAAGCACGCCTGCAGCATGGTGCATCAAGCGAACAAAAAGCTGTTTTTGCACATGGATCTGATTCAAGGCCTGCAGAGCGACGGATACGCGACCGAGTATCTTTGCCAGGAGTATCGGCCGTACGGGATATTGTCCACCAAGTCCAGCGTCATTCAAAAGGCAAAGCAAAAAGGCGTCGTCGCCGTGCAGCGCATCTTTTTGATTGACAACAGCGCCTTGGAGAAAAGCTGCAAACTGCTGGAGAGCACGCAGCCGGATGTCATCGAAGTTTTGCCCGGCGGCATGCCGAGCGTGATCCGCAAGGTGAAAGACCGAACGAACCTGCCGATTTTGGCGGGTGGATTCATCTCTTCAAGAAATGATGTAGAACTGGCTCTGCAAGCGGGCGCCGAAGCGGTGACCACCTCGAACAAGAATTTGTGGCGAGAATTTGAAAAAAAGTGATTGACAACGTTTACAAATTTAAATAAAATTTGATTCAAGTTAATAATGTTATGGAGACTTGGAGATCTACATGGAAGGTGCCCCACCCCAGCATGGGTGGTTTGGGCGCATACTTGATGTAGGTCTTTTTGTGTTCTCCGAACATGGATAATCATGGGGAGGGGTTTTCATGTCAGCGTTTTGGGGAGAGTTGATTGGAACCATGATACTGATTGCACTGGGCGGAGGCGTATGTGCAGGCGTATCGCTAAAAAAATCTTTTGCGGCGAATTCAGGCTGGATCGTCATTACTTTGGGTTGGGGGCTGGCGGTCGCGATGGGGGCCTATGCGGTAGGTTCGATCAGCGGCGCCCATCTCAACCCGGCGCTGACCCTGGGGCTGGCGCTGATTGGGAATTTCCCCTGGGCCGACGTCCCCTCGTACATCGCGGCGCAAATGCTCGGGGCCATTCTCGGGGCCGTCATCGTGTACCTGCATTATTTGCCGCATTGGAAGGCGACGGAAGATCCGGCCACCAAGTTGGGTGTATTCGCCACTGGTCCGGCCGTGTTCCATCCTTTCTCCAACTTGATGAGCGAAATGATCGGGACGTTCATTCTGGTGCTCGGGATTTTGGCCATCGGCGCCAACAAGTTTACGGATGGGCTAAACCCGCTGATCGTCGGCTTTCTGATCGTCAGCATCGGCTTGTCGCTAGGCGGAACGACCGGATATGCGATCAATCCGGCGCGCGACTTGGGACCGAGAATCGCGCATGCGCTGCTGCCGATCGTGGGCAAAGGCGGCTCCAATTGGAGGTACGCCTGGATCCCGGTCGTAGGGCCGCTGCTGGGCGGGTCGCTGGGGGCGCTATTTTACAAGAATGTATTCCTGGGCCAATCGGACCCGGCCATTTGGGTCGTGGCGGGTATAGCGGTCATCATCTTCGGTATCGCGCTTATTTTCTCCGGCAAAAGCGTCAAACACAGCGTATCCTTGTAAGCGCCATCATATGATTGATCATACTTAATTCTATAATATGGGGGAAATTGACATGGAAAAATACATTTTGTCGCTGGATCAAGGCACAACGAGCTCGAGAGCCATTTTATTCAACAAAGCGGGCCAAATCGTCCACGTCGCGCAGAAAGAGTTCACGCAAATTTTTCCCGAACCGGGTTGGGTAGAGCATAATGCTCTGGAAATCTGGGGAACGGTGCTCGCCGTCATCGCGACTTGCCTGATCGAGTCCGGCGTGAAGCCGAGCCAAATCGCCGGCATCGGCATTACGAACCAACGCGAGACGGCGGTCGTATGGGATAAGGAATCCGGCCGCCCGGTCTACAATGCGATCGTATGGCAATCCAGACAGACGAAAGCGATCTGCGACGAATTGCAAGCCGCCGGCCACGGCGAACTGTTCCGCTCCAAAACAGGGCTGCTGATCGACTCTTATTTTTCGGGTACGAAGGTCAAATGGATTCTCGATCATGTCCCGGGTGCCCGGGAAAAAGCGGAGAACGGCGAGCTGCTGTTCGGCACGATCGATACGTGGCTGATCTGGAAGCTGACCGGAGGCGAAGTGCACGTTACCGACTACAGCAACGCTTCGCGCACGCTCATGTACAACATTCATGAGTTGAAATGGGACGATGAACTGCTGGAGCTGTTGACGATCCCGAAGCAGATGCTCCCCGAAGTGCGCTCCTCTTCCGAAATTTACGGCAAGACGGTCAATTATCATTTCTTTGGCGAGGAAATCCCGATTGCCGGCGCTGCAGGGGACCAGCAGGCCGCTCTGTTCGGGCAGGCTTGCTTCAAAGAAGGCATGGCCAAGAACACCTACGGCACCGGGTGCTTCATGCTGATGAACACCGGCGAACAGCCCGTTCAATCTTCGCATGGCCTGCTGACGACGATCGCCTGGGGCATCGACGGCAAAGTGGAATATGCGCTCGAGGGCAGCGTATTCGTGGCGGGCTCCGCCATCCAATGGCTCCGCGACGGCCTGCGCATGCTCAAGGAGTCGAAGGACAGCGAGCAGTACGCAAGCAAAGTGGATACGACCGACGGCGTGTATGTCGTTCCCGCGTTCGTCGGACTGGGGACTCCCTATTGGGACAGCGAAGTGAAAGGAGCCATCTTCGGCTTGACGCGCGGCACTTCCAAAGAGCATTTTATCCGCGCCACCCTGGAATCGCTTGCTTACCAGTCCAAAGACGTGCTCAGCGCCATGGAGGCCGACTCTTCAATAGAGCTTACCAAACTGCGCGTGGACGGTGGAGCGGTGCAGAACAATTTCCTGATGCAGTTTCAGAGCGATATGCTCGGCGTACCGGTGGAATGTCCGCAAGTCTATGAGACGACAGCGCTCGGCGCCGCTTATCTGGCCGGCCTGGCCGTCGGATATTGGGAGAGCCGGGATGAGATTGCGGCGCAGTGGAGCATCGACCGCGTCTTTACGCCGACGATGTCGGAAGCGCGGCGCGGTGAATTGTACGCCGGCTGGGCCAAAGCGATTAAGGCGACCATGGTATTCAAATAAGGCCGGAAATATGCTACAATTTTTAGAGGTTGTTCAAAAAGTCATCTTTCCAGGACGAAGCAGAGCTCGTGAAGTGGATTCGACGTCGAATCTTGAATTCAGCCGGGCCCTCCGTTGCTCACGTAGATCTGTCTACGCTCCGCTACTCGGTCCCTGGCTTCATCCAACCTTCTCGGTCCTGAAAACCTGAACTTTTTGAACACGTACTATTAATAAGTTAATATTTAAATTCGGTTGGAGAAGCTTGAAACCGCAATTACACTTTAGCCCTGGGCTGAGGTGTCATTGCGGTTTTTTTGTTCATTACGGTCAGAGGTTGTTGAAACCGCACTATTACGCCGTCTTTATGACGAGGGAGGTTATTGGAATGACAGTGACATTTTCCGCGACAAACCGCAAAGCGATAGTGGAAGCTATGAAGCAGCAACCGCTGGATCTTATTGTGATCGGCGGAGGGATTACCGGGGCCGGCATCGCCTTGGATGCGGCGACGAGGGGGCTGAACACGGCGCTGTTCGAGATGCAGGATTTTGCCGCCGGCACCTCCAGCCGCTCGACCAAGCTGGTGCATGGCGGCCTTCGCTACTTGAAGCAGTTTGATGTCAAAACGGTGTCCGAGGTCGGCAAAGAACGCGCTATCGTTTATGAGAACGGCCCCCATGTGACAACGCCGGAATGGATGCTGCTGCCCCTGTATCGCGGCGGCACGTTCGGCAAATTCAGCACGGGCATCGGCCTGCGCGTCTACGACTTCCTGGCCGGAGTCAAGCGGAGCGAACGGCGCCGGATGCTGCCGCGGCAGGAGACGCTGGCCCGCGAGCCGCTGCTGAAACAGGAGGGGCTCGTGGGCGGCGGTTATTATGTGGAATACCGGACGGACGACGCCCGTTTGACGATTGAAGTTATGAAAGAAGCCGTTCGCTATGGCGCTAGGGCTATAAATTATATGAAGGTCGAATCTTTTTTATATGAAAACAACAAGGTTGCCGGCGTTCGCGTGGTGGATCAATTGGACGGCTCGGCGTACGAATTCCGGGCGAAGAAAGTCATCAACGCGTCGGGGCCTTGGGTCGATGAGCTTCGCGACAAAGACGGGTCCAAGACCGGGAAGCACCTTCAATTGTCCAAAGGGGTTCATCTGGTTATCGATCAGTCGAAGTTCCCCTTGAAGCAGGCCATTTACTTCGATACACCGGACGGGCGGATGGTCTTCGCCATCCCGCGCGGCGGCAAGACGTACGTAGGCACGACGGATACGTTTTACAAAGCCGATCCGATTCATCCTGTCATGACGAAGGAAGACCGCGATTATATTATGGCGGCGATTCGCTACATGTTTCCGGCGGTTCAGCTTGCCGAGGCGGACATCGAATCCAGTTGGGCCGGCGTGCGGCCGCTCATTTACGAGGAGGGGAAAAGCGCCTCCGAAATCTCCCGCCGGGATGAAATCTGGCAATCTCCGTCCGGATTGATTACGATCGCCGGCGGCAAGCTTACCGGCTACCGCAAAATGGCCGAAACGATCGTCGATCTGGTCATGCGGCTATTAAGCCGGGAGGAAGGATTGGCGTTCGTGGCTGCGAAGACGAAACACCTGCCGATCTCCGGCGGCCATGTAGGCGGCTCCGACGCTTTTCCGCAGTTTGTCCGGCAAAAAAGCGAGGAAGGCGTTCGCCGCGGTTTGGATGCCGCGCTTGCCGAACACTGGGCGCGTCTGTACGGCTCCAACGTCGACCGGATCTTCGAACTGGCGGAGCGCCGGCGGGAAGGCGCGGAACAAAGCGGACTGCCGCCGGAAGTGCTCGTCCCGCTCCTCTATGCCATCGATGAAGAAATGACCGTCAAACCGGTGGACTTCTTCATTCGCCGTACGGGCGCGCTGTTCTTCAACATCCGGTGGGTACGCGAATGGAAGCAGCCTGTGATCGAATTTATGGCCTCCGCCTTCGGCTGGACCCCGGAACAGCGCGAAGCATATACGCAAGAGTTGGACATCGCCCTGCATCAAGCGGTCACTCCGCAGACGGAGCAGTGATGCATGAGCCCCGTCAGCAGATGAGCTATATTAAATACGGATCGTTTCTATCGCAGCACTACGGGTTGAATCTCAAAAATCTGAAAACCCCAAGCAGAAAAATGGCCCCGCAGTTTACTTGCGGGGCCATCTTGTCGCACTTCACCTCAAAAAATCTTCTTCTTAACCCGGTCATCCTTCAAAATTGCCTAACATTATGCTCGCTGCCCACCCAATAGAGCGAAGAACCAAAAAAGCAGTAGGAAGTTTAATTCCTTGCCCTCAGGCTGGAAAGCTTTACTGGGGTGGTTTGCATGGCATTGTTATATATATCCACACCGTTACCTTTCACGGTTCCCAAGTTGCCATTGCTGCTGCGGCCAAACAACCAGACAGAGCCATCCGTTTTAACAACAATGGTATGGTTGCTGCCGCTGCTGACAAAGGCTATATGATCCATCAATTTGACAGGGACGGTCTGCACGTAGAAGTCTCCATGCCCAATATTCACTTCCTCGTTTCCTGTGTCGCCAATGCCCAGCTGTCCCATGTCATTATTTCCGAACATCCATAGTGAGCCATCCGCCTTGACTACGGCGGTGTGGCTGCCGCCACAGCTGACAGACATTGCGCCATCCATTACTTTTTCCGGGACGATAATGTTTTTAGTGCCTTTGAGACCGTTGCCCAGACGTCCTCCTTCGTTAAATCCCCATGTCCACAGGGAACCATCATTCTTGACGGCGGCAGTGTGCAATGCGCCTAGGCTAATGGCGGTCACATTGTCCATCACCTTAACAGGGACAAGGGAATCCTTTGTGGTGCCGTTGCCCAACTGTCCTTGTCCGTTACGTCCCCACATCCACAGAGTGCCGTCAGTCTTGATGTCGGCAGCGTGGCGGAATTCGCTGAGACTAACGGAAGCCACATTGTCCATCACCTTAACAGGGACTAAGGAATCCTTTGTGGTGCCGTTGCCCAGCTGCCCATAGTCGTTAGCTCCCCACATCCAAAGGGAACCATCTGTTTTGATAGCGGCAGTATAGCCAGAAGTGACAGAACTTCCTCCAAGACTAACAGCAGCGACATTATCCATCACCTTAACAGGAACTAAGGAATTCTTTGTGGTGCCGTTGCCCAATTGCCCGTAGTAGTTCTCCCCCCACATCCAGAGGGAGCCGTCAGTCTTAATCGCAGCAGTGTTTTTTCCGCCAGAACTGACAGAAACTACATTATTCAACACTTTTATCGGAACGGTTTGATAGGTGAAATCCCCTTTTGTTTTAGCGTTACCACGGCCGCCATTTCCTAATTGTCCTTCTTCGTTAAGTCCCCACATCCAGAGGGAACCGTTCGCATCAATTAAGCCGCTATGATCACTGCCTGCGCTCACAGCGGTCGGGCTGTTCACCGTACCTGTGCTGGCCATTGCCGGAACGGTTAAGCCGAGGCAGAATACCAATGCCAGCGCAGGAAAAAGCAGTTGTCTCTTCATTTCTTCCTCTCTCCTATCCCTATAAAACCCTAAAATTTTACCATCATATGACAGACAGCATTCTAGCACTTTAGGTAAAAAGGGACAAGAATAATATAAGAAGTACCTTCCCCAGCAACTGCATGTACTCTCACTTTAGTACCGTACTTGGGTTATTAACTCAACTTTCGCAGAGCCAAAATTAGCTCAAAACAGTATATGTAGCTTAGTTTTGAAGTCAATTGGATGGTTGGCTTGACAAAAATAGAAAAACACCGCTTCGTTTGGTAAAGTGAAAATTGAAGAGTAATCACTACCCCACAGAAGGGGGGCCTATTCAAATTCCATGATAAGAAGGTGACTGTATTGCTGGAATTTATAGAATGGAATGTGCAAGGAAACCAACATGTTGTTGTCTTCTTGCATAATGGTGAAGTTATTAGAGGAAAAGCTTGGGCTTTTCAAAAGAATATTTTAAGAATTAAATCAGAGGAGGTTATTCATAATATAAATATTGAGGAAATTTCTGATATTTTCAGTATAAGGAAAGCGGAAGGAATTGAGAATTGAGAATTAATAATCTAATTAAATATCCTTAAAGCCCTGTACACAAAAAAAGAACGCTCATCCCTGAACGTTCTTTACTGCCTCTCTTCTACTCTGAACAAGCTTCTATCTAAAAAATCTTCTTCTTATCCCGATCGTCCTTCAAAATCTCCACGGATTCGCGGAACCGCAAGCTGTGCACGATCTCCCGCTCGCGCAGGAATTTCAGGCCGTCCTGCAGGTCGACGTCGTCGGTCATGTCGATCAGCCACTGGTATGTAGCCCGCGCCTTCTCTTCGGCCGCGATATCCTCGTACAGATCCGCGATCGGATCGCCTTTGGCCTGAATGTAGGCCGCCGTCCAAGGCACGCCGCTGGCGTTCTGGTAATACAGCGCTTTGTCGTGATTGACATAGTAATTGCCCATACCCGCCGCGTCCAGTTCCTCCACCGTCGCGTCCTTCGTGAGCTCGTAGATCATGGTGGCGATCATTTCGAGATGGGCGAATTCTTCCGCACCAAGATGTTATCGTTCAACTCATTACTTACATTTTTCTAATAATTATTCAATTTCCACTACTTTCTGTAATAAAATTTATTTACGGGCTTGATGAACGATTTTCTAGTTAAATCTAAGCTCAAAACGACGGAAGAACATCAAGTCTTTAATAGGTTTTATTAATATCTGCATGCTGTTAGAAATTTAGTTAGGTTTTGATTAGGCGCGCCTCTTCCTTCTTGATGTAGATGAAAGACCTTGAGGATTCACTCTCAAGGTCTAAAAATCACTAATAAACCAACTGTTCCTGCCCATCAATTACAAGCAAATCGTCGTAAATCTCCCCCGACATCCTGAAAAACAACTCATACCTTCCAATCTCTTTGCCATCGTAAACGATTGGGACTAAGGCAACAATGTGAGAATATTCAGTCTCTCTCCAATCTATAACTACACAAACCTTTTTTAGTTCTAGCTTTAACTTTTCAGAGCAGTACTCTCCAAAATACAGCGTCACATCTTCAGGAGAATCCACCAAGTAGTTGGAACTATTAACATATTTGACTCCATTTTCCCTAGCGCCCCCAACAACTCCTTTATCCGTTGCCGCAATGAATCTATCTGCACCTTTTTTTCCAAACTTATCTCTGACATCATTATACAGATCGTGCTTAATCCACCCCTTAAGACAATCAGTATTATGAACCCATATACCAAGATCGGTTACGTAATAAGTACTGTAATCAGCAACAGTTAAGTTATAAACCTTAACTTTCTCGACCAAATTCACAAGTTTACTCTTAGCTATCGTCAGATTGCTCCCATTACTTTGTTGTAACTTATCTCCGACTTGGAGCGCACCCGCCAGTACCCATCCCTTACCTTCAACCCAGAATGGATGATTACTGGTCGTTTCAATAATCTGATTACCTACATGTAATTTAATAATATCATCTCTATCATTCTGATAAAGCCCAATAACTTCTTTGTACGCCAATTCGCCAGTTTCTTCATCTTTAGCGAGAACCTTATCTCCGACTTCAATATCTTTGATATTCTTCTCCCCTTCGTCTGTCAGAACTTTAGGTTCCACCAACGAAACAGTTCCATCCGGATTTTACCGATGAATTGGCACCCGTACGCCGAGAGAACTGGCAATATATTATTAAATCCAGAAAGACGCTCAGGGTGTAGTCAAGCACAGATAAACCCCGCTCCTTATGAAAGCGCCGCTGCACATATGCTGCTATTATTCGGGTATCACGGCGATTAAAAGACAGCTTGCCCCCATATGGCTATTTTAACTCCAACAATCAGCCGACCGATTCATTCGGAACTAGGTGGGGGTAGAAAAGACCTTGAGGATTGCCGCCCTCAGGATCTAGATAAATTATAATGGGTTATCGCATTTCCATTCTACATCTAAAAGAGCAAAATTATTAAGATACTTGGAAAGAACTTGCTCTAGTTGTTGGATTCCAATAATGTCATTGATATAGACAGAATTGATTAGTTCATCATCTGATACATCCCAATCATTGTCTATAAATTCTTTCCTTATCTCATACTTTCTCAACCAAAATTTTATATCTTCAATATCTGATGAATTAATAAAACCTGACGAATTGATGGCTTTTATTTTAATAAAAGCACGATAATCTTCAGAACTAGCTATTATCTCAGTTGCTAATCCGCTACCTTGCATCAGGGTGTTTTTTTGCTTAGTATCCAGTTAATTCATTCACAATCACTCATTTCAGAATTAAGGTTGGAAGAAAATACGAATTACTTGTTAGCTGTACATTTGACTTCCACAAGTGAATTCAAAATAACACGTTCTACTCTCTTTACACCATTCTCTTTTTCTAATGTAGCGGGAGATTTTATTTTTACTGAAAATACCCCTTTAATTAGCTCAGGATTTGAGGGATCATAAATTAAAAGGAAACCACATGGAGTGGTTCACACTCGCATGTGGATTAATAAAGCAATAAAATCAACCTCAACTCTTTAAATAAATTACCTCATCAACAAAATCTTTAACAATTTGCAAACTTGGCGTGGGGATGATTACAAGGCAGTTGTTTTGTTTTAAAACTTCAGAACAGTGCCTAAGCCTTACTTTAATAGCCTCTTTCCACATATCATCCATCCAAGGAAAACAATAAATCTGTTTGCCATGCGCTAAACCAATTGCTGCGGAAGCATTCCAGCGTTCATTGCTAATGTATTTCAATTCCCTATCTAAACGAGATAGAGACAGTTCAAATAAGTCAACTAGCTTTTCAATTGTAAAGGCGCTTGACTCACAAGATATTAATTGCTCTCGAACCGTCAATTTTCGCACTAAACCAAAATTATTTTTTGCACGCACACCTTCCCCGATATACCAACCGTAAGATAGGAGATCTTTCGAATGTGCCATCTCTTGGTTAATAAATATTCTACCTGTATAATTACTAACTTTAGCAGAAAGCAAGTAAGAGAGTGCCCATCCTCCTCCCCCTGGTTGACTGACAATTGCATAAATTTTTCCTGGCATGAATTCATATGAAAAATGACTGATATTCTCTCGCCAAGAATCAAAATTATGCATTTTAGGCCTACTGGTTAAAGTAATATCCACTAACTCCACATTTTTTAATTGTTGCACTATTTGAATTTAACCTCCATATTTTAAAAACAGCCCAGGCTTCTATGGGCATAGGATGCCCACGAATATTCAAGCTGCTCGTTCCTGCTTGTGACCTCCTCGCTTCGCTCGGAAGACTCCGCTTCGCTCCGTCCCTTTCCTTTCCTTCGGTCTTCAGAGGAGAGCTAGATGTTCAGGTGTGAATTCAGCTTCACTTCTGAATATCGTACCCCCTTTTATTTAAAGCACTAACGTGATAAAGAAAACAATGGTCTCTTGGGTGCTTTTGTACGGTAAAGTACCCGACAGAGTAACGATTCTCGCATGCTCCTATGGGAGGTCCCTGTATTTCCCACATAGGACCGTATGTCACGTTTTCCATAAAATCCATCCATAGCTCTCATTCATATCGCATGTCGAAAATCCGGTACCCGAGTGGTTACAGGCGATAGAAACCGGGCAAATCCCCATTTTTATCCGCAGAACAGGCGAACGATCACGGCAGAACAGTAGCACCCAACTAAGACGCTTTCTTGACGTTCTACGCCCAATTCGTCGGCAGATGGCGGATTAAGGGGAGGTTCCACGAATCAATCCACCCATCCGCCTAGAGAACTGGCTATGTATTATTAAATCCAGAAAGACGCTCAGGATGTAGTCAAGCACAAATAAATCTCGCTCCTCGTGAAATCGCCGCCGCGCATATGCTGCTATTGTTGAAGTAGCGCGGCGAGCAATAAGAAGAATGTTTTCAAGTGGCTATGTGAGTTCCAACAATTGGCCGCCCGATTCATTCGGCACTGGGTAGCCCCCACTAAAAAGAAACATTGAAAGGCGTGTAGCCAATCAAGGTTAATTGAACAATTTATAACTTCACTTTTATTAAATATACTTTTTCCGAAGGTGTTAGTGTCGATGTGCTTATCTGAGTTGGTTTGGGGATAGTCTCTTCTGTCATATCCTCAAGATACAACATGAGCGCTTCTTTCGCCATTTGAATAGCTTCCTCTGTAGAGTAGCCGCATGAAATACATCCAGGTAAATCCGGAAAGCTAACAGATATCCCATCATCAGCAAAATGGAAAATTGCCCAATACTCATACTCCTTTTGTACCACCTAATCACTCCTTTATTTATAGCCTTCTTGTTTCCTTATACTATTAAGAGTTCCAATTGGTAAATCTTTACCTCCGTGTACAGGAACTATTACCACTTCCCCATTCGGACCATTTAGTTTTACATGACTACCCTTTTGACTCACTTCTGAAAAACCATCTTTTTTCAGGAATTTCACCACATCTTTACCGCTGACAGAGCCAGTAGGAAACTTGCCCTTTGCAAACAATTGCAAATCCATTTTAAGTGAACCAGAATTCTGCGCAGTTTCTCCCGTCCCCTTAACTGACCCTTTAGATCCTAAATTCTTTCCACCTGTTAACACACTAAAAATAAAAATGGCAATAGGATCCTCTGTAATTGGCAGCTCTCTTGCACTACCATATTTACTCTCCCGGTACATATCCCAAGAGTCTGCACGATACTTAACATCCTTCGGAAGACCGGCTCTACTCCCACAATATCCATCACTACCACACACATAATAGGATACTCTTATCGCGTCTGCTGCTCTTTCCGCTTCCACCATGGCTTTTTTGTTTCCTGCTGCCTTCGCTTTGTTCCAAGCATCCGTATACGGCTGGAGTATTTTTCTTAATTCTGAGCTATCTGAAGCTTTATAATGCCCAGTTGGATCAAGATAGCGAATCGGGTTATTCTCCACATACGTATACAAATTCTGACTCAGTGGATTAGATATATCCCCTTCATACGTATCCTCACCAATAAACCTGGCTGTAGCCGGATCATACCACCGGGCTCGCAAGTATTGCATGTTCCAACTCAATGCTCTCAATCTCGAGTGTATTCCCATCACTCTGAACAAGCAAGTCTCCAACCTTAAGGTCTTTGACAAACGTCCATCCTTTATCCTTTACATAAAACGGATGGTTAAAGGTCGATTCTATCGTCTGACCGCCCACATGAATATTGTAAATCTCATCCGTTTCGTGGTTGAACGTTGCCGTAACCTCTTTGTAAGCCTGCTCTCCAGTATCTTCATTCTTAGAAAGAACCATATCTCCGACTTCAATGCCTTCGATATTCTTCTCCCCTTCGTCTGTAAAAACCTTGGTGCCTGCAGTAAAACAATTACACCCAAGCCGCTTTGTCGTCTTAATAACATCCTTACTTGAATCAATAACCTTTTTTGCTGCTTTTATCGCTTTGAAAATAGGCAGGAATTCTAAGATTACAAGACCTTTTCGACACTACTAGCTTCTTGACTCATTATTGTTTTGGCATCATCCAGATATACTATATCCAAGGCCTTTTCACTCGCCTTGACCTGTGCGTCTATATTCGTCTTACAATTTTTCATGTCTACAGCACAGGTTAAAGAAGGGGTCGGAGCTATAGGCAAAATATACTGGCCTGTAGGATCCTTATATATCAATGGATTATTGTGAACATACGTATAGAGGTTCAATGTCAGTGGATTCGTCTGTTCCCATTCATATGCGTCCTAGGTGATAAACCGTTCTGTTCTACGAAAAAGCGGCGAAATCAGATTGCTGTGGGGAATACAGAACCATATCACGGAATGCATGTAAAGGGGCCAAAGAGCAAAACGAATATATATTTTTAATCGTTTCGGGGATTCTTAGCAGGGAAGCAAAAAACCATCCTCGTGGGCGCAGAAGAACACGTAAAAAAATGCCTCGGCGCTCATCAGCCGAATGTGGTCATGTAAATCCTTTCGTTACATGAACGAAGTCGCGTTAGAAGCGGAAGATTCGCCTTTGGTAAAGTAAGACGTGATGACTTACTTCGATTCCGTCGTAGTGTCCGAAAGGACAGGGAACCTTGACAGAGTGAGAGCTTCGGGGCTATCCGCGCAGTAAACCTACACCGGGTGCGCCAGATGTCTCGTAGGCTCGAGATATCTCAACTTCACAAAGCCTAGACGTTCTCCCTCGTAAGAGGGGGAACGCTCTGTTGTCCTCCCTTCACACAGGTGAGCTCCCCGCCTGCGGAGCGGGCGGGGGAAGAGACTGAAATGAACGCTGACACTGATACGAATAGATAACAGGAATAAAGACATGAGTAAGATAGCAATAGAGGATAGCTTATCAAGAGAAGAAGCTTAGAGGATGACATCCAAACAACAACAGAATAGACAGAGACAATCAATTAACTGGATTCAGTAATTAATGAACCATGAATAAATTTGTCGATGATTCAGATCGTGATGTCTTTAACTCCCCCAACCCCGCCATTTTTTCATCCTCCTAATGAAACAGCAAAAAGAACCCCCGCACAACGGCGGGGGCGCTAAGCTCTTGTTTAGTTATCCACTTCCGCCATAAGTGATATTGAGGCTGTACTTCTTGTTCATCGTAGCCGTACTGTACCATGACATTCAGAATGGCGCGGGGGATGGAGTTCGTATAGCCATATAAGCAACTACGAAACCTTTCCCATGAGATGTCATTCAGGACAACGAATGCCCGATGTGTTAGTCCTAACTTCTGAATGCATTCTTTAACGGGATGATTCATGAATGATGTCTCCTTTCAAGTTGTCTTCCCTTGTAGGTTAGACACTTTACAGGCAGGAATAATACCAGACATACAGAAGCATAGGACGATTCTTGAATTTGTCACATCGGATTATTTCATCAATAATAAGAAAGCCTAGATAATGACGGTAAATCCCTAATGGATTCGATTAGATTGTCGCACCCCGTCACACTATTGGGTTCAGTCTTAGGAGAAACATGAATTGTCGAATTTGCTTGACTTCGTTATCTCCCGCCCGCCTTATGTGCGGAGCATGGTACGCGGCGGTGTCGGGACTCTTAAAAAGAAACCACATGGAGTTGTTACACTTGCAAGTGGCTACACACTTTAATGAATGATAAATTTCTTGATGTCATCTTCGCTATCAATTTTGTCTAGTTCGGCAGGTGGTATCCTAATGGATATACTTCCATCTCTTGAATCAAAATAGGTTTCTGCATAGTACTTATTCTCTTTTATCCATCTTATTATATCCATAATCTGACTATATGCTTTATTATCTGAAAATGCAGCTGTAACGGATAACGTTGCGCTTGACGATACTTTCCCCTCGACATTTGAATAACTTGGAATGTTTTTAACATTTTTAACAATCTCTTTTCCATTTATAAAAATATCTACAACAACATCTACTTTTGATCCAACAATTTCCTCTGTTTTTTTTGTCGCAGCAGTTTGTATCTCGTTGATCCAAACAGAAGAGACGTAATTATCATCAAGCTTCCTAATGTTGTTTTCATACACTAAAAAGACAATCCCTTTATCGGAAAGAACCGTTGCCGAAAAATCCCCCTCCTTAAATGAATAATCAATCGAATCAATTCGCATATTCATGTTGCTATATGTTTCTGACAAGTAATTCTTAACTTCTTTTTTGAATTCGACTCTTTCTATTGGATTTCCCATTATTAGAAAAATGATTATTAAAGCAATTATTATGACAAACATCAACAATATACTTTTTCTTAAAATATCTGTTCACCTCACTTTGGGTTTCTGCCTAACAATATGTCGATTCTGTACATGTTAAAATTGGCAAAATTAATTTTACTCTTAAACCAACCCATATTTTCATATTTGGAATATTTCTGTAGCAATTGGTTTCTGTAATCCTCCACTGTATAAGCATTATTATAAAATACGCTTCTAATCTCTTTTGCAGCATTATTGGGAATTTGATCACCGGTCGTTTCATCACTCCATATCCCATCAAAAAAATTAGCCGCGCTTGTACCATTGTACAAAGTTCCAAGTGATAATACCTGCGTTGTGATATCCAAGCAACTTGAACCAATAAGTGCATAATCCTTGTTCTTTCCATTAAAGGGGTGGTCTTTAGCAATGCTTAGAGCTTTATCAACACTTGCATTAAAATCCCCCATAATATAAGTGGACGAAGCATATCCTGTATCCCCAACTTTACCGAAGCCCGCCAAACCTTTATTTTGTCCCCACTCATTAAGTTTGTCTATCGATTTTAATGCATTTACATCGTCCACAAGAACAGTTTGAACATTCCTATCTCCCCAATAAAAATAGTACCATTGACTATTTGAGTTTTCTATTAAAGCTGAGGTATGGCCCAATCCGAATGCTAAATCCGGGTTCGTTAGTACAACTGCATCATGCCCGGATGGATCATGATAAATCAACGGATTATTCAGCACATACGTATACAAATTCAATGTCAGCGGATTTGTGTACTCCCCTTCATATGCGTCCTCCCCAATTAACCGTGCCGTAGCCGGATCATACCACCGGGCTCGCAAGTATTGCAACTTCGTGTCGGAATCCCAGTACTCGCCTGAATATCTAAGGGGGTTCGGTATAGATTCCTGGACCGTTAATGGATTGCCCCAGATGTCGTAACTGTAACTATTCAGCAAGTTCCCTGAGGAATCCCGGAGCTCGGTCACATCCCCATGACCATTGGTTACATAATATTGCAGTCCCGATTCATTTGCACCTTGGCGACCCACCAGTTTTTCGATCGCATCAAACACACAACCGTAGGTTATGGAAACCGCTCCGCTGTTTATTCTTCCTTCAGCGACCAACAAGCCGCGTTCGTCATATATGCGGTGCGTGGTGCGCGGATGGTGGCGGGACTCAAAAAAAACCACATGAAAGTTGTTACACTCGCATGTGGTGATTAAAAAACTATCGCAGTCTGTTAGACAATGAATTAAGATCAGTAACTTCTTCCAAATCCATACCATTCAGATAATATGATTTCTTATCCATTTGATTATCTAGTACGAAACGAATTGCTGATAATCTGTATTCTTTCCCTTTGAGAAACGAAACGACTTCAAACATTGTATTCATCGTTTGATCTTGTTGGCCATCATCTACACTAAACCAAAGTCTTAATTCAGGCATTTCATTTTCTTTGATTTCTTTCTTTATTTCATGATAACTAGGGGGATATATTCCGCTAATTTTCGATGAATCTTTTAAAGGATTGGACCTCAATTGAAACGACACATTTGATATTTGGGGAAAATGCTTTCTAATCTCATTTTTCACTTCATATTCCCAATAAGAAACATAATAAGTGTCTGCTAGCTCCCCATTGTACTTAATTACTTGAAATTGAACCTGAGAATTTCTCTTCAAATGGGCTACTGCGTAGTACCTATACTTGAAATATGATGAGTTGTCAAAATCATACTCTACCGACTCGATTGTCATCTCATCACCGTACCTATCTTGCAAGTATGTTGCTGCTTCTTTCCTCATACTTTCTTTTCCCCACGGTGTCCCATTAAATATGCCATATGCAAACATGAGTATGGTAAAAAATCCAAGTCCTGCGAACCAATACTCACCCGATCACCCCTTAGTAGCAGGAAAGAGATCCATCTCTATCTTGCTACGTTTTTACTAACCCCTTATTTGCTTACCTATGTTAATATTTTTTTAAAATGTATCTATTCCGGATAGCAAATCAATGTACCAGTAGGTACGCCAATGATTCTAGACTTCAATTGTGGGAATTGTTATTGAAAAGAATAGATCAGAAACTCAATTAATTTCAGCCGCCCAATTCATTCGCCACCGGGTGGGGAAAAAGGAAGACCTTGAGGATTGCCACCCTCAAGGTCATTAACTTTAAACATCCTTATCGAAAATTTCTTCCCTTTTTTTCTTCTTTAATTTCATCATTTCATTCATTACTTTAATGTCAAATGCACCTACACTATCTCCAGCAAGAGTATAAACCTTCAACCAATATGCATTAAACGGTAAATAAGATTCTATTGCCCTTTGAATGTTATCTTCCGTCAAACATTTAACAATAATATCGGGAGGACCTGCTTCAATATAGTCAATGTTGTTTTCGGACATTTGGGTAAGGTAACTTTTTGGAGTTGATACCACCACCGAATACCTATGCCCGTCATTTAAATATACATCGACATCAATATTATCGTTTGTAATGTCAACAACTTTGTCTAATCCCGTTGGAAATATAATATTAACTATTTCATAACCCACATCGTTCACCCCATTAATCATACATTTTCTTTAATACATCTATTACTTCTTGTTGGTTATCCTTGCCTGACTTCGCTAGAATCTCCATAGCTCCATTGTTCATACGATAATATACTCTAGCATCACCAGACCTACAGCAGCCGTCCCATAACATCGTAGGTGTTCCGAATCTGGTTGTTCTCCCCATCTACTGTAGTTATAGTGCGGTTTCTATCATTGTAAATTAAATATACTGGGTCTGATTCGTGCCTTTATTCTCCGCGAGCACCCGGTCATTCGCTCCCCAAAATATGAGCGAAACTCATCCTCCTGCTCAACCTCATAAATTTTAAAACTTACCAAGAAAATGCTCCTTAGTTTTTTTCAACTTCCCATTTATCAATTGCTTCCTTCAATTGAACTATTTCAAATATAGTCAAGTTTCTCCTTTTAATGTGACTTTACTAATTTTAGTAAAGATAGTATGCCTCGTCTTTTCGCCAAAGTTCCCAGAAACCTTGAATTACCAAACTTAAATTTTGATTTCATATTGGTAATAGTTGTTACCGACATTCTCACCATTATATTATAACCTTTTTATTCCGTTGTCCTTTTGGTTGCTATTAACAAAGCCTTTTTTCATGGCATCAATAGGTTTTGCTTCACCTTTACGAGGAAATTAAAAGGTGGTTCTTTTTAGGCTTACCACCCGATTCATATGGCACTCGATTAAGAGAATGAAAAAGGATGACCTTGAGGATTGCCACCCCAAGGTCATTTGCTTAGATAAAAACAGGCTTTAACCATAATGACTTTAACTTACTATTGCTAAGCAACGCAATAGTATTTGTAGCAAACTCCACAGCAAAATCATTCATTTCGTGTAGTGGATTTCCAATACAAACCCATCCAGAATTCTTGTCATAAAAAGTCTTCCATTCGTTTACTTCAACAATTCTTTCACATTCACCAGATTCGATTTCAACCTCATCTACCAATAACAATCCCCCCTGCTTAAACGATGGTAAGATGAGTAACTCTTCATTCCATGTGTTTAGAGGATTTAATCCCCACACTTGCCGAGCTAGTTTAGATTCAGAATTAAAAGTAATATTAAGATAGCCAACCATTAAAGTAAAATCGGCACTTAGCGTTGGTTCAAAATCAAAGGAGTTTTCATCTTTTCTATAAATTACTTTACCATTATTAATGCTAACTCTATCTGTATATTGAAAGATAACTACCACCTCCATCATTTTTTCTTCCTGGAATTAAATAAGAAATGGACTACGGTATTTTTATCTACATCTATTACAAGTTCCCATGTTCCAGTCTTACCTCCAAAAGTACCTTCAACATCCCATCTCCAACCATTTTTTAAACCACCTGGGTCTTTGATAGGGTCTCTAGAATCCATAATCTCCTTCAATAATAATGTAGTTCCGTTGGAATTCACATATGGACGGGATGATTTACCGTCTTTGGTTAATTCGTAAAAATGTTTTTCAGCAGTCTTTGACATTGTTAACTCTGACGGGTCAACATCCCAGCATCTATTATGCGTCCAAATTCCAAGATTCGAGACAAAATACGTATGGAAGTCCTTTACTTTAAAGTTGTAGACGGTCTTATGTTCCTTCTTAACTTCAATCTTCTCAATAGCTAACTCTTTTCTATCCGAAGTTGTTAGAACGTCGCCCACTACTAAGTTCTTCGATTGCACCCAACCTTTGCCGACAATCCAGAACGGATGTTCATCCGTTGTAGTTATAACTTCGCCGCCAACAGTAATATTATACGTTTCTTCAACATCACGTTGGAAGAGCCATTCAACTTCCTTATAAGCTAACTCGCCTGTCACATCGTCTTTGGCTAATACTTTGTCACCTACCTCGATTTCCTGGACAGGTTTCTCCCCTTCTTCTGTAAGAACCTGAGTACCTGCAGTAAAACAGTTACACCCAATCCGCTTTGTCGTCTTAATAACATCTTTGCTTGAATCAATAACCTTTTCTGACTTTTTAGCTGCTTTTATCGCTTTGAATATAGGCAGGAATTCTAAGACCACAAAACCCTTTTCAACACTACTCGCTTCTTGACTCATTAAGGTTTTGGCATCATCCAGATATACTATATCCAGGGCTTTTTCGCTTGCCTTAATCTGGGCGTCAATATTCGTCTTACAATTTGCCATATCTACAGCACAGGTTAATGATGGGGTCGGAGCCATAGGCATAATATACTGCCCTGTAGGATCCTTATATATCAATGGATTATTGTGAACATACGTGTAGAGATTTAATGTCAGTGGATTTGTCTGTTCCCCTTCATACGTATCCTCCCCAATAAACCTGGCCGTTGCCGGATCATACCACCGGGCTCGCAAGTACTGCAATTTCGTGTCCGCATCCCAATATTCTCCTGCATATCGCAGCGCATTCGGTACAGTTTCCTGAACCGTTAATGGGTTGCCCCAGATGTCGTAGCTGTAGCTATTTAATATGTTACCCGACGCGTCTCGGAGCTCTATCACATCCCCATGTCCATTGGTTACATAATATTGCAGTCCCGTTTCATTGGCAGCCTGACGGCCTACCAGTTTTCCGGTCGCATCAAATACATAACCGTATGTTATGGAAACCGTTCCGTTGTTTACCTTTCCTTCAGCAACCAACAAGCCGCGGTCATCATAATAGTATCTCGTTGTCTCGTTATCTTTTGTCCGGCCCACCATCAGACCGTCGCCATTGTAGCTGTATGAGATGCTCACTCCGTCAACCGTCGCATTCTTCAACCGGTTTCTGGCATCGTACTGGTACGAAGCGGAAGTCGGGATTTCCGGTGCGCGATCACTTGTCAAGCTGCTTCGGTTATCCCTTAAATCATAGCTGTACGTTTCATTAAACTGTGTGGACGTTTTGATCCGGTTCAGCACATCATAGGTATAACTATAGCTGGTTCCATTATCATTTTGACTGATGATATTTCGGTTGTTGTCGTAACCGTATCCGTATTGCTTTAATGTCGCTCCCCCAAAGGCTGTTTGCAACCCGGTCAGATCCAGCCCCGTATACGTATACGTTTTTGCCAATCCCGTATTTGTGGCGGTTTGGGCTAAGCTGTTATTCTTGCGGTACGTGTAGGATAAACGCGAGATCTCCGTTCCGCCACTGTTAAGTACTTGCAACTGCTGCGGCAATGCAGCCGCTCCTTGGTATGCGGTTTTTGTGGTCAGCTTATATCCGCCCAAGGTGAAGGTCTGACTGGTCCGGATTCCCCGGCTATCGTACTCCATGGTCAACTTGGCACCATCCGGATAAGTGATATCCGCAAGTTCTCCGGTGGGGGCATAGGTATAGCTTGTTTTCCCTGTCCCATCCTCCATGCTTAATCGGTTCCCCATGCTATCGTACGTATAAATTATCGTTTCGTCATGTGTCTGATCCGTAATAAGAAAGTTACGGTTGTTGTACTGGTAGGAATGGGTCTGCCCCTTACGATCCACATAGTTAATGAGATTTCCATTGTGGTCGTAAGCAAAGGTTTCGATTTGTCCTAATGGGTCCGTTTGCTTTAACAAACGGCCGATTTCATCGTAACTTTTAACCACAGACTTCCCATCGGCATACGTCAGCTTGATCATATCCCCAGCCATGTTGTAGCTATAGCTGGTTGTCTTTCCTTCCGCATCCTTCACCGCGATTAATTGGGACAAAGCGTCGTACGTATACGTTGTCTTATTCCCGTTCGCATCCGTTGTGGATAATAGATGCCCATAATTGTCATACTCGTTGCTCGACAAAACTACGCTGCCGGATGCTCTTATTTCCTCCGTTCTCATCACCCGGCCCGCGATATCGTATGTTTCGCGGATTTGGTTGCCTTCCCCGTCGATTGTCGTTTTAACCCGGGCCGCATCATTGTATATGTTCGTAGTCGTACTCATTCCGTCATTTTGAGTTAGTACGCGGCCGTACGCATCATAGGTAAAACGCGTGATTTGACCTTCCGCATCCGTTTTGGCGACCAATCGGTCGAATTCATCATATTGATAAGTGCTGCTTCCCCGAGCGTTCGTTTCTTTAATCAGTCTGCCAAACGGGTCGTATTCATACGTGATCTGGCTGCCATTCGGCTGGGTAACCGTAATTTTATTGTGGGTGTCATCATACGCAGCTTTAATGCTGTTTCCATCCGCGTACGTTTCCTGAATAATCCGGCCTACACCATCGTATTGACTTGTGGTCGCATTTCCGTTACCGTCCACGTAACGGGTAATATCTCCCCGTTGGTTATAGTCGGCCCGTACTGTAATCGGAACGGATCTCCCGGAAGCGTCCGATACCGTCACGGTTTGACTCGATGGCAAGATCGAACGATAACCAAACTCCTGCGTAAGAACAGTATCCGCTGAATCTCCTTTTAACCGGATGGAGGTCGGATTACCAAAAGTGTCGTACCCATAATGGGTCTGCCCCCACAGCTTGCCGCTTGAATCCACCATAGTAGCTTGGGTCAAGGTAGCCGAATTCGGATCGTAGGTATAGCTTGTCGTTAAGGTATTGCTCGCACTGACCGGCACACTAGCCGATTCGGGAACCCACTGGGAAACGGTATTCGCCGGTTTTAAAGCATACGTAAATGTGCTCGTGACCCCAAAGGCATCCGTCGTCGCGGTCACCTGCCCCCATTCGTTATACTGCGTCCTTGTCGTTATTATGGACGAACCGCTGGAGCCCGTGTAATTTTGTTGTGACGTAGCTATGGGAACGGCCCGGCGATTCGCTTCGTCGTACGTATAGCTGGTCACATTCCGCAAGGTACCGTCCAGGGAACGCGAATCTACTGTATTCAAATACAGAGTGTCCGGCACGCGGTTTCCAATAAAGACCTTTTTATAGCTATAGGCCGTTTCGGTCAGTCCGTCATTGACAGCTACCGAAAATGTAATATTTTTACCGTACGTTTCCCCAACGTCTCCCGTATAACTAATCTTCATATTCTTGGATATCGTTTCGGTCTGCGTGCTGTAAGAAATTACTCGATTTCCGTAACGTGGCTCATACTCCGCAGCGTATTGTCCCATCCGGCGCAAAACAACACTATCCAGCGAATACTGGGTGATCGCTTTCGTGGGGTGTTCTATCGACGTAAGCAGTACCCAGTCATTCCATCCCCAATAAATTCGCTGATTGTTCCCCTGGTAATTTTCATAACCGCGAATCAGGTTGAACAAAGTTCCTGACAGAATATTATAATTATAAGTTGTGACCCTTCCTGCCGGATCGGTGACCTGTTTTAGCACCTCTTGATTTCGGTTATTCGCTTCCACCGTGCCTTTGATATACTGCACGGTTTGCTGTTCACCGGTCGTGGAATCATAGGACGTGGCCGTGATTTTGTCGGCAGAATACCTCAAACTAATAAAATTGCCTAATTGTCCGCTCCCGGGATAGGTCATGATCCTTCTAAGTCCATCACTGTTCCATGAAAATTCAATATAATTTCCAAATCGGTTCGTAATCAGGAGTGGATAGCCGTTCGAATCAAAATAACACGTTGTTCCGCCGGTGTAATCCACTAGCTGATAAGCCGCATCCGAGACCCCAAACAGCTCATCCAGTTTTTCCGCTGTTCTAGCGCCAACTCTTCCTACCTCGGGGCTGCGCCAGGGATAGCCTTCAAGTTTGGCTCCATCCAAGGCATAGGTGCCGACTCCCGGGATATAGACATACTGTATTCCCGATTCGGTTTTCATATATGGGATGTCCCAGATCCAGCCCTTGCCCAGCTTAAAGCGTTTTTCTTCCGTCGAGACTCCAGTGGTATTTTTGTCACTGCTGCTCACGTAAATTCGGTCTTTACTCATAGAGCTGTCATACACCCGGGTCAGCGCAAAATCAAGCCCGTTGGCTCCCTTGATGAACAAATCGGTGTTTCGAATGCTGAGTGAACCGTCTACAGTGGAAATACTATCGTTGACGGAACCGACACTGTAAGGGGCTTGGTCGAGTTTTAACGGCGCCCGCTGTAAAGCGAGTTCATCGTATTTGGACGCTGCGGCTAAGGTTTTAAACAAACCATAGGTATCCTCCGTCACCGTCTCGGGGTAGACACTATCCGTTACTGTATCCCGGTAGACCGCGTCCGTCGTGCTTTGTTCATTGAAGGCAGTGAGCGGATCGGGTTTCATGTTGGGATACAACCGGTCGAGGTAGGCTTGATATTCTCCCCCTTTCGCTTGGAACAATAAAGCTTGAAAAATATCGCTCAGCTTATAGCCTTTCACCAATTCAGACGCAACCCAATTGCGATCTACGCCAAAGCGGTCCACAACGGTGGCGATGGTGATAATTTCGTCGGGATCAAGCGAATCGGAAAGCTTGTCCAATAGTTCATCATAGACGCTGGAGGTGACCGTAGAAACGTCGGAGTCTACCGAATCCGGCAAAGCAGCAGATTCTTCTGCTGACACATAGCCCCCATTCATAAATACAAGATCTACTAGCAAAACAACTGATAATAATAATGAGATCCATTTTTTCATGATGAAAAAGGCTCCTTTGTATAATAGTTTAATTTAAGATGGGGTTGTTGCATCTGTTCTGAAAATTCCCACTTAAACATCATCTGGTGGCGCTGCAGTACACAGCATGAATGTCTATAACCCTTAAATGAAATTCAGATCCTTGTTTCCTGCACAGTACCCTACAATTTGGTTCAAATCCGTTGACTAAACTGCATTAGTTGGACTGGACCCCGGCTTGTGTTCATCGGCCAACAATATCAATTAAATTGCCATTGGCATCATATCTATACTGATACTCTTGGCCAGACGGTAGTTTAATAGATTTGATACGTCCTGAAGCATCGTAGATATATACAATATTTTCTAAAGGATCGTCATTTTCTAAAGGATCGTCGTTCAAATTCCAAACGCCAATTAAATCTCTTGCATGATTTAAAGACATTGGCTGATACATATAGCTCCGGACCTCATCCCCCGAAAGGGCTCTATTCCAAATCCGGAGATGTGAAATCTTCCCACTGAAATTATAGCCTTCCTCTGCAAAGCCCGATATATATGCCGATGAGGAAGCAGTTTTTGCCACTGTTGCTTGGCCAATTGCTTGACTAATATTTTGCTTGACTCCGTTTATGTAAAGCTCATTATTTACCGGATCGGGTACTCCGTTATAAAAAACCGCTGCTACATGTACCCATTTCTGTTTTAACTCATCCCACGGAATACCTAACACATTACTTTCAAAAGTATTGAAGCCAAAATATCCGTCCGCTAAAAACAGATCATATTGAGTTTGCCAACTAAATGGCATCTCGTAGTTCCCTCCGTCCCAATACATCCAGAATTCTACCGTCGTCTTGCTGCCTGCAGTTGCATTAATGGGTAAGCTATCTAGACTAATTTGGCTTGTCCCATTAAAACTTTTGAAAATTTGCGGTTCGTCAATGAGTTCCCATGCCCCTACTAATCCATTCTGCTCACCTATAAGGAGAGTTTTTTGCATATTTTCCTTAATTTCTTTAGTGGTTAAAGCCCTGTTCCAGATTCTCAAATTAGCTATCTTCCCCTCGAACTTATAGCCCTCCTCTGCAAAGCCTGATATATATGCCGATGAGGAAGCGGTTTTTGCCACTGTTGCTTGGCCAATTGCTTGGCTAATATTTTGCTTGACTCCGTTTATGTAAAGCTCATTATTTACCGGATCGGGTATTCCGTTATAAAAAACCGCTGCTACATGTACCCATTTCTGTTTTAACTCATCCCACGGAATACCTAACACATTACTTTCAAAAGTATTGAAGCCAAAATATCCGTCCGCTAAAAACAGATCATATTGAGTTTGCCAACTAAATGGCATCTCGTAGTTCCCTCCGTCCCAATACATCCAGAATTCTACCGTCGTCTTGCTGCCTGCAGTTGCATTAATGGGTAAGCTATCTAGACTAATTTGGCTTGTCCCATTAAAACTTTTGAAAATTTGCGGTTCGTCAATGAGTTCCCATGCCCCTACTAATCCATTCTGCTCACCTATAAGGAGAGTTTTTTGCATATTTTCCTTAATTTCTTTAGTGGTTAAAGCCCTGTTCCAGATTCTCAAATTAGCTATCTTCCCCTCGAACTTATAGCCCTCCTCTGCAAAGCCTGATATATATGCCGATGAGGAAGCGGTTTTTGCAACTGTTGCTTGGCCAATTGCTTGGCTAATATTTTGCTTGACTCCGTTTATGTAAAGCTCATTATTTACCGGATCGGGTATTCCGTTATAAAAAACCGCTGCTACATGCACCCATTTCTGCTTTAACTCATCCCACGGAATACCTAACACATTACTTTCAAAAGTATTAAAGCCAAAATATCCGTCCGCTAAAAACAGATCATACTGAGATTGCCAACTAAATGGCATCTCGTAGTTCCCTCCGTCCCAATACATCCAGAATTCTACCGTCGTCTTGCTGCCTGCAGTTGCATTAATGGGTAAGTTATCTAAACTGATTTGACTTGTTCCGTCAAAATATTTGCCTTTCTTATCTTCATTGCTACCTTCAGCATAAGATAATCCATAGAATAAAATCTGAGAAATAAGTGCTACAATGGAACATAAAGCAATCATTCTTTGTTTACTCATATCTAATGTCCCTCGCTAATTAAAGATTTTTTTAGTTCCAAGCAGGCTCCAAACATAATCTTTTTGCGTATCCTTCCCCGGTCGTTGTACTATCAGCTACCACTCTTAATCTGATTTTTTTAGTTTTGGGTTGGGTTACAAAACGAGTCGCTCCTTGGAACCATACGCCATTTAATTCTCTCGTAATTGAGACTCCTGGCCCATCGACCAGTAAATTATTCATCTCATCGTACTCCATCCAATCAATATAAAATGACCCTGCCGATAGATTGCTTCTTAACCAACCGCTTAAAACATAGGATTGATTAGGTACGACAGCTATAAAGTCCGTGAAGGTCGCTTCTCCACTAGTAATAGGCACATCACTTTTAAAATAAATACTGTTATTTTTGGAATCACTCGTTTGAACAACTTTCATATTGGGGCTAATTGTCCAGAACTCTCCCTGATTTAAAAAATCAGGATTCTTAACCCCTTGCACCAATTCAATATCGTCTACATAACCAATACCTACAGGATTTCCATCGGCAACGACTCTAACTATTAATCTCGCTGTCTCTGATGTTGTTGTGAAAGTAATAACTCCCTGGTTCCATTGCCCACTACTACCTTTAATTGGTACACTCGCTCCATCAACTAATAACTTCCCATTAGCATCGAACTCCATCCAATCAATATAAAAAGAACCGGCTGATAAATTGTTATTTACCAATCCCGATAGTGAGTATGCGGTGTTGGCCTCTACAAGTATTTCCTCGCTATCTACAGTCGTCGCTTTTAGTCCACCGGCTGATTGAAATTGGATGATCGAATGGTGCTTATCGTCCCCAGCAACCACACTCATATTCGGTCCGAAGTTCCAATGTTCCTGACCATGCTCAAATCGCGAATTATTTAATAAATTTACAGACAGATATTTTTCCAATACATTCCCGTTTACATCATATGTAAAGTCAACCCGATGCCCCGTACTCATCTTCTCAACGATTAACCGTCCGGAAGCATCATAAATGGAACTAGAAGTTTTCGAATATGGGCTGGTTACAGTAATCTGCTTAACTAACTTTTGTCCAAACCAAGTAACCCCCTCCTGAAGCATTTGCCAATCACTTGTATAGATTCCTGAAGCATTGGGTGCAGTCATGGTAAAGGTAAAATTACAGGTTTGTCCTGTTTGAATATTTTGCTCCTGCGGTAAGTACTGTCTGGCATTTACGAACGGATCACTATCCCCCACTCCGCCGAGTCGATACATTTCTTTTTCCGACCAAGCACTTTCTCCATCATTTCTCACCGTAATTGTCACTGTATATGATTTTCCTGTTATCATTGAGTCAGGGATTGTATCTTTTATAACAGTCGCTCCCCGAGCCGGTAAAATTTCAACAACCTTAATTTTCTTCTCCAATACAGCCCCAAACCATGTCACGTTTTCCTTGAGCATTCTCCAATCTGATATGTACTCGCCCGTGGTTAATGGGGCCTTCATATTGAATTCAAATACATAATAATCTCCAGGTTTCACACTCTCCCCGATTTTTATAAAGTGCCTCCCATTTGCGAATGGATCGGGATTGCCTACGGCTCCCAATCGAATAAAATTGGATTCAGACCAAGTTTGGTTACTATCGTTTCGAACGGTTATCGTAACCGGATATTCGGTTCCTTTTCTCATAGTTTCAGGTATGGTATCGGATATTATGGTGGCCTCTAAATTATCTGCAAGATTAACAATATCAGTTGCACTAGTCTTGACATTAGCATTTACGTTATATGCAAATAAAGAACAACTAAGAAAAGATAGGAAAAGTACTAACATAAACGAAGACAGTTTTTTCACTTTAACTTTCATCATATCTTTTCCTCCAAGATTAGTTACTTCTAACAAGACCAAAGACTTAAATATAATGGATTCTTAATGTCACGAGTATGAAGTTTATTTGATCTTATAATCAATGACCGGATTCCACCTTGTAGCATCGTACTCTATATTTAGATTTTGATTTAGAACAAAACAAATGGTGTCTCCCATGTTCACATCTAGCCACAGGTCATGTTTAACTCCCACGGAGTCTTTCCCTTCAATCAATTGCCACCCTGAACTAGGCCAGATTTGTTGATTATTTTTCATTATCTTTACTCGAACACCATCACCATCCTGGTTAACTGGATGCTTAGACACATTTCCTGTTACATGGATCGTTCCGCTAAAAGGAGCTTCCCATTTTAACACAGTATCCTCTCCATCAGGGTGTAGCCATTCCTCCGATATCAAACTCCAGGGATTAGCTCCTTTCCATCTGCCTGTGGTTGCATCCCATATCATATCCTTATATTTGGTTCCGTCCCATGTTTGGTAATACCAATTGCCCGTTCCTTGATTTGGACCAAATGCAGCTGCAAAATTACTGAGATAATAATCAATTGTCGGATCCCATCTCGTTGCGTCAAACCCATTATTCAAATTTTGATTTAAGATGAAATATATAGTGTCCTCCGCACTCACGTTTAGCCATATATCGTGATTAACCCCTACTGGGTCTCCCCCTTGAATGAGTTGCCATCCTGAAGCAGGCCAGATTTGTTGATTATTCTTCATTATTTTTACTTTGACACCGTCTCCATCGAGGTTAAGTGGGTGTTTGGATACATTTCCCGAAATATGAATTGTTCCGGAATAAGGTGCCACCCATTTTAGGGCGGTATCTTCTCCTTCCGGGTGTAGCCATTCCTTCGTCACTAAGCTCCAGAAATTGTTCCCTCTCCATCTACTTGCTGTTGCATCCCATATCATGTTCTTATATTTGGTTCCGTCCCATGTTTGGTAATACCAATTGCCTATTCCTTGATGGGAACCAAAAGCATAGGATAACGTATTTAGGTTGTAATCAATAGTCGGATCCCATCTCGTAGCGTCAGATACAATGTTTAAATTTTGATTTAAGATAAAGTAGATTTCATCTCCTGCGCTGACATTTAACCATACATCATGACTAATACCTGCTGAGTCTTTACCTTGAATCAATTGCCATCCTGAGCTAGGCCATATTTGTTGGTTATTTTTCAATATCTTCGCCCGGACACCATCCCCATCCTGATTAACCGGATGTTTGGACACATTTCCTGTTATACGAACTGATCCTGTATAAGGGGCCACCCATTTTAACACGGTATCTTCTCCATCAGGGTGCAGCCATTCCTTCGTCACCAAGCTCCAGGTATTTGCTCCTTCCCATCTGCTTTCGGTTGTATCCCATGTCATATCTTTATACCTAGTCCCATCCCATGTTTGGTAGTACCAATTCCCCCTACCTTGTTTAGATCCGAATGAATAACTTTTTATAAATGTAGCGGCTTTTCTTTTGTGAGATACAATACTACCATTTGCATCATAGAAATATTCGTAGGACCTGCCTGAATCTAAAGTCACGCGCGTTAACCTTCCATTTGAATCGTATTCATTACTAGTAGAAGCACTTGCCATACTATTCCAAAAATTTGATAGAATTAATATTATAGAAAAAACGCCAATTAATCCCACTCTTCGGTTCATCGTTATTTTCCTTCCTTATATTAGTTATCAATAATACTATATATTGGAATGTAAATATTAGGCAACTCCTTAATTATCTTGAATACAAGTCCTATCTATGTGTAATTGAGAAAATATTGAAATCACTCTAGCCTGGTTTACTTTTATTAATACACAAACCACAAAAAAAGAACGCTCATCTCTGAACGTCCTTTACTGCCCTTCCTCTACTCTGAACCAAGCTTCTATCTAAAAAATCTTCTTCTTATCCCGGTCATCCTTCAAAATCTCCACGGATTCGCGGAACCGCAAGCTGTGCACGATTTCCCGCTCGCGCAGGAACTTCAGGCCGTCCTGCAGGTCGACGTCGTCGGTCATGTCGATCAGCCACTGGTATGTAGCCCGCGCTTTTTCCTCGGCCGCGATATCCTCGTACAGATCGGCGATCGGATCGCCTTTGGCCTGGATGTAGGCGGCTGTAAAAGGAACTCCCGAAGCGTTCTCGTAGAAGAGCGCCCGGTCATGGGCCACATAATGGCTGTCCAGGCCGGCGGCCTTGAGTTCCTCCACGGTGGCGTCTTTAGTCAATTTATAGACCATGGTAGCGATCATTTCGAGATGCGCCAGTTCTTCGGTGGCGATGTCGTTAAGGACCCCGATCACTTTATCCGGGATCGTGTACCGCTGATTCATATAACGCAAAGCGGCCGCCAATTCACCGTCCGCGCCGCCGTACTGCTCCATTAACAGCTTCGCCATATGGATATCGCATTTGCCGACCCGAACCGGATATTGAAGCTTTTTCTCATAGATCCACATTGCTTCGTAGTTACCTCCTTTAGCTCTTTAAGTGCAGGCGGCAGGTTTTTATACCTGCCATGGCCACGGGGCCTGCGACCATTCCCACGGATACTTGGAAAAGGAGCGGCCAAAATTTTGCAGCGGCCCGTAAAGTTGCTGAAAATGATTTGCCAAATGCGTCCGCTCCTGGGTTAACTGGTTGAACTGCTGGATTGCAGCCAAATCGTCCGGATGGGTATCGAGATAAAGGTTCAGCTCGACAAGCACGAAATCCAGTGCCTGAAGCTTCTCTAATAACGCGTAGTACTCCGGATCGCAATGCGGTTTGGATGTGGAACTCATTTCATCACCGTCCTTTTCCCCATCTGGATTCATAGGGACTGTACAATGCGGGCCACAACGTGCCATGTCTCAAAGCTTCCTGCGGAGTGAACTGGGGCCAATTAGGCGGCTGAAAGCAAATAAACAAATGCGGCGGGGTGCTGTAAGTTTTGCATGTTATGGGAGGGCATGGATCGCATGGGCCGATAAATGGGGCAAAAGATTGCTCATTCGGAAAACTCAATCTTGACTCCTCCTTCTAAGGGGTTCCATATCTGCACGGGACAACTTAGCCCCGGCATCCTCATCATTAACATATGACGTTCGCCCAGTTTCTGAACCCGATTTCCCGGGAAGACATAAAAAAAACGTCAGATCTTGTCCGTAAGATCCAACGTTGGCCACATTCGGATTGCTTCATCCACTGATTAACATAGAATGCCTGCATATCCGCATGTATTTCGCCATCCCCTCTTGGATCGGCCTAAATTCCTGCAGATTTGCATCTTTTGCGGGATGGAAGGGTGCTTGCCACCTTAGTTACCGTGGGCTTAACACGGATTTTGATGTCTATGGGCTTGAGCCTGCGTATGTACCCGAGTACCTTACTCCAAATCATAGTTGAAGCAGCGGATAACTCCCTAACGTTACGTTAAACCTGACATAGCTGCCAGCCTTTATGAGACTTATTCGCCGATTTTAGCAGCGGCGTTGCGAACTGGGTCTGATAGCCGCAGTTTCTCTAGCTGCCCGCCGAATAACGGCCTTTTGGGCCGTTATTTTGGCCCGATTCGGCTCCACGGGCATAATAGCGGTCAAAAAGGGCCTTATTTACCTTGTGCAGACCCCAAATCAGGGTTTGGGCCGCTTTTTTCCAAAAATAAGAGCCTAAACAGCCGCTATTCAGTTCCAATGAGCCAATTTCGACAAAATAGCGCCTTAAAAGACCCTTATTCACCTCCCCTACCTCAAAACGGAGTTGGCCGCTGACCAAATTGCTCGAGTTTAATTTGTTTAATGCAACTCGGGTGGGTTTAACCCCCTCTTATTTATCTCGGAGAATAAATCCAATGACTAATAGCATATTTTGTCGGTTTTTAAAAAATATCATCATCGCAGCTACAATCGCGTTCATCCCCCTCCCCCATCAACAAAGTACAAAAAAGCGCCAGATCTTGTCCATTTCAAGATCTGACGCCTCTTCCCTCTACTCCCCCGGTTCGAACTCCTGCTGTCCCTTGTCTGCGGGTTTTTCCTTCGTAATCTTCACCCGGGTGATCCGCAGGCGTCCCGCTTCCGCCACCTCAAGGGTGACGTTTCGGACGACCTTCTTCTTCCCTTTAACCGGCATGCCGTCCAGCTCTTTGAACAGCCAGCCGCCGACGGAGTCCACCTCGTCGTCTTCGATGTCGATGCCGACCAGATCGTTGACGTCCTCCAGCAGCATGCGCCCGTCGACCGAGTATACGCCATCGGCCAGCACTTCGACCTCAGGCAGCTCATCTTCAAATTCGTCATGCAGGTCGCCGACGATTTCCTCCAAAATCACTTCGACGGTCAACAGCCCGGCCGTTCCGCCATACTCGTCCACCACCAGGGTGAGTTGGGAGTGTTTTTTCTGCATCAACCGGAGAACATGGCTGACCTCCATCGACTCGGGCACGTTCAGAATCGGACGCACCATCTCCTCCAGCTTCAGGGGGCTGTCCGACTCGGGAAGCAGCAGGTCCGTAATATGCACGAACCCGATAATCTGGTCCTTGTCCTCCACCGCGACCGGATAGCGGGAATGCTTCGTTTCCGCAACAATCCGCATATTTTCCTCCCACGTCAGGTTCGTGTACAGACAGTCCATGTCCGTGCGGGGCAGCATCACTTCGCGGGCCAGCATGTCGGAGAAATCGAAGATGTTGTCCATCAGCTTCATCTCATCTTTGTCGATGACCCCGCTCTTGGCGCTCTGGTTCATCAGGATGCGGATCTCCTCCTCGGAGTGGGCCGCTTCCCCCTCACCCGCCGGTTCGATGCCGATGGCCCGGAGCATCGCGTTGGCCGCCGAATTCAACAGCCAAATGACCGGCAGAAACACCTTATAAAAAAACAGCAGCGGAGCCGACAGCCACAGGGAAGCCGCTTCGGATTTTTGAATCGCCAGCGACTTCGGCGCAAGCTCACCGATGACGATATGTAAAAAGGTGATGATGGCAAAGCCGACCGCAACCGAAACGGTAGAGATCAAAGTCGGATCGGACACGCCCATTTGATGCATCAGAGGCTCGATCAACAGCTCCGACACCGCCGGCTCCCCGACCCAGCCGAGTCCCAGCGAGGCCAGGGTAATTCCGAGCTGGGTCGCCGATAAATAAGCGTCGAGCTTCTTGTTGACTCGCAACGCGTAGACCGCGCGGCGGTTCCCTTCGCTCACCAGCTGCGTCAACCTGGATTGACGCACCTTGACGAGCGAGAACTCCGCCGCCACGAAGAAACCGTTCAAGAAGACCAGGATAAAAACGATCAAGAGATTCATAATGAGCTTGCCCCAATGAAACTCGGTATGTCCGTCAATGATGGCGTAGTGCATGTAAATTGCCCTCTTTTCTATAATGTGATCGCTTTGCGGGATTTGAAATCGATGTCTTTGTAATACATGTCGGCGACAAGCAAATTCGGCCCGCAGCAACCCGCTGCATCGCAGTGGCAGTTTACTTTTTGATTCAAAGGATGGTTGTTCAGCCAGTCGTCAAAAATCGCATCGAGCCCCGTGTCCATCACGTTTCCAAACGCGGGAATAGCCGCGAAATCCGTCACGTACACATCTCCCGTGAACATATTGACGTTCACCCGGTTGCGGCCGTCCGGATCGTTTCGCACCGTGACGTTCGGCTCCCGGCGCAGGCGCCGCAGCAGCTCGGCATCCTCCGCGTTGCCGTTGCAGGCGAAGAACGGGAGCGTCCCGAACAGCATCCACACCTCGGGGTCCCGCGCGTCCAGCAGGGAGTGAATCGCCCGGCGCATATCCGCAAGCGGCAGCACCGGCAAGCCTTCGGCGAAATCGGCCGCGTACATCGGATGCACCTCGTGACGGCGGCAGCCCATCTCCAGAATCAGCCGGTGGATTTCCGGAAGCTTCGCATGGGTCCGGTAATTGATCATCGATTCGGCGGAAATAAACATGCCCGCCTCGCTTAATCTTGCCGCGTTCTCGATCATTTTATGATACATGCGGTAAGCGACGTCCGGATTCACCGCATGCCCGCTGCGCGCAAAGCCCACTTCGTGAAAATCCCGCTCGCTCGTGTAGTTGAACGAAATATGCATCACGTCCAAGTAAGGCAGGAGCTTCTCATAGCGCTCATAGTCGAGCGTAAGATTGGAGTTGATCTGCGAGCGGATCCCTCTCGCCTTGGCATACTGAAGCAGCGGAACGATCACCTCGTCTACGGTTTGTTTACGGAAGGTCGGCTCCCCGCCCGTAATGCTGATCGTGCGCAAGTGCTCCACCCGGTCCAGGGCATCCAGCATCACCTTTAGCGGAATCATGTCCGGCTCTTTCATCACCAGGCTGTCGCCTACGGCACAGTGCTCACAGCGCATATTGCACAGATTCGTCACCGTCATTTCCACGCTCGTCAGCACATGCCGTCCGTATTCCCTCAGCGAGACGATCGGGTCCCACGGGTCATTGCTTGGCGTAATCTCCAAGTGCCTGCTTCTATTATGGTTCTCTAAATTCAACATTTACTCACCTTATTTCTTTTATTAACCTAAAAAAGAAGAAAATGCACCCGAACCGGTGCAGAATCTTCCTGTGATAGGCTTGCTAAGGAATCGGCCGTCAGACCGTCTTCTCCGTTTTGTTCTCCATTCCGTCCACCTTGGTAATGACGATGGACAACTGACTCAACAAATCCAGATCGTATGGCGATTTCAGCTCCGCGCCGTAGGGATCCGTAATAACCCGGATCACCGGTCGGTGCGGAATCTCCTTATGAATCTTAACCACCACGCCCTGCTCTCCCGTGCTTAACTTCACGGTCATGCCAAGCGGATAGATGGCCACATGGTCGCGGAACAATTCCAGCTTGGACTTCTCGTACCATTCTCCGCAGCCCGTGTACAGCACTTCCAGCGCTTGATCGGGGAGCATGGCCGGACGGTAGACCCGATGGGTCGTCATCGCGTCATAGGCATCCGTAATCGCAATCCAGCGGGCAAATTCGGAAATATTCTCCCCTTTCAAACCGCGGGGATAACCCGTGCCGTTGATCCGCTCATGGTGCTGATATGCACAGTGTGCCGATTTTAACGGAATTCCCGGCTCATCCTTGAGCATTTGAAAACCGATCACCGGATGCAGCTTGATCTGTTCGAACTCCTCATCCGTCAACCGCGACGGTTTGTTCAGCAGGTCCAGCGGGAGCTTCGTCTTACCGATATCGTGAAGCATCGCGCCCAAACCGAGCAGCGTCAATTCTTCCTTGCTGTACCCGTAAATTTGTCCGAGCAAAAGCGTATAAACGCATACGTTGAGCGAATGCCGGTATAAATAGTGATCCATGCTGTTGATGTTCATCATCATGATCATGGCATCTTCGCGGGAACTCAGATCGTCCATAATGGATTCCACGAGGCCCGTAAAAGTCTTGCCCATATAAGGGTAAATAAGTCCTTTCATCGTCGGCTCCGTCAGCTTCCGAAAGCTGGTGCGGATTTCCTGCAGCGCCTTCCGGCGGGTCTCGTCTTCAATCAGGTCCTGAATGACCACATCCTCCGTCCGCGCATCGGCCACATAAACATAATCCAATCCGTGGGCCCGCAAACGGCGGATAATCGCTTCGCTTAACTCAGCATTCTCCGACAGCAGAATAATTCCATCTTCGTTGTATATCTTTTTTCCGAGCTTCATTCCGGGCTGTAAGGAGCTCACTGGGATAAGGCGCACAAAAAACCACTTCCGTCTCTCATTGTTTGCTGTTTCTCTAAGTAGTCAAGGGGTGATGAAAAAACTTCTATTTATTATAGAATAGATTACCGTAATAGGAAATGCTTACAGCGTCTAATTCGCACTTTTTTTCCACCTTGGCAGAAAACAGGTTTCCACCGCTCCCGTCGTCTGCAGTTCCATCCTCAACAGATCCCGTAAAAAATCCGGAAGCATATACTCGGTCCCGGTCCCGTTCTTCAATCGTTCATACCCGATCCCGAACGTAAACATATCCAGGGTTCCGACCAGATAGTCTTTATCGGGCTCAACCGGAATTCCTTGGACACGGGCTTCGATGATCTTATGAAAAGGCTCGGCTTCCGCCTCATACCTAATCTCCATTCCGTCCACGCAGATGCCGCCGAGCACCTTTCCCCGGAAGCCGTATCCGTAAACCGCCTTGTTCGCCGTTTCATCCAGCAACGATTGCTCCAAGCTGTACAAAATATCCTTTCCTTTCAAACGTATCCGGCAAGGATTGATCGGAGAAGGGCAGCGCTCATGCAGCATGCCTTCACTGATTTCCCCCGCGGGGAGATCCATCAGCAATTGGCCGCTGTTCACGATGGCCAGGTCCGCTCCGGTGTATCTTCGCACCGCCTGTGCCAGCAAGTTGCCGAACGGCGATTCTTCGGTATAGCCGATCGGCAGCGGCCGATCATTGACCGCGACGGTTCGGTCCAAGCGCCGCTTGGCTCCCAGCTTGTGAATGGAGATCGCCTTCTCGATACGCTCATTGGCCGCCCCCTCCCGGACCGGAAGACAATGACCCTCCACCATCATCGGTCTGCCTGCGGGTGCGGAACTTTTGCGGAACACGATTCGGCCCAGGTACTGTCCGAATTTTCCCGCCGCCGTAATCGCGGTGTTCCCGACCCATAGCGGCTCCTCCAATAAATGATGGGTATGACCGCCGATAATCAGATCGATGCCGGAAATCGATTCCGCCAGTTCTTTATCCATCGGTAGACCAAGATGGGACATTACGATAACGAGGTCGACCTGAGGCCGCAGCCGTTTTACCGACGCCGCAATCGTAATGCGGGGGTCCAGAGCCTCCACGCCCAGCAGCTTGTAAAAATCCGGGTAAGAAGCGGTAGCTCCCACAAGTCCTATAGTGAACCCCCCACGGCGGAGAACAAGATGCTCCTTCGCCCATTTTGGAAGTTCTCCCGTGGCGAGATCGCGCAGATTGCCGCACACCACGGGGCACAGCAGCCCCGCATAAGCCTGTGCCAGCAGGTCCGGGGTGAACGTCAAACCTTCATTGTTCCCGACCGTGATCGCATCGTAGCCGGTCAGGTTCAAGATATCCACATTCGCCTGCCCCAAGGTTCCTTCCGTTTCGGGGGCGGCCCGATCCATATGATCCCCGATGTCCAGCAACAGCAAGGAAGTATCGGGAATGCCGCGCTGCTCGTCAATCATACCGGCGATCCGTCCCATCGCCCCGAAGTGGCTATGCAAATCATTGGTATATATCACGGTTAGCGTTTCCTGGTCCGTCTCCGGCAGCATGTTGGGCCTCCTTGTTGTCATAAAATTGACGCAATACTGACACTTAATTATAAAGAATATTATATACCTTACGTTTACGTATTGTCTTCCTTATATGATATATTAAAAGAGCTTAATATCCATTCCGAGGTGAAGTAACATGGAGCTTCAAATTTCATTATTTGCGGGCCTGGCCGACCGGATCGGAACGTCAAGCCTCCGGTTTGCCTGCGAGGAAGCCGCGCTTACCGCCGGAAGGCTGAAACAGCTGCTGGCCGAAGCGTACCCTGCCGCCGCCTCCCTGATCGACGTTTCCTTTGTCGCCGTTAACCAGGAATACGCCGCCGGAGACAGCCCCATCGCCGAACATGACGAAGTGGCGCTGATTCCGCCCGTCTCGGGGGGAGAAGACCCGAAGGAACGAACCGGCAGCGAGTCCGAAGACGGGATGTTCGCCATCACCGAAAGCCCGCTATCCATCGATCGCATCTCCCATAAAGTGATTACCGCCAATCATGGAGCCACCTTAACATTTATCGGCACAACACGCGAAATGACGGAGGGGCGCCGAACGATTCATCTGGAGTACGAAGCTTACGTTCCCATGGCCCTGGCCAAATTGCGGCAAATTGGCGCTGAAATCGGCGAGAAATGGCCCGGAACCCGCTGCGCCATCAGTCACCGGATCGGGAGGGTCGACATCGCCGAAGCCAGCGTAGTCATCGCCGTCTCTTCGCCGCACCGCGCAGCCTGCTACGAAGCCAGCCGTTACGCTATCGAGCGGCTTAAGCAGATCGTTCCGATCTGGAAGAAGGAAGCCTGGGAAGACGGCAGCGAATGGAAAGGCCACGGATTGGGACCCTGGGATCCTTCGGCTCCGGGAACATTTTCCTAATTCCAAGGCCTTTTGTCTTATCAAGAGCATTGTCAACCCAATTATTCCCTGCTATGATTAAGAAAAAATGCAGATTAACGAGGTGTCAATGTCCTTGAAAGTACATATTATGGATCTCAGTCCCGGCGACCGGCTAGAGGCCGACGTATTCAACAACTTTGGTGTTCTTGTTCTTCAGAAGGATAAAGAGCTGACCAACGACGCAATTGTCAAACTGATGCAGCATGGAATTGATTATGTCGACGTTTCTCCCCAAACCGCCAAAGCTCAGACCGCGGCTGCGAGGCAGCAGATTCCGGAGCATGTACTTAAAGTTCAGCCTTACTTTGATGAAGCGGTGGACGGGTTTGAGTCGATTTTCTTGGAAGCGTTGTCCAATGGCACCTTTGACGAGGAGAAGATCAATCAGCTGCTTACGCCGATGATGAATGAACTGATCGCCCAAAAAGACGTGGTTTCCCTGCTCTTGCTGTTAAATGACAGCGACAATTATACATATAACCATTCCTTGCAGGTGGGAATGCTTTCTTATTATATCGCTTCCTGGCTGGGCTATCCTAAAGAGGAAGCTTTTGCGGCGGGAAAGGCGGGGTACTTGATCGATATCGGTAAAAGCCTCGTTCCCCAAGAAATACTACATAAACCCGGCAAATTGACCCCGGAGGAATTTGAGGAAGTCAAGCGCCACACGACATACGGCCACGACATTATTTTGAAATCGACCGGAGACGAATTGTCGGCCCTCGTCGCTTTGCAGCATCATGAGCGGGAGGACGGCAGCGGATATCCGAAAGGCTTGCACAGTTCGGAGATTCATCCGTACGCCAAAATAGCCGCTGTCGCCGACGTGTATAGTGCAATGACCTCGAACCGGGTCTATCAAAGCAAACAGGAATTCCTGACCGTATTGCGGGAGCTTAACAGCCTCAGTTTCGGAAAACTGAGCCCCGAGCCGACCCAGGCGCTGATCCGCCACCTGCTTCCGAATTTCATCGGCAAGCGGGTGCTGCTGAGTTCCGGCGAGATGGGATCGATCGTGATGACGAACCAGACCGATTTCTTCCGGCCCCTCGTCCAAACCGACACCCGATTTGTCGACCTGTCCAAAGAGAAAGAAACTTCGATTTCGGAAGTCTATATGTGAGACAAACCCAATAAAATGATTAAAAAAACAGCCCGTTCATCCGATATAGATAGAAGTGAGATCAGGAAGGTGGCTGAAATGAACATCATGCATGAGTTAAAAATGGCAGTTACATTGGAACACCAGGTCGTCCTGACATTGGAAAACGGAGATTCGGTCGTCGGATTGCCCAAATGGTCCTCTCATCCCGAGAAAGTACAGGTCCGCACGATCGAAGGAGCGGTATGGCTGATGCTGGATGAAATCAAGCATGTCACTAGAATTATTCCGTTCCAGTAATAAAGTACATAATTTTCCAGACACGCAAACACGTGTCCGTCTGCGAACCCGCCCTCGCAAACGGACGCGTGTTTTAATTTTGCCGAAATAACCGATGTTCTCTCTGACAAATCCGATGATACTATTCGTTTGATTTTGCCCAGCTTGATATCATTTTCATCGAATCTACAACCGAAAATTTCGATGTATCGATAACGGGAGTGGGTGGTTTTGATTCTCGAGCTTGCACAAGCAATCGTTCGGCAAACTGATGATAATGGTATATATTTTGCTTGTTCCAAGGTCCTCCCCTAGCCAACAGCCGTTGCATCCGGGCTTCAAGACTACAGTGAAGATGAAGATATTTTATGTTGCTAAAATAGCGGATGCGGTCACAAATTTGTATATTGTATGGTGAAGGAACATTTCCGAACAAAATAGTTTTCCTGCCATACTTGGCGAGCTGATAGGCTATTCTTATCCAATTGTTACAAGCTGTCTGATAGTCGTCGTGATTCACAATCAAATCCATATCGAACACTGTGAAATCATGCATCCGTTTTCCCAGCTCTTGGGATATGGTAGTTTTTCCGGAACCGCTGCAGCCCGTTACTATAAAAAGAGGTATATTCATTTTAGGACTCACCCTTTCATGTTCAAACTCTAGCTCCTTTCTTCTACTAGAATATGATAAAAAATAATAGTGGTTTGGACAAAGCATAACAAAAAAAGAATCCGCAGAAAAATTCTGCGGATTCCGTATATGGCCTCATCGGTTGAAACTTACTTTACCCGATGCTGCCTTCCATCTCGAACTTGATCAAGCGGTTCATTTCCACCGCGTATTCCATCGGCAGCTCCTTGGTGAACGGTTCGATAAAGCCCATAACGATCATTTGCGTCGCTTCGGCTTCGGACAACCCGCGGCTCATCAGGTAGAAGAGCTGTTCCTCGGAAACCTTCGATACGGTAGCCTCGTGCTCCAGTACAATGTTGTCGTTCATAATCTCGTTGTAAGGAATCGTATCGGATGTCGATTCATTATCCAGAATCAAGGTGTCGCACTTGATGTTGGATTTCGCGCCTTCCGCTTGGCGTCCGAAGGAAGCCAGGCCGCGGTAGGTCACTTTGCCTCCATGCTTACTGATCGACTTGGAGACGATCGTCGACGTCGTATCCGGTGCCAGATGAATCATCTTCGCCCCGGCGTCTTGATGCTGGCCTTTGCCCGCAACCGCGATCGACAGCACGCTGCCTTTCGCTCCGCGGCCTTTCAGCACAACCGCCGGATATTTCATCGTCAGCTTGGAGCCGATATTTCCGTCAACCCATTCCATCGTCGCGTTTTCTTCCGCAACCGCACGCTTGGTAACGAGGTTGTAGATGTTCGGTGCCCAGTTTTGGATCGTCGTATAGCGGACGCGCGCGTTCTTCTTACAGATGATTTCCACCACGGCGCTATGCAGGGAGTTCGTGCTGTAGATCGGCGCCGTGCAGCCTTCCACGTAGTGTACGAAGCTGTCCTCGTCGGCGATGATCAGCGTACGCTCGAACTGTCCCATGTTCTCCGAGTTAATCCGGAAGTAGGCCTGCAGCGGCACTTCGCATTTTACGCCCTTCGGCACATAAATGAAGCTGCCGCCGGACCATACGGCGCTGTTCAGGGCGGCAAACTTGTTGTCCGCCGGCGGAATCACCGTACCGAAATATTCGCGGAAAATTTCCGGATGTTCCTTCAAAGCCGTATCGGTATCCATGAAGATAACGCCCTGGTCTTCAAGGTCCTTCTGCATGCTGTGATAAACGACTTCGGATTCATACTGCGCGGATACGCCAGCCAAAAACTTCTGCTCGGCTTCGGGAATCCCCAGCTTGTCGAAGGTTTCCTTAATTTCGGCAGGAACCTCTTCCCATGTTTTCCCCTGCTTCTCCGACGGTCTAACATAGTATTGAATATCGTTAAAATCCAGCTCATCCAAATCTCCGCCCCAACGCGGGAGCGGCATCTTTTCGAACTGTTCCAGGGATTTCAGCCGGAAGTTCAGCATCCATTCCGGTTCTTCCTTAATACGGGAAATTTCCGTGACGATTTCGCGGGTCAAGCCTTTCCCCGTCTGGAAAACCGCCTTGTGCTCATCCCGGAAGCCATATTTGTACTCTTCCAACTCAGGCGCCTTCTTAGCCATGCTGCATTACCTCCTTAAGTTATGATCCTTCGTTGATCCCTTTTTTCAGGGCGTTCCACGCCAGCGTCGCACACTTGATGCGGGCGGGAAATTTATTGACGCCGGACAAGGCTTCGATATCCTCGTAATCGTCGAATTCCGCGGGCTCCCCCTTCATCAAGGAAGAAAAACGCTCCGCGAGTTCCATCGCTTCTTCAAAGGTCCGCCCCTTGACCGCCTCCGTCATCATCGAGGCGGAAGACATACTGATCGAGCAGCCTTCTCCCGTAAAACGGGCGTCCTTGACGATGCCGTCTTCCACTTTCAGTTGCAGCGAAATGCGGTCTCCGCAGGTCGGGTTGTTCAGGTCGACCGTCAGGCCGCCATCTTCGAACTTTCCGCGGTTGCGCGGGTTTTTATAATGATCCATAATAACGCGGCGGTATAAATCGTCCAATTGCATTACGCGAAGTACTCCTTTGTTTGGATTAAAGCTTCCGCCAAACGATCGATGTCCTGCTCCGTATTATACAAGTACAGACTCGCTCTTGCCGTCGCACTGGCCTCAAGCCAGCGCATCAGCGGCTGACAGCAATGATGGCCCGCCCGGATCGCGATACCCTGCGAGTCCAGCACGGTAGCCACATCATGGGGATGCACATCAAGCAGATTGAACGTCAGCAGCCCGACCTCACGTTGGCGCGGTCCGTAGAGCGTAACGCCCTCGATCTCCGACAACCGCTCGATGGCATAAGCCGCGAGCCGGGTTTCATGCCGGTGGATCTCATCCATCCCGATGCTTTCCAGGAAATCGATCGCTGCCGCCAGACCCACCGCTCCGGCGATGATCGGCGTACCGCCTTCGAATTTCCACGGAAGCTCCTTCCAGGTGGACTCGTACAGGCCGACATCGTCGATCATTTCACCGCCGAACTCGATCGGTTCCATCGATTCCAGCAGATGCTTCTTACCATATAGTACCCCAATCCCGGTCGGAGCGCACATCTTATGTCCGGAGAAGGCGTAAAAATCGCAATCTAAATCCCGGACATTCACCTTCATGTGCGGGGTGCTTTGCGCCCCGTCGACGACCATGACCGCGCCGTGTCGATGGGCGATTTCCGCCATCTCCTTCACCGGATTAACCACGCCGAGCACGTTGGACACGTAGTTGGTGGCGACGATTTTCGTTTTGTCGGTCACCGTCTTCTCCACATCCTCAATGGCGATATGGCCGTCCGGTTGGAGCGGAATGAATTTCAGCGTCGCCCCGGTTTTCAGCGCGAGCTGCTGCCACGGAATCAGGTTGCTGTGGTGTTCCATTTGCGTAATGACGATTTCGTCCCCGGCGCCTACGGCCGATGGGCCGTAGGAGGAGGCGACCAGGTTCAGCGCGGTCGTCGTACCGCGGGTAAAAATAATCTCCTCGGTCCGCGCCGCCCCGATAAACCGGGCCACCTTCTCCCGGGCTCCCTCATAGGCATCCGTCGCCCGGCTGCCCAACGTATGAACGCCGCGGTGCACGTTGGCGTTATCGTATTCGTAATATCGCTGGAGCGCCTCAAGCACGACCCGCGGCTTCTGGGAAGTCGCCGCGCTGTCGAGGTAAACGAGCGGATGGCCGTTGATTTCCTGATTCAGAATCGGAAATTGCTCCTTGATCAGCTCCGCGTTCATTGGCCTAACTTCCTTTCCACCAGGCCCTGCAATTGTTCCTGCAGCTGCTCCAGCGGAATGTCGGAAACGACCGGAGCGAGGAAACCATAGATGATCAAACGCTCAGCCTGCTCGCGGGTAATCCCGCGGGACATCAGATAGTAAATTTGCTCCTGGTTCACTTGACCGACGGACGCGGCGTGACCCGCCGTGACATCATCCTCGTCGATCAACAGAATCGGATTGGCGTCCCCGCGCGCTTTCGGGCTCAGCATCAACACTTTTTCGGTCTGCTCGCCGTTCGCTTTCGTTGCGCCCTTTTCAATTTTCGTAATCCCGTTAATAATCGCAGTCGCCTGCTCGCGCATGACGGCCCGCGTGATCATTTGGCTATCCGAGCTCTTGCCGAAGTGAATCGCTTTGGTCGTGTAGTTCAGCTTTTGGGAGCCGGAACCGACCGCGATCACTTTCGCGTCGGACAGAGAGCCGTTGCCTTTAAGAATCGACAGCGTTTCGCTCACGGAATCTCCGGCATTCATTTCGCCGACGATCCACTCGATGCTGCCGTCATTGTCGATCACGGCGCGGCGATGGATCAGATCCGTCGTTTGCTCGTTGAGATGGTGCACCGTAGCGAATTGAACCTTCGCTCCGGCCTTGACGAAGACTTCCGCCGCTCCGTTATGAACGATCTTGCTTTCATAGGAACCGGAAATGTAGTTATCGACGTAAGTGACGCGGCTGTTGCTCTCGGCCACAATCAATACGTGCGGAGCAAAAGAGGCCGACGGGTCGTCGATCAGAAAGATGCTTTGCAGCGGAATTTCCACTTCGACATTTTTCGGAACATACAGGAAGACCCCGCCGTTCCAAAGCGCGGCATGCAAGGCGGTCAGCCGGTTCTCCTCCGGCTTCACCGCCGTATGCAGGTACGTTTTAACCAGATCGCCATGTTCGCGCACAGCGGTTTCCAGATCGGTAAAAATAACGCCTTTCGCCGCCAAATCGGCGGACAACCGGGTGTAAACGACCGAGCTGTTGTGTTGGACAAGCAGGTTGCTGTCCTCTTTCAAATCGACCAGGGATGCGACTTGGGCAGGCAGTTCCTGCGACCGGGCCGGCTGGCCCGAACGGAAAGCTCCGAAATGGCTCAGGTCCCAGCGTTCCAGCTTCGTCTTCTCCAGCTTCGGCAGTTCAAGCTCCGCGGCGAGCCGGAGGCCCCCCACGCGGCTTTCGGTCAACCAAGCCGGTTCCCCGTTGCCCGCGGAAATGCTCTGCAGTGTATTCGGTTCTACCGGAAGAACGGTTTGAGTTGTCATCTTTGGGTTCTCCTCCTTCCGCTTAGGCTTCTTGTCCTACGGTTTCGTCCACAATGCCGAGTTCTTCCTTAACCCAGTCGTAACCGTCGCGTTCCAAACGTTCCGCCAGTTCCGGACCGCCGGATTTGACGATGCGGCCTTGCATCATGACATGGACGTAATCCGGTGTAATATAGTTAAGCAAACGCTGATAGTGCGTAATGATCAAGAAACCGCGCTCTTCGCTGCGCATCGAGTTTACGCCGTTCGCTACGATCCGCAAGGCGTCGATGTCGAGACCGGAGTCGATTTCGTCAAGGACGACGATTTTCGGATCGAGCAGCATCATCTGCAGAATTTCGTTCCGCTTTTTCTCCCCGCCGGAGAAACCTTCGTTCAGATAACGGTGGGCAAACTCGGGATTCATTTCAAGTTCCTTCATTTTGCCTTCCATTTGGCGGATAAATTTGATCAGCGATACCTCATTGCCCTCGCCGCGGCGAGCATTGATCGCGCTGCGAAGGAAGTCGGAATTCGTTACGCCGGCAATTTCGCTCGGATACTGCATCGCCAGGAACAAGCCGGCGCGGGCGCGTTCGTCAACTTCCATGTCAAGGACGTCTTCGCCGTCCAGCGTAACCTTCCCGTCCGTAACTTCATACTTCGGATGCCCCATCAACGCGGAAGCCAGCGTACTTTTCCCCGTCCCGTTCGGACCCATGATCGCGTGGATTTCCCCGCCCTTTATCTCAATATTGATCCCTTTCAGAATCTCCTTGCCTTCGATTGTCGCTTTAAGTCCTTCCACAACGAAATGTGTAGCCATTTTTTTTGCTCCCTCCATTAGTCGTTAATTTCCAACCTTTTTCTGAACTGAAGTCATTATATCATAACAACTATCAATTTAGAATCATTCTAAATAATAATTATTAGACTAGCGTGTCCTAATGATTCTCACTGATTCTCATTACATTCTAACCTACTTTTTTGCCTGAATCAACGTACAAGGGTATATCCCATATGCCGGTCCCTAAACTAAGCCCTTCCCATAAGAAAAGGGCCCGGCCCCATCGGCCAAAGCCCTTTCAAAGCATGTCCGTTGCCTAACCTAGTTTAGCCCAGGTAGGAACGGAGCATCCACATATGTTTTTCGAGTTCGCCTTTGAATCCGGTCAGCAGATCGCTGGTTGCTTCATCGCCTTCCTTGTCGGCCAGCTCGATCCCTTCCTGGAACGATTCCGACAGGGTGGCGAAATCCTCGATCAGGTTTTGCACCATCGTATTCGGATCTTCCTTCCCGGTAGCCTCCTGGATGGTGGCAAGCTCCAAGTACTCCTTCATCGTCGCGGCCGGACTGCCTTTGATCGTCAACAGCCGTTCCGCGATCGCATCCATTTTTTCACTGATTTCATTATATAGCTCCTCAAATTTAACATGGAGGGTGAAGAAGTTGTCCCCCTTCACATACCAGTGATAATTGTGGATTTTCACATAAAGGACATTCAGGTTGGCAACCTGTTCGTTAAGAACCTGCTCCAAACCGGATTTTTTCGTTTTTCCGGAAGTCTTCGAGTCCGTTTTAGCCATCATAAACCCTCGCTTTCGATAAGGTATTAAACGCCGATCATTGTTGATTTACCCGTACCGGTAAAGGTCGAAACAAACGAATCGTACCGGCTTCATTATGCCCCGTTCCTGGAAAAAGAAATACGAAGGTTTTCAATGTGAGGGAACGTCCGCGGCGACTGTCATTTCCCCGCCCGGATCGCCTCGTTCAGCCAAAAGGAAACTCTTCATTAGAATATCTAAAGAATATCTAAAAAAAGGGATACAAAATCAATTACTTTTCCGATATACTAACTAAAAATAAAATTTTAATTGAATGCATTCGTCTTTTTTTCCTGGACTGCAACATAAAATCCAACAACAAACCAACCCTTAATTATGGAGGTGTCTCTATTGGCGGCGTATACCCCGTTAACTGTAGAAGATGCAATTGAGTTCGCCCGCAAAGTACCGGACTTTTTCTTACCGGAAACCGAACTGGAATGCGAGGAAATCGGAGACGGCAACCTGAACCTGGTGTTCAGAATCCGCAGCTCCGCTCAAAATAAAAGCCTGATCATCAAACAAGCGCTGCCCTACGCCAAAGTCGTTGGCGAATCCTGGCCGCTTAGCCTTGACCGGGCCCGCATTGAACGCGAAGCGCTGATCATTCAGCACAAACTGTGCCCGGATCTCGTACCGGCCGTGTACGGTGGGGATTCCGACCTGGCAGTTACGATCATGGAGGATCTGTCCGATCACGTCATTATGCGGAGGGGCCTGATCGAAGGCCGCACTTATCCCCGATTTGCCGAGCATATCGGGCGGTTCATCGCCACAACGCTGTTCTTTACATCGGATCTCGGGATGAACCAACAGCGCAAAAAGGAAATGGCCGCTTCCTTCACCAATCCGGATTTGTGCAAAATTACCGAGGACCTCATCTTTTCCGACCCTTACCGGGATTCCGAAAATAACGACATTTCCGCGGATATCCAAGCGGAAGCGGAGAAGCTGTGGACGGACGAGCAGCTGCATCTGGAGGTTGCGCTGTTAAGGGAAAAGTTCCTGACGCACGGGGAAGCGTTGATCCACGGGGATTTGCATACCGGAAGCATCTTTGTGACCGAAACGTCCACCAAGGTGATCGATCCCGAATTCGCTTACTACGGCCCGATCGGATTCGACCTGGGCGCGGTGATCGCCAACCTGCTCTTGAACTTCGCCGCCCAGCCGGGCTGGAACAACGACCGTGCGTTGCAAGACAAGCATCGCGCCTGGCTGCTGGATACGATCCGGGACGTATGGGCGCATTTCGAGCGGCATTTCGAACGGCTTTGGGAGGAGCATGGGGAAGACCCGATATTCCGGCTGCCCGCTTATCGGGAGCATTACCTCCGCAAAGTGCTGCAAGACTCGATCGGGTTTGCCGGCTGCAAGGTCATTCGCCGCATCGTCGGGTTGTCGCATGTGGCCGACATCGATACGATTGCGGATGATGCCCTTCGCCATCAAGCCAAAGTCACCGCGCTGACCCTCGGAAAAGCGCTGATCAAGAACGGGCGGCAGGCCGCATCGATCGAGGACGTGTTGACGATCGCCAAGCATGCCGCCGCAGCGGAAGGAGCGATCGTATGACCTCATCGCCGAAACCAAACCCTGCCGCTTCCGGCTCCGGCCCCAGCGCCGACGGGCCGCTGCTGAGTCTCCGCTGGGCGGAGAACAAGCTGCTCCTCCTCGATCAGCGGCTGCTGCCGGGGGAGATCGTCTTCCTTGAGCTGACGACGCCCGAGGAGGTATGGGACGCCATTCACGGGATGAAGGTGCGGGGCGCCCCCGCCATCGGCATCGCCGCCGCCTATGGCGTCGTCCTTGGCGCCCTCCGCTACGCGGGCGCCCCCGCAGGCTGGCTGCCGGCGGTCAACCAGGCGGCCGCGCATTTGGCGACGTCGCGTCCGACCGCCGTCAATCTGTTCTGGGCGCTGGGCAGGATGAAAGAACGCGCCGAGGCGCTTTCCGCCGGACCGGACGCGGACAACCTCGCGGCGTTGACGCAAGGCCTCCTGGAAGAGGCGAAGTCGATTCACCTGGAGGATGAAGAAGTGTGCCGCCGCATCGGCGAGTCGGCGCTTCCTCTGCTCAAAGACGGGATGGGCGTGCTGACGCATTGCAACGCTGGCGGCCTTGCCACGGCGAGATACGGAACCGCGCTCGCGCCGATCTACCTGGCTCACGAGCAGGGAATGACGCTTCGGGTATACGCCGACGAGACCCGCCCGGTCCTGCAGGGCGCCCGGCTCACCGCTTTTGAACTGCAGCAGGCCGGCGTGGACGTCACGCTCCTGTGCGACAACATGGCCGGCATGGTCATGCAGAAGGGCTGGGTCGAAGCCGTTATCGTCGGCACCGATCGCGTCGCCGCCAACGGGGACGTCGCCAACAAAATCGGGACGTATTCCCTGGCCGTGCTCGCCAAGGCCCACGGCATTCCCTTCTATGTCGCTTCGCCGCTATCCACCATCGACCTCGACACCGAGAGCGGGAAGGATATTCCGATCGAGGAGCGGCCGGACACCGAAGTGACGGAAGCCTTCGGAAAAAGAACGGCGCCGGAAGGAATCAAGGTGTTCAACCCGTCGTTCGACGTGACGCCGAACGAACTGGTGACGGCGATCATCACCGAAAAAGGCATCGTTCGGGCCCCATACCGCGAGAGTTTGGCCAGGCTCTTTGCGGATAAATAAAATATAAAATATTTCCATGTGAAAATATGCTGGTTAGGGACTACCCTTGTCCCCCCTGGAATGCTATGATGTTTAGTGCTAGCAATATTTAATGAAGTTTTGGGGGCTATATGGACAAGCACAGCGAAACCAAGAGTAAAGAGGACTTAGGCTATCTTTTTAACGTGGAAATTCTGATAAGGAACGAGACCAACGCCAAGGCGCTGCAGTCATTGCTGCAGGTGCTGAACCAAGGGGAAGACATTATCGATTACAAAATCAATTCGGGGATCGAGCTGGGTGAAATAATCGAATCCTTGCTGACCGAGAAAAAAAAGTCCATTATCTCCAAATCCTATAAACGGCTTACAAATGCGGAATCGGAAAAAAAGGCGCCGGAACCCAAAAAAACGACCAGTCCATTCGAGCAGTTCGCCGGCAGCGAGGAGTTTCAACAGTGGATTAAACGGCACATCGCCGATAACCGCCTCGTCCGCCTGCTCGTCAACCGGAACGGGGAACGCATCAGCATCCCCTGCCGAATTCTGAATTTTCTTGCGGAAACGTCAACGATCAATGTCTATCATGTGGACGAAAAACAGGTATATACCTTCAATCTTAACGAGATTATCGAGTTCAGTGAAAAATAAACAAGCCCCTCGGCTCATAAACCAACGGCTGGAAGCTTCCTAAGGAAGACATTCCAGCCGTTTTTCTGTATCCCTGGCCGCCTCGGTTCCACCGCCTAAGAGCGGCTTCTCCCCGTCACGGCCAGGGCGAACATCAGCCAGCCGGCGATAAAGGAAACGCCGCCCAAAGGCGTGATCGGACCGAGCCAGCGCCAGCCCGTAACCGCCATCAGGTACAGGCTTCCCGAGAACAACACGATCCCGGTCAGGAACAGGCGGTTCGCCCATACGAGCCGCCGGGCCTCCCCGCCGAAACCGGCCGCCACCGAAGCCAGCAGGATCCCCAGGCCGTGAATCATATGGTAATGGACACCGGTTTCATAGGTTCCGATCGATTTTTCTCCGATATGCGGTTCCAGAACATGGGCTCCGAACGCCCCCAGCGCTACGGCCAGCAGCATCAGGACTGCCCCGATCCCCGCAAAATTCCGCTGCATGCTTTCCCCTCCTTACTATCCGATTTGAATGCTAATTAGCTGCCATTCCTCTTATCATACTCCAGACCACGGCGGGTTTCCAGCTCGAAGGTCAGCTTTAAACTTGAGCGATCATCGGCCGAACCGGGACGCGAATATTGATTTTTCCGGGAAACTGTGAAACATTAAATGGGAGAAGGATAACCTGTTTTCAAAGGAGATCGATTTCATGGAAAATCAAGAACCCCATCAATTCAATGGTTTTACACCTTACCCGGACCTGCCGGATGCTCCTGACGCTATGTCTCCCCTCAAGCACTCCGGCCCAGGGATCGCTTCCTTCATATTAGTGCTGCTTGCCATCATCGGATACATTGTGTCTCTGGCCCTCGTTACCGTTGCCGTCGTCAGCATCGCGGATCAGCCGATTGAAGTTATCGCCGAAAGCATGATGAATCAGATGGGGGCTTTGCTCGGCGTTCTATTGATGATGGTTTCGGCCGTATTTCATCTCGCCGCGCTTATTTTGGGCGTCATCGGCCTGGCGATCAAAAACCGGAAAAAGTTGTTCGCCATTCTCGGCGTCTCTTTCTCGGGCGGTTCCTTGCTCCTGTTGATCTTCTTGTTCACCGTCGGCTCCCTGATGTAGTTCCGCGGAACATCTGAATCCGCTGAACAGCGGACTGGTGCCCCGTCAGACATCCAAATCGTATGGGATCCACGGCGATCAAGGTGCCTGGTACACTTTCCAACCCTTCCAACTTTAAAAGATGCAAATCTGCAGGTATTTTAGGCTGATTCCCGAGGGGATGCGAAAAAAGATGCAAATCTGCAGGCATTTCCAGCGATTTTAGAGAAACGAGCCGGTTTCGTCGAAAACTCCTGCAGATTCGGCTAGGCCCCCTTATTTCGGAGTCCTACCCTACAATGTTTATGAATTCACAGGACTGCTCCTTATTCTGCCGTATTACACCGCTCTATGAAAGGCAGAGGTGTCTTCCAGTGTCCTCACCCATATTGAGAACTTCGCTGGAGACATTTTTCTTAAGTTACCGTGAATTTTTCGGTTGTTGTAAAAGTCCATGTATTGGTCTAGTGCCTCATAAGCTTCATCCAGGGTCATAAAG